>CAVIHT010000006.1:0-88107 GCA_963642795.1 Bacteroidaceae bacterium
CGATCGCCCCGCTACTTAACCTAAACTTAAACTATGAAAAACTTCATGCCAAATATACAAATTCTTTTAAAGAAAACAACTATCTGAAACGATTTTTTATATTGTTTTCGTTCGCCTTAGGCAAAATTTGCGGGAAATAACCGTTTAGAACGCAAAAAAGCCTCGGACACGAGCGGAAAATCACTTCGCCTCACGTGTGGTCTCAAGCAGACTCCTTACCGTTTTCTGAGCCTCGACACTTGGACGCAAAGCAAAGAACACAATGGCAGCGGCAAGAACGAGGCTTGGCAGAACCGTGAATGCTCCCGGGACTCCATCCATTCCGGATATTCCCAAAGCAATGGATACCATGGCGAGCAGCAGCGTCACCGCAACCTTTGTCTGCCGGTTCTTGTTTCCTTCCTTGACACAAAGCGCATAGCGCCGGATTTCCTCCCCCTCGGGATTGTGTCCGACAAGCCCCGCGTCCTCCAGCCTACATGAGATGGCGCGCCAACGCAAAGGCGTGGACCAGTCCACAAACAAGTCGCACTCCCCCGTCGTGTCAGGAAGTTCATCCGGTGAGATTTCGTTTGATCTTTTAACATCACCGAATTTTGTCAGTTCCGCCTTGATGCCTCCCAGCACCGTCCCGAACGGTTTTTCGCTCGTGAACAACACCATCCCGGCATCCATCATCTGTACTTTTCTGTCAATCATACCGCAAATGTACAAAAAAAAAGGCTGACCCATACGGGCCAGCTCTATAATTACGTCTCGAATTAAGAGAAGTTATCGTACAGGATGCTCTCAGGCTGCACTCCCAGACTGTCAAGCAGCTTGTTGACGGAAGCCACCATCATAGGAGGACCGCACATGAAGTACTTGATGTCCTCCGGAGTCTCGTGATCCTTGAGATAGGTCTCGTACATCACATTGTGAACGAAACCGGCCGTGTACTTGACTCCGGCGGCGTCAGCCGCTGGATCAGGACGGTCAAGAGCCAGATGGAAGTGGAAGTTAGGGAACTCCTTCTCAATCTCGGCATAATCCTCAAGGTAGAAGGCCTCGACAAGGCTGCGCGCCCCATAGAAGTAGTGAACCTCCCGCTTTGTCTTGAGTGTCTTGAACAGGTGCATTATGTGGCTGCGGAGAGGAGCCATTCCTGCGCCACCGCCCACAAAGATATATTCCTGCGAATCAGGATCATTCTGCGGAAGAAGGAACTCTCCGAACGGACCAGAGATCCAGACCTTGTCGCCCGGCTTGCGGGTGAAGACATAAGATGAGCCGACACCCGGAGGAACAGGCAGCATCTTGAACACGCCCTTAGGCTGGCTCCTGTCAAACGGAGGAGTGGCAATGCGGACATTCAGTTTGATTATATCACCCTCGGCAGGATAAGAGGCCATAGAGTAAGCCCTGATCGTAGGAACCTCGTTCTTCGTCTTGATGCCGAAGAATCCATACTTCTCCCAATCCGCCTTGTAGATGTCATCGACATCGATGGTCGAGAAATCAAGATCGTAGGCAGGGATGTCGATCTGGATGTACTCACCGGACTTGAAGTCAAGGTGAACACCCGCCGGAAGCTTCACGGTGAATTCCTTGATGAAAGTGGCCACGTTCTTGTTGGAGATGACCTCGCACTCAAGTTTCTTGACGCTGAGGGTGGACTCCGGAACCTGGATCTTGATGTCCTCCTTGATCTTTACCTGACAGCCGAGCCTGTAGCCTTCCTTGATCTGTCTGCGGCTGAAGAAGCCGGTTTCTGTAGGAAGGATGGTTCCGCCACCCTCCAGCACCTGAACCTTGCACTGGCCGCAATTTGCCTTTCCACCGCAGGCGGAAGGCAGGAAGATTTTCTGGTCGGCCAGAGTGTGCAGCAGGTCACTGCCCTGAGGTACATCCAGAACCTTCTTGCCGCCATTGATGTCAATCTTGACAGTACCCTCCGGTGTGAGCTTAATCTTCACATAAAGAAGCAGCGCCACCAGAATCACCGTCACAAGCACAATTGTGATTATTGATGAAATTATTGTTGTAAACATGTTTACCGCCTCCTTACATTAGATTGTCAGACCCATGAAGGTCATGAAGGCCATGGCCATGAGACCCACGGTGATGAATGTGATTCCGATGCCGCGAAGACCAGCCGGAATCCTCGAGTATGACATTTTCTCTCTGATCGCGGCGAGGGTGACGATGGCGATGAACCATCCAAGTCCCGAACCAAGGGAGTAAACGGTCGCCTCGCCGAGGTTCACGAAGTCACGCTGCTGCATGAAGAGCGAGCCTCCGAGGATGGCGCAGTTCACGGCTATCAGCGGAAGGAATATTCCCAATTCTGAATATAGAGCCGGAGCGAACTTCTCCACGATCATCTCCACCAGCTGGGTGATGGCGGCGATTACCGCGATGAAAGTGATGAAGCTCAGGAAGCTCAGGTCAACGTCCGCCAGTGACGGGCTGATCCATTTCATTGCCCCCGGATTGAGGATGTACTGGTTCAGCAGGTAGTTGATCGGCAGAGTTACCAGAAGGACAAACACGACAGCCACACCAAGACCGGAAGCCGTCTTCACGTTTTTCGATACCGCCAGGTATGAACACATACCGAGGAAGTAAGCGAAAATCATATTGTCAACGAAAATTGACTTTACGAATAAGCTAAGATATTCCATAATTCCTGTGTGTCAGTTGTTATTTTTCCTGAAGGTCTTTCTGGATGCTCCTCTGAATCCACACGATGCAGCCGATGAGAATCAGTGCCATCGGAGGAAGGATCACAAGACCGTTGTTGACGTAGCCTGCGGCGTAGAAGCTCTCGGGGATGATCCGCGCGCCGAAGATGGTGCCGGAACCGAGGAGCTCGCGGAAGAAGGCCAGCACTATGAGAATGAGCGCATAGCCGGCACCGTTCGCAAGTCCGTCGATAAGCGACGGGATCGGCTTGTTGCAAAGACCGAAGGCCTCGATGCGACCCATGACGATGCAGTTCGTGATGATCAGACCGACATAGACCGACAGCTGGGTCTCGATGCTGTACGCATAGGCCTTGAGGAACTGGTCCACAAGAATGACCATAAGCGACACCACTACCAGCTGGATGATGATTCTCACCCTGTTAGGAATGGAGTTTCTCATCAGTGAGACGACGAAACTTGACAGGCCGGTGACGATCATCACCGAAAGTCCCATCACGAAGGCTCCCTTAAGCTGTACGGTGACGGCCAATGAGGAGCATATTCCGAGAATAAGGACAGTCACAGGATTGCCCTTGAAAATCGGATTCAACAATGTTTCCTTAAGTTTTTCGTTCATATCATTTCCTCCTCATTATTCCTCGTTGACAGGTTGGTCACACTGTGTTCCGCATGCCTCGGAGGCCTTTGTGGAAGACAGGTACGGTTCGTAGGCGTTCAGCCATCTCGCGATGGCGACTCCGAGAGCCTTGCTTGTGATCGTAGCACCGGTGATCGCGTCAACGGCGTTCTTCTGTCCGGCCGGCGCTCCGCCCTTGACAACTTCGAAAGGAACCTTGGCTCCACTCTTGTCCACAGCTGTGAAGTCAACAGACTTGCCCTCGAACTCGGCTCTGAACTTTGGATCGTCCTTGATCTTGGCTCCAAGACCCGGAGTCTCGCTCGAATGGTCAAAATAAGTTCCGCGGATGGTCAGGTCGCCGTTAAGGGCGATGTAGCCCCAGATAGGTCCCCAAAGACCCGCACCGTAGCAAGGCACGACCGTGATGGTCTCGCCGTCTTTCTCAAAAATGAAGACAGGCAGGGCGATCTTGTCGGTGTTCCCGGCCTTGATGTACTTGTCCTGCGCCTTAAGCTGGCCAGTCGTATAAATCTCGCTCTTCTCCTTGTTCAGAGAGCCAGTCTGGCTGCCGTCAGCCCCGATGATGATCGAGGACTTCACACACTTGACATACTCCTCAAGCACCCTGGTGTTGCCCATGGCCGCCAACTCGCTCTTCTCGAAGAACTTGGCGGCTGCAAGCATCTGGCTGATGGTGTCCGCCTTGACGTTCTCGTCCTGCTTCGGGGCAAGGGCGAGGGACGCGAATGCGAGGATCGCCGCGACAAGAGCCACGACTACTGTCGTGTAGATTATCGTATATGCATTACCGTTAGTATTCATATTCATTGATAATTAAGCGATTGTGACCTTATTTGCTCTTTTCTTCACAGCGCGTGAGACCACAATGTGGTCAATCAGAGGAGCGAACGTGTTCATCAGGAGAATCGCCAGCATCATGCCTTCGGCGTAGCCAGGGTTGAACAGTCTGACGACAACGCACAGGGCTCCCACCAGAAATCCGTAGATCCATTTGCCGGTCTCAGTCTGCGCCGAGGTGACAGGATCGGTGGCCATGAAGACCGTACCGAACGCGAAGCCGCCCATGACAAGCTGGTAGTACGCAGGAACGTCAGTCGCTCCGCCGATGTTGCCAAGCCACCCGATGAGAAGGGCTCCGGCGACGGAGGAAACCATGATTTTCCAACTTGCCACACCTGTCCAGATGAGAATGACGGCGCCGATGAGGATGGCGATCACCGAGGTCTCCCCCACAGAACCCGGGATTGTTCCCGCAAACATGTTCCAGAAATTGAAGCCGGCGTTGTTGATGGCCTCAAGGGCACCTTGGCCGTCAGCCAGATAAGACAGAGGTGTCGCTCCCGAAATGGCGTCAGCCCCGCAGCGCGGAGCCACCCAGACCTCAGATCCGGACATTGAACTCGGATAAGAGAAGAACAGGAACGCGCGGCAAAGCAGGGCCGGGTTCAGGAAGTTCATTCCGGTGCCGCCGAACACTTCCTTGCCGAATATTACAGCGAAGGCCACGGCGATGGCGAGCATCCAGAGCGGAACGTCCACCGGGACGATCAGCGGAATGAGCATTCCGGAAACGAGGTAACCCTCGTTGACCTCCTCGCCCTTGATCTGGGCCGAGGCGAATTCGATTCCGAGACCTACGATGTAGGAGACGAGATAGAGAGGGAGAACCTTGAGGAATCCCCAGAAGAACTGGTTCCAGAATCCCGGAAGGTCTCCGACAGCAAGATCATGCTGGAAACCGACGTTCCACATGCCGAAGAGGGCGGCGGGAACCACGGCCAGCACGACGATGATCATTATTCTCTTGATGTCAATCGCATCCCTGACGTGAGAGCCTCTGGCGGTCACCGTAGCCGGAACGCGGAGGAAGGTGTCAAAGGCATCCCATGTAGAATGCAGCCACCCCAACTTGCCGCCTTTTTCAAAAAGGCCTGGTTTTACTGTGTTTTCTTCCATAGCGATAATCCTTTAAGCCATTTCCTTTATCATGAGGTCGATTCCCTTGCCGATGATGGCCTGGATGTCGTTCTTTGAAGGATCCACGAACTCGCAAAGGGCGAAGTCCTCAGGAAGAACTTCATAGATTCCGAACTGCTCCATCTTCTCGATGTCTCCGGCAAGGCAGGCCTTGATCAGATAGACAGGGAAAAGATCCATAGGGAGTACCTTTGAATATACATCCGAAACCACGAAAGCGCGAACGCCGCCGTGGGTGTTGGTGTCCATGTTGTACTTCTTCTTCGGCAAAAGCCATGAGAAGTAAGTCATCGAAGAACTGAATTGATTGAACCTGAATGGTTTCGCCCATCCAAGAACTTCCCTGTCACGGCCTTCTCTGATCAGTGTGACCTGATTGTCGAAAAATCCGAGATAGCCGTCCTCGCCGACATTCTCGCCGGAAAGAACGTCACCGCTGATGAAACGGGTCTCCACGCTGCCGTCATAGTAACCCTTGAGAGCCTTGACCGGCATTCCCGGAAGAGTCACGACATAGGAAGCGCCCTTGGCGGCGGGACCTGTCACCGCCACCTTGCGGGTAAGATCCAGTTTTCCTGTCTTGAGCAGTTTGCCGATGGCAGCGAGCGCAAGCAGGGAAAGAGTCCAGACGACCTCTCCTTTCTTGATCGGAGAGATGTGGCTGATCTGCACGCCCACATTGCCGGCCGGATGCTTCTTTCCGTTAACCATGTGGACAGTGGCGTCGGTGAGTTTGGCGAAAGCCGAGGCCTCGCTGTTCACGCAGACATGGACCTTGGCAAGCTTTGACACGGCGGTGACACCGGCCTGGATGGCGGCGAACTCATCCCTGAAGGCGAACTCAGAGTCTGCAGCGAGAGGTGCCGTGGAGAAAGCGGACACGAAAATAGCCTTAGGTGTCAAAGCCGGATCGGCGATGATTCCGTAAGGCCGCTGAACGATGAATGACCACAGACCGCTCCCAAGGAGAATCTCCTTCACCTCCCCAACCTTCAGGCCGGAAGGATTCTTGGCTCCGAAATCGACAGCCCCGTTGGAGCCGTCCGCCTTCACGAGCACAGCGAGGAGTTTCCTCTTCTCTCCCCTGACAATTCCTGAGACCCTTCCGCTTACAGGAGAGGTCAGGAGGATGTCCTGGTGCTGCTTGTCTGCCAAAACAGGGGATCCTGCCAGAACCTTGTCGCCTTCCTTGACGAGAAGTCTCGGGGAGAAGCCCTTGAAATCCGTTGGTTTGACGGCAACAGTGTCAGGCACGATCGTCTTCTTTGCTTCTAGGGCCGCCGCTCCGTCTATCGGAATGTTCAGACCCTTTTTCAAATCGATGATGTTTGACATATAATTAATGTTGATTGTAATACAACCATATTTTTTACAACTTGCAAATATACTCATTTTATTTGGGATTTTTTCCGTATTTTCGTACCCGTTATGGAAAAGAATGAAAGCGCTATTTTTGAAGGGCTGAACGACGAGCAGAAAAAAGCGGTCGGCAGTGTGGACGGACCGGTGCTGATAGTGGCAGGTGCGGGATCAGGAAAGACAAGGGTGTTGACGAGCAGGATCGCCTACATTCTGGAGAGAGGGTGTGACCCGGCGAGGATCATGGCGCTGACCTTCACCAAGAAGGCAGCCACAGAGATGAAGGAAAGGATCGCGGTGATGGTCGGCGAGCGGAAGGCCAGAAGGCTCTTCATGGGGACCTTCCACTCGATATTCATAAGATTTCTAAGGGAATATGCCGCGCTTCTCGGCTACCCTTCCTCGTTCACCATATACGACACGAGCGATTCGGTGAGCGGGATAAAGGCGTGTATAAAGGAGCTGGGCCTGGACGAGAAGGTGTATAAGCCCAAAGACGTGCTGGGGAGAATCTCGATGGCGAAGAACAACCTCATCACAGCCTCCGCCTACCGCGCCAACCAGCAGGCGATAATCAATGACACCCACGCCCGAAAGCCCAAAATATGCGACATCTACTCCCGCTACGCCGAGAAGTGCAAGAACTCGGGAGTGATGGACTTCGATGACATCTTATTGAATATGAATATCCTGCTTCGGGATTTTCCCGAGGCCAAGGAAGCCGTGGCGTCCCGGTTCGACTACTACCTCGTGGACGAGTACCAGGACACGAACTTCGCCCAGTACCTGATCCTCAAAAAATTAACCGAGAAGCACCGAAACCTCTGCGTCGTGGGGGACGACTCGCAATCCATCTACGCTTTCCGCGGGGCGAAGATCGAGAATATCCTCAATTTCAAGAAGGACTACCCCGAGTGCGGGATATTCCGTCTGGAAAGGAACTACCGCTCGACGGCGAACATCGTGAATGCAGCCAACTCATTGATAGCCAGGAATGAAAATAGGATCCCGAAAACCTGCGTGGCAGTCGGTGAGGAGGGCGAGAAGATCCGGCTTCTGAAGAGTTGGTCGGAGCAGGACGAAGCCGCCACCATCGCATCGGAGATCGTGGAGAGGATGCAGTCCGACCACGCCAAGTATCAGGATTTCGCAATTCTCTACAGAACCAATTCCCAGTCCCGGGCCTTGGAGGAGGCCTTGAGAAAGAGGAACCTGCCGTACATGATCTACTCCGGAAATTCGTTCTTCGACAGGGCCGAGGTCAAGGACATGATGGCCTACTTGAAGCTGGTCGTGAACGTCAACGACGACGAGTCTTTCAAGAGAATCGTGAACACCCCGGCCCGAGGAATCGGAGACACTTCGCTCAACGCATTGGCGGCTATGTCATTCGACCTTAAGTGCTCGCTGTTCAAGGCGGCATATTCAGAAAAATTCGCCGACTACGGTCTCAAGCCGGCGGCGGTGGCGAAGATCCGCTCCTTCTGCGAGATGATCGACGGATTCGCGTCCAAGGCGGCATCCACCGACGCCGACATGCTGGTCCAAGACATCTCGAACGCGTGCGGCCTGTATGCGTTTTTCAAAAACGATCCTTCAATCGAGGCACAGTCGAGGGCTTCCAATGTCGAGGAACTTGTCAACAGCGTCACTCACTTCATCGAAGAAAGGAGGAATGAATATCTCCACGACCTCATTGCGGAGGAGCAGGCGGATGAGGATTCCGAGATTGACTATCCTGTCTTCACCCTCGGGGCGTTCCTGGAGAACATTTCCCTGCTGTCCAATGTGGATGTGGAGGATGAGGAGGACACAAACAACAAGATAGCTTTGATGACCGTGCATTCGGCCAAAGGGCTTGAGTTCCCGTACGTCTTCGTGGCAGGACTGGAGGAGAACATCTTTCCGTCCGGTGGAATGCTGGCCTCTCCCTCCGACATAGAAGAGGAGCGCCGTCTGTTCTACGTTGCCATGACAAGGGCCAAGAAAGCCGTCAACCTTTCATTCGCCAACACCAGAATGCGCAACGGCAAGCACGAGTCCAACTCTCCGAGCCGTTTCATCAAGGAAATTGACGCCAAGTACATCGCCAACCCTCTCATGAACGACAACTTCTCCGACGAGGACTCTCTTGACTTCGATGATTTCGGGGGATTCGGTTCACGTGGGTTCGGTTCGCGGAATGGATCAGGCGGCGGTTTCGGACGTTTTTCTGGCAGTTCAGGCTATGGAGCAAACAGGTTTGGCTCCGGAAACGGGCTGTCCGGACGGACGGGCGGAAGTTTCGACAAGCTCGGCGGCCGTCCGGCAAACAAGTACGGTATGGGTTCCGGCAATTCCTACGGATCATCCGGTAGCGTAAGGTACGAACGCAGACCTGCCTCTACACCAAGACCTTCCGACACCACCTCAAGGATTGAGGCCATGAGAAAGCGCCCGATTCCGCCTAAGATTTCAGACGCCGATTTCATCCCGGCTCCGATGACCGATTTCAAAGTCGGCCAACGGATCGAACACAACCGCTTCGGTCAAGGCGAAATCCTTGAGATCACCGGCTCGGCTCCTGACCTCAAGGCCAAGATCACATTCGACCGCTACGGTGAGAAAGTCCTCCTGCTCAAGTACGCCAAGATGCGACTGATCTGATTGATTATCACTATTTTATCATATCAGTTGGAGGCGGACGCAAAAAAAAGGGAAAGCTTAGTACATCGCACCGCTACAACCTCCTACCCTTGCTGCCTTCCGGCCCTGGGGGAGTTCAGAGGGAGCTGGTCGTGTACGACTTTCCCTGACTGCAAATATACTACTTTTCGTTGAAACTGTCAAAAATGAACGGCAGAATGTCGTCAACTCTGTCAAATTTCCATGTTTTTTTCGTTCCGTACATGATCACGCTCATCGGACATCCGGACAAAGTCTGGTACTCGGCCATGACCTGACGACAGGCACCGCAAGGCGAGCATGGAGTGTCGCTCAGCGTTCCGTCGAAACCTCCGACGATGGCGAGGGAAAGCATTGCCTTGCCCGGGTTATTGGCGCCGGCGGCGAACATCGCGGTCCTCTCGGCGCAAAGTCCTGACGGATAGGCGGCGTTCTCCTGATTGGCTCCTTTCACGATTGTACCATCCTCCAAGCGGAGCGCCGCACCGACATTGAACTTGGAATATGGGGCGTAGGATCCTTTCTGTGCCTCGATGGCCGCTTTCACCAGTTCAATGTCCTGAGGAGCCATCTCCTCGATTGAGGAATATTCAGTATAGTTTATGTCCAATTTTACTGTTTTCATATTCAGTGGTCATTATACGTGATTCCTAAGAAGCTATACAATTCCTCTTTTTCTTATGCGGGAACCATTTTTAAACAGCTTCTTATCAAAGTTAGCAAAAATTCGTCAATTATTCAAAATTTTCAACACATTCTTAGAAGCCTCTACAGGTTCAAGTTCAAATAATGTGAGAGAAGTTTGGTAATCTGTTATGGATAGGCTATCTTTGCTCATAAGTAAAGGAATAATGTTTATTTGTTTTCCACGATACAAACACAACATTTAATCTTCTGATTACAAAATAATTATGAAGACACTTTGCTTTTTCATGAATAATTCACGCCAGTTAAGATATTGCCATGAAAATATGTGTCGGTCTTTCAGGAGGAGTTGACTCCAGTGTCGCCGCTCTGCTGCTGAAGCGGCAGGGACATGATGTGTTCGCCATGTTCATGCAGAATTGGCACGACGCGGATGCCACGCTGCACGGAGACTGCGAATGGGAGGAGGATCGATTCGTGGCGGAAATGGTCGCACGAAAAATCGGTATCCCGTTCTACTTCGTGGATCTTTCCAAAGAGTACCGCCAGCGCGTGGTGGATTACATGTTCAATGAATATTCCGCCGGCCGCACCCCGAACCCGGATGTACTCTGCAACCGGGAGATCAAGTTCGACGCGTTCCTCAAGGCCGCCCGGAAACTCGGGGCTGACATGGTGGCGACAGGACACTATTGCCGTAGGATGCCGCTGTTGGATGCCGATGGTAAGCAAGTTATGATTGACGGACAGCCTCAGTGGAGGATTCTGGAAGGCGTGGACCCGAACAAGGATCAGAGCTACTTCCTCTGCCAACTCACTCAGGAGCAGCTTGGCAAGGCTCTCTTCCCTATCGGTCATCTCACAAAGCCGGAAGTCAGAGAGATCGCACGCCTGGCGGATCTCCCGTCAGCCGACAAGAAGGATTCACAAGGAATATGCTTCGTCGGAAAAGTGGATCTCCCAACGTTCCTTCAACAGAAGCTCAAGCCGGCAGAGGGCGACGTGGTGGAAGTTTACGATGCATACTACACTCAAAATGAGCGATATCGCTTCATTCATGACACTCTTGCCTCTCTTCTTAGGACTCCCGGCGAGCCGATGATGATCACTGAATATACCTCCGAGGACTCCGGAGGGAAGTCATTCAACAACAGGCGGGTTCATGATTCGGCAACTTCGACGGTCTCAGAGTCTGGATCACATCGGAACGACTTCGATGTGAATAAGATCGTACAATCAAGCGATGAGGATCTGATGAGATTGTCAGAGCCAATCAAGTACGACGGCATCAAGTTCGAAACCGAAACCTACAGAGCCGGAAAAAAGCACATCAAAAAGACACGTTACAAGGAAAATCCGTTCGGGAAGATTGTAGGGCGGCACGACGGTGCGCAGTTCTACACGATCGGACAGCGGAAGGGCCTTAACATCGGGGGGCACAAGGACTCCCTTTTCGTCATAGCCACCGATGTTCCTCAGAACATCATCTACGTCGGAGAAGGTCACGCCCACAAAGGTCTCTCACGAAGTTGTTTACGCATCGCTCCAGAGGATATTCATTGGATCAGGGCAGATCTTGCGATGGCCGACGGTGAAATCCGCCGCTACCGGATCCGCATCCGTTACCGCCAGCCACTTCAGGACGCATTCTTGATCAAGAGGCAAAACGGCCTGTTCATTTTGTTCGACACACCTCAGCGCGGCATCTCCAACGGCCAGTTCGCAGCCTGGTACTCCACCGATGACGAGATGATCGGCTCCGGAGTCTATTAGCCGTGGAGGGTAAAGTCTTGAGAATCAAACACACATAATACCCTCCTCCTGTCCGTTCCGGCGGGGAGAAGGATGTGGTTTTTAGCTGAACTACAGCAGATTAGCCTCCACTGTAAGATGATAAAGATTTCGCCGCTGATTCACCGGCAAGGTAGCCGGTGGAGAAGGCGCACTGGAGGTTATAGCCGCCGGTGTCGCAGTCCATGTCGAGAACCTCGCCGCAGAAGAAGAGACCAGGTTTGACGCGGGACTCCATTGTCTTCGGCATAACCTCGTCCGTAGAGATTCCTCCGGCCGTGATGACGCAGCGCTCGTAGCCCACGAAACCGATTATCTCGAACTTCCAATCCTTCAAGGTTTTGGCCAACAAGTCAAGATCAATGTCGTAGTAACGGCGAGGTTGACGGTTAAAGCGATGGCCAGGACCTTTCGACCAGCTTTGAGACCGGTCATAACGACCCGACAGATTGGCATAACGGGACGTTGATCCTGTCGAAGCGCCGAAGCGACCGTCCGCATATTCGGACTTCTTGAGATCAATCTTCATGATGTCCGGATTCCATGCCTGAAATCCCGGAATCAGTTCCCATGGCATCAGTTTGCCGAGCAGGATCCGGTACATCTCCTTGCCGTTCAGTCCACGTCCATCCTTCCACTGGCGCGTGCGTGGATCATTCTTGATTTCGTCCCAAAGAGTTTTGATCCGTTCAGTCAGTTCCTCCAGCGGCACCGCCGGCTTGAGGTCAAGCGAAAAAGTCACCTTGCCACCGTTCATCAAGGTCTTCACGCACTTGCGGCTGACCTGAAACCCGATAGGTCCCTCGATCCCGCCGTCCGTGAAATCCACATCACCGAACTCGGACTCAGACTTCGAGCCGTCAAACGTGACGGTCAGGCTGACATTCTTAAGTTTCGCTCCTTTCAGAGCCTCTCCGCTGCCAGTCATCGGAGTCTCCCGGCGGATATGCCCTTTCATGTCTATCTCCGGCATGTCGATAATCTTGTAGCCTTTAGGAACAAGGGCTGTCAGCGACGGAAAGCAAGGGACTATGCTGTGGCCGAAGAACCTGCCCCACTTGTAGCCGTCACCGGTCGAGCCGGTTCCCGGATAGGAAAGCCCACCGGTCGCAATGATCAGTTTTGAGCATTCAAACGTCTCTCCGTCAGCGCATCGGATCGAGAAACCCGGCAGAATGTCGATCACCTCACGATCTGTAAGCAGCGTCACCCCGTGGCGCAGCACCACCTCAACTATGGTGTCCAGCACATCCGAGGCCCTGTGTGAATATGGGAAAGCCCGGTCTCCCCTCTCAATGACAGTCTCAAGGCCATTGCTCTCAAAAAAATATGTCGTTTTCCCGGGCGTAAAGTTGTAGAACGCCGGCTTCACGAAGTTTGGATTCGTGCGTATATGCTGCGAGAACTCATCCCAGGCCTTGAGATTCGTGAAATTGCACCGTCCCTTCCCCGTGAAAAGAATCTTCCTGCCCGGACGGGGCATCTTCTCCAGAACAGTGATTCGTGCCGAGCTTCCGAGTGGAAGCGCCTTTGTGGCACCGTATGCGGCCATAAGCCCTGCCGCTCCACCTCCGATGATGATAATATCTGAATACATGGTGCAAAGTTAAAAATTTTTACTTATCTTTGCAGTCCATTTCCACGAGAAATGCAGCAAGCCACTTTAGCTCAGTCGGTAGAGCAGCGCATTCGTAACGCGCAGGTCGTCAGTTCGAGCCTGATGAGTGGCTCTGAAAAGAGAGGGAGGTTCAATTGGAGACTCCCTCTCTTTTTTGAGACCAAATCAGTCTAACTCTTTGATCATCCGGTCGTAAAGGTGGCCGAAGAAGAGGATCTCCCCATCGGGGCGGAAGCCGAGGGCGGAATAGTAGGTGAACAGGCGAGGCTTGAGTTTATCTACAATAAGGCTTATGCGTTGTAAGCCCTTCCTTCGGCCTTCCTCTATGCCGTCAAGCATCAGCAAATGGCCGATACGGTCAGTAGAGCCGGCATATTCAAAAGTCATACGGCGGTACTCCGGGAGAACGGCCATGCTGTCGAGGTAGAACTCACCGGGAAGACACTCCGGCTCTGCGCATGACACTTCGGACGCAGTCCCGGCCACACCCTCACATGATGCATCATCATTGGATGCGAAAGCCGAGTTCAGCAGTCCCCAAGTCCGGTCCCGCAGCGGCAGATAGCTATCCCCCGAATATGCCGTCAGCGAACCCGCGGCCTTGCCGTCCACACAGGCGACCCTTGTCCTTGTGTGGGAATACAACGTGTCCGGTCTGGCGCAGACCTCGCCAAAGACCTTGACGGCATCCGGAACAGTCAAGGTGGCGGAAGCGAGTTCGATTACGAAATCGGCGTCATTGAAAACCTCATACCCCATCGCCGCAAGGACATTCCTTGCGATGAACTCGCCGTCTGAAGGCTTGGCGTCACGGATGGTGAATTCCATAAAAGCAAGATTTAACTGATGAACTGCGCCTTTAGAGCCTCCAGTTTCGCGTCGGCGTCAGGGCCTTTGGCTCCGAAATAGAACTTGATCTTCGGCTCGGTGCCGGAAGGACGGACAGAGACTATGTCGCCGGCCTCGTTGAAGAACTGGAGTACGTTGGACTTCTGGAGTCCGGTCCTCTCCGGCTCGTTGTAGTCGATGACCTTGATGACTTTCGAACCTACAATCTCAGTCGGAGGATTCTGCCTCAAGTCAGCCATGATCTTCTGGATCTCCTCGGCGCCGGTCTTGCCCTTGCGGACCAGAGAGACAAGCGACTCCTTGCGGTAGCCATATTCAGAATAAATCCTCTGGAGCAGCCTGTAAAGGGTCAGACCCTGCTCAGCAGCCCAGGCGGCACACTCGGCTACCATAATGCAGGCGACAGGAGCGTCCTTGTCGCGCACGAACTCGCCCACATTGAAGCCATAGCTTTCCTCGCCGCCGCAGATGAACTCGCCCTTGCCCTCGTTCTCACGCACAATCTCCTCTATGTACTTGAATCCGGTCAGCACATCGTAGCACTTCACCCCGAAGCTGCGGCCGATCTCCGCGATCAACTCCGTGGTCACGATGGTCTTGGCGATGTACTTGGTTGAATCCAGTTTTCCGAGTTCCTTCCAACGGGTGAGGATGTAATATGTCAGGATGGAGCCGGTCTGATTGCCGTTCAGCTGAACCATCCTGCCGTCGTTGTCACGAACAGCGATTCCAAGGCGGTCGGCGTCCGGGTCGGAGGCCATCACAATGTCAGCGCCATTTTTGTCGGCCGTCTCCAGAGCCATTTTCATCGCGGCCGGTTCCTCAGGATTAGGAGAAACCACCGTCGGGAAGTCCCCGTCGCTCACATCCTGATCCGGTACATGGATAACATTCTCGAAACCAAGACGTTTAAGAGCTTCCGGCACGATGCGGACTCCTGCTCCGTGAAGCGGAGTATAGACAATCTTCAGGTCCTTATGTTTTTCACGAGCCTCGGGACTGAGGGTCAGAGAAATGATGTCGGAAAGATAAGCGTCGTCCACCTCCTTCCCCATCAGCTCGACCTCGCCGCAATGCTCCTTCTTCTCGAACATCACCTGTGAAGGATCTGTGATCTTGTTGACTTCGTCGATGATCTCCTGATCAACCGGCGCGGTGATCTGGGCTCCGTCAGACCAATAGACCTTGTACCCGTTGTACTCCTTCGGGTTGTGCGAGGCTGTGACCATCACACCGGCTACCGCCCCCATCTTGCGGATGGAGTAGCTCAACTCCGGAGTAGGACGCAGGTTGTCGAAGATGAACACATGCAAACCATTGGCACTGAATATGTCAGCAGTAATCTTGGCAAACAGTTTCGAATTGTTGCGGCTGTCGTAGGAGATACATACGCGGATGTCATCCCCTGAGACTTTCTTAAGAATATAGTTGGCAAGCCCCTGGGTCGCCATCCCGACAGTATATTTGTTCATCCTGTTGGTCCCGACCCCCATGATGCCGCGCAAACCTCCGGTGCCGAATTCCAAAGTCTTGTAAAAAGCGTCCTCGAACCCGGTCGGATCATTGTTCCGCAACTCAAGAACCTTCATCTTGGTCTCCTGATCGAAATCCCCTTCCAGCCATTTTCTGGCGTTCTCGTTGTAATCCTGTGCCATAAGTATCTGTCTTTAATAATTCCACATTTCAAGAATTACAAATTTACATAATTATTCGGCAATATTTGCCTATTTTTGCATGGTTATGGACAGTTTCGAAAGATTCATAGTTGAGAACGAGGGGGCGGACACCGTACGGCTGGTGATGTCGCACAGGGAGTGGCCGATACCGGAGGATCCGCAGCTGGCGGGGTTTGATGCGAGATCACTGGCGGTCAACACGATCGAGGGGAGAAAGAAACTTCGTAAGAAGCTACCGGAATGGGTGGCTCGCACGGAATTGGTCTATCCGTCGTCGCTTTGCGCGGAGCAGTGCAGTTCTTCGGACACGGCAAGGTACAAGGCTTCGATTGTTCAAAGAATATTTAATGAATATGTCAGACCGGCCGCTTCGACAAGCTCAACGAACGGCATAATCGCAGACCTGACCGGCGGACTGGGTGTGGATTCGTGGGCGTTCAGCAAAGTGGCGGGTGAAGTGCTGTACAATGAGATGGACCCCGAACTGGCGGCTGCGGCAAGGCACAACTTCAAGGCCCTGGGAGCCACGAACATAGTCATTAAGAACTGCGAGGCGACGAGGAACCGTCTTGAGGATATGCTCGGGAGCTTCAAACCCGAAGTCATATTCATGGATCCGGCAAGGCGTGATTCCGCAGGAAAAAAGGTCTTTCTGCTGGAAGACTGCTCGCCGGACGTGCTGAAAATGCTGCCGGGACTATTCGAAACCAGCCGGTTCGTATTGCTCAAACTTTCCCCCATGGCTGACATCACGATGGTGGTCGATAGACTGAACAGAACTTACGAGGAATACCTTGAAAACACATCGGCAAAAGGCTGGAACGGACAGTGGGTTCGTGAGGTTCATGTTGTGGCAAGTGGCGGGGAATGCAAGGAACTGCTGATTCTGCTGGACAGGGAATGGAGGGGAGGATATTCATTGATCTGCCGGGAAGACGGCAGGACTTTGGCTTTCAAGCCTGAGGAGATTGCTGACGCGAAAGCCGTGTACCCGGATTCGACATTCGCCAGAATAATCTTCGAACCGGGAAAGTCTTTGACCAAGGCAGGTGTGTTCAATGCGGTCTGCGAAAGGTTCGGACTTGCGAAGCTGGCTCGGTTCACGCATCTTTACACCATAGGCGAGCCATTGTCCGACAGCGAGTTGAGCCAAAGGATCAAGGGCTTCAAGGATTTCGGGAAAGTCTTCTACGTAAAGGAAATTCTTCCGCTCAACAAGGCTTCGATGAAAGATGTAGGCGGACGCTACCCGCACAGCGAAGTCTCCGCGAAAAATATTCCGATGTCAAGCGATGAATTAAGAACCCGCCTGAAAGTAAAATCAGGCGATGGCTTCCACATCTTCGGAGTCAGGATCGAGACACCTTACAACCAGGGCAATCACCTGATCATCACCAAGACAACACCCTGATCATACGTCGTCATGTCCGCTCTTCGACAGGATCGCGCACACACAACGTACCCTTCTATTTTCCGGCCAGCAGGCGAAGTGAGATGCGCTTGCGATCAAGATCGACATCGATGACGCTTACGTTGACCCTCTGATGAAGTTTGACTTTCTGACCGCGCATCTGTGAGACGTGAATGAGGCCGTTCTCGTGGATGCCGATGTCCACGAAAGCACCGAAGGCGGTCACGTTGGTGACGATTCCCGGCAGTTCCATTCCCGGCTTCAAGTCATCAATCTCATGGATGTCATCGGCGAAACTGAACTCCTGCGCATTCTGGCGAGGATCACGGCCAGGTTTGGCCAACTCCTTAAGAATATCGTTGATCGTAGGAAGACCGAACTCTCCCTCAACATAGGCCGACGGATCTATCTTCCCTATCAAGATCTCGTTACCTACCAGTTCCTTGGTGCCGACACCCAAGTCGGAGGCCATCCTGTCAACGATGTGATAACACTCCGGGTGTACGGCTGAATTGTCAAGCGGATTCTCGGCGTTCTGGATGCGCAGGAAACCGGCGCACTGTTCGAAAGCCTTCGGGCCGAGTTTAGGGACCTTGCGGAGCTGAGTTCTGGAGGAGAAGCCCTTGATGGAAGAGCGGTAGTCCACAATGTTGGAGGCCAGCGCCGGACCTATTCCCGAGACATAACTCAACAGATAAGGACTCGCGGTGTTCAAGTTCACACCTACACTGTTCACACAGATGACAACGGTATTGTCCAGCTTCTCCCGCAGCAGATTCTGATCCACATCATGTTGGTACTGTCCCACTCCCAATGACTTAGGGTCGATCTTCACCAACTCGGACAGAGGATCCATCAAACGGCGGCCGATCGACACGGCTCCACGGACTGTCACATCCTCATCAGGAAATTCCTGCCGGGCGACCTCGGACGCTGAATATATAGATGCGCCATCTTCGCTGACAGTGAACACTTTGACATTCTCCGGAATCCCTACACGCTTGATGAAATCCTCGGTCTCACGGGAGGCCGTGCCGTTGCCGATGGCGATGACCTCGATGGCATATTCATCAATCATCGCGGCGACAGCCGTTATTGACTTGATCTTCTCACTCTGAGGCGGATGCGGAAATATGATCTCATGGTGCATGAGGTTACCTCGCTCGTCCAGACAGACGATCTTGCAGCCGTTGCGGAAACCTGGGTCTATAGCCATTGTCCTCTTCTGGCCGACCGGGGCGGAAAGCAGTAGTTGGGTGAGATTTTCTCCGAACACGTTGATCGACTCAATGTCCGCCTTTTCCTTGGCTTCCTTGACGATTTCGTTGGTCAGTGAAGGCTCAAGCAATCTTTTGTAGGCATCATCGACGGCAAGGCGGATCTGTTCCGCCAGCTTTGCCCCGGGATAACGGTGTTCCTGACAGAAATCGTAATAGATCTTGTTGCCGCATTTCTCGGGGTCAGCATCGAGGCCGACGGACAGGAAGCCTTCCTTCTCGGCGCGCAGGATCGCCAGCAGATTGTGCGACGGAATTCTCTGCAGCGGCATCGAGAAATTGAAATACGCCCTGTACTTCGAGGCATCGGCATTGCCTGAAGCCACCTTGGTGGCCTTGGATTCAATCCTGCGGGTTCTGAATATGTGCCTGAGGTTCTCGCGGACAGTCGATGACTCGGAAAGCCGCTCGGCGATGATGTCCCGGGCGCCGGCAAGGGCTTCTTCAACGGAACCGACCTTATCCCCGACATATTTCCGCGCCTCGGCCTCCGGATCGGCCACCTCAATCTTCCACATCTTGTCCGCCAATGGCTCAAGTCCTTTCTCCCTGGCCATTGTGGCGCGCGTCCTGCGTTTCGGACGATATGGCAGATACAGATCCTCCAATTCACTGGAGACCACACAGTTCTCAATCCTGTTCCGTAAATCGTCAGTCAGTTTACCCTGCTCGGAGATCGTGGACAGGATGCCATCCTTCCTCTTCTCCATCTCGGTGAACACATCGTTCCAGTGCTTGACCTCGGCGACAGCGACATCGTCCAGCCCACCGGTCTTCTCCTTCCTGTAACGGCTTATGAACGGAATCGTGTTGCCCTCCTCGAAAAGATGGACGCAATTCTCCACCTGCCAATCCTTGACTCCGATGGTGCGGGCGATGTAGTCAATATAGATATTTTTCATACTCAAAGTGTTATCAATCCGCAATGCTCAAATGTCAGTCCTGCGAGACGACCTTCAGCTCATCCCTGTAAGCCGAGAAAATCTTGGACTTCGAGACGAATCCGACATATGTTCTGTCACGCCTGACGACCGGAAGGTTCCAGGCCGAGGTTACCTCGAACTTCTTCATCACGGAATCCATCTTCTCGTCCTCGTAAACATATTCCTCGGCGCTACGCATGAAGTTGAAAACATGGAGGGTCTCATATTCATCGGTTCTGAACATATCCTTGCGGATGTCCTCCAAAGAGACGAAGCCCTGAAAGCGATCCACGGAATCGAGAACAGGAAATATGTTTCTGGTGGATTCGGAGACAACCTCAACAAGGTGTCCAAGAGTGTCGTCTATCTTCACCGTAGAGAAGTCCGTTTCTATCACATCCGACACTTTCAGCAAGGTCAGCACCGCCTGATCGCTGTCATGGGTGAGAAGTTCTCCTTTCTGGGCTATACGCTTGGTGTAGATGGAATATTTCTCGACTATCCTGGTCGTCCCGAAAGCGATGGTCGAGGTGAGAATCAGCGGGAGGAACAGGTCATAACCTCCTGAAACCTCAGCGATAAGGAAGATCGCCGTCATCGGAGCCTGCATCACGCCGGCCATCAATCCGGCCATCCCGACCAGAACGAAATTCTGTTCCGGAATAGAAGTCGCCGTCCCGTCAAAAAGCAGATTGAGGGTTCTCGCGACAACAAATCCGGCGATCGCGCCGACGAACAGTGTCGGGCCGAATGTTCCGCCCACTCCCCCACCGGCATTTGTCAAAGTCATTGAGAACACCTTCAACAAAAGGATCAGCAAGAAAAAGATTGGCACGGACCATGGGCTGTGGGCCAGAAACGCCAGCGGAGTCTGTCCGTCCAGCGAGAGTTCCTTCCCGTTAAGCAGCACTCCCAAAGACTCATAGCCCTCACCATAGAGCGGAGGGAAAAGGAATATCAAGATTCCGAGCCCGACGGCGCACAAGACCCATTTCAGATAGACATTCCGCATCTTCCCGATCCTGTCCTCCAGCTTCAAGGTCGTGCGGATGAAGTAGATGGAGCAAGCTCCGCAGAAAAGTCCAAGGATGATATAATAAGGAATATTTTTGAGTACAAACGGGGTCAGGGTGCACTCGAACGGGGTCGAGGAGCCAAGAACAGTATAGGAAACCACTGTGGCCGAGACAGTTGACAGTAACAGCGGCATCATTGAGGTCATCGAGATGTTGAACAGCAGGATCTCCAGCACGAAGAGGACTCCGGCGAGAGGGGCTTTGAATATTCCCGCCACCGCAGCCGCCGCGCCGCAGCCCAGCAGCACAGTCATGCTCCTGTAGGACAGTCCCATATAGCGGGCGAAGTTGGATCCGATGGCGGCTCCAGTGTAAACAATCGGAGCCTCCGCTCCCACTGATCCTCCGAACCCGATGGTGACGGAACTGGCTGCGATCGATGACCACATGTTGTGCGGCTTGATTCTGGACTCGTGCCTTGAGACAGCCTGAAGGGCCTTGGTGACACCGTGGCCGATTTTGTCCTTGATCACATACTTGCAGAACAACATCGCCAGAAGCATTCCTATTCCCGGAAGGACGAGATAGTACATAGCCCCGTCCAAGACTCCGCCGAAAGCGTCGCGCAAACCATCCTGAATCACCGAGATCAAGGTCTTGAGCAGCACGGCGGCAAGCCCGACCACGATTCCGACCACGAGGCTGAGCACCAACAGCTGGTTCCTTTCGGGCCAACGGGATATGGGGTTGAACTTTGGCATATTCGCACAAATTTAATTATTTTTGTGATTTAACATTCATGCGGCAATGAAAAAAGTGATCGTTTCACTGGTTACATCCCTGCTGGTAGCCCTGCTGGGGATAGTCGGGCTGAACTTGCTCAAGGGTTCCGGACCTCGGGAAAGGGTGAAGGCCGAGAACGGGAGCAGGATCATCGTGGAAGAGCTCAGCTTCTACAAGCACAATGACAAGATTTTCGGCAAGGTGTTCAAGCCGGCTGACGAGAAAGGCTTTTTCCCCGACTCGCTCGGTCCGAGGCCGGTCGTCATGTTTTTCCATGAGCCGTTGAAGACAGCATTCCCCGAAGGCTTGGTGAAGTCTTTGGTTCCGGATGGTCTCATCGGCTACACAACCGCGTTTCATGAGAATGCCAAGGATATCAACTTCATGGTCAAAAAGATCGGCTCGGAGAAGTTTGCGGATGCGGAAAGAATAATCCTGATCGCCGACTCGTTCTCATCCGAGGCCGTGGTCAAGGCTTCCTACAAGCTGGGCAGAGCCGTGAGCGGCCTGATCCTCATCGAGCCGGAACTCAGCGAGAAAGTGTCCCGACTCGTGCCCGAACTGGGCTACGAGGTTCTGACAATTGATACTGCGGGAAAGACTTCCGCAAGGACATCGATACTTGATTATCTTGAGACACGAGGGACATTGAAATGAAAAAGACAAGGTTCGGAATCGTGGGGACGGGACGCATCAGCGACTGGGTTCTCAGGGGTGCGTTGATGGAACCTCGCTTCGAGGCTGCCGCCGTCTGTTCCCGCTCGCGGGAAAGAGGAAATGCGTTTGCCGGAGCGCACGGAATCGGAAAAGTGTACACCGACATCGTGGCGATGGCATCCGATCCGGAAATCGACGCAATCTACATCGGAACGCCGAACAGCACGCATCACGATTTGGCCATCAAGTGCATGAGTCATGGGAAACATGTCCTGTGCGAGAAGCCGCTTGCTGCCAACGCGCGTGAGGTTGGCGAGATGATCGCCGCCGCGAGAGCCGACGGGGTGATGCTGATGGAGGCGATGATCTCGACGTTGTGTCCGAATTTTGTGGCGGCGAGAGAGCGTCTGGCGGAGATGGGGACCGTGCGTCACTACTTTGCGTCATTCTGCCAATATTCTTCAAAATACGATCTGGTCAAGAAGATTATAGCGGGAGAGGGCAGTTCGACGGTGCCGAGTTCGCTGAATCCGGATTGCTGCGGTGGGGCGTTGATGGACATAGGAATATACCCGATCTACCCGATGGTCTCGCTTTTCGGCCGCCCTAAAGGGGTCAAAGCCGACATCATGACTTGTGAGGTACCTGTTGGAGCATCGAACCAATGGAAACGAGTGGACTTGCAAGGGAGCGTTATTTTCGAATATGATGGGATGACGGCTTCGGTGATATATTCAAAGATAGCTGACTCACGGCTCCGCACAGAGATTTCCTGCGACGGAGGGATCCTTTCGCTGGATCAGATCCACATCTGCCGACATGCCGAGATGACAAGACGCGGAACTCCGACTTCGGGGAGAGCCTCAGGCCCTCAAGCGGATGACATCTCTGTCCCGGTTGACGCTGACGAGTACCTATGCGAGTTCAGGGAATTCATCGATGTACTTGAATCAGGTCGCCTTGAGTCATCGGTCAACAGCCTGGAGACATCCTTGATCACCTCCGAGATTCTCGATGAAATCCGCCGACAGTCCGGCGTGGTCTTTCCGGCAGATCCGGAAGCTGAAACTCATTGTCCGCCGAGCCTGTCGAAATAGGTCAAAACATCCTCCCATGCCTTGAATGCATCGGAGCCGAAATGGATCAATGTGCCCATGAAATCCGGAGCGCCGTTCTCTTCGGGTTCAGCGTCAATCAAGTAGTCAGCCAGAAGAAGATTCTTGTGATTCGTGATCGTGACACGGTTCCAGACCGGAACTCCGAGACTGGTCTCACACCAGTCCACGACTTTCTGGCATAGTTCCGGAGTGTTGTACGGCACACCGGCCAAAATGTGGACATCATAGCCTACCGCAAGAGCGGCGACCGACTTGGCGAAACCGCTGGAATGGTTGATAATCCTGTCACTCAACGAGATGAACAGCACCGGTTTCTGAACGTTCCTCTGCCTGTCGTCAATCCATTGGATGACTGGCAGAAGTGAGTGGAGAATTGCATCGTCATTGAGATGATGCTCTCCGTCAAACCTTATCGCCTGCGGGTAATGCTCTCTGAACAAGTCGAAAGTATGAACCAGAGTGTCGTGGATCCCGAAAAGCCCGAAGACCTTGTACTGATCCTCTCCGGCCCGCTCGAAGCAATGCGAGCTGACTTCACGGAAATGCTCCAGAAGGGTTTTCGTGACCAGGAAGGAGGTCTCGCCTCCCTGACGGGGGTTATGGTAGTCCTGTCTGCCCAAGCCATTGTTTTTCAGCAGGGTGTCGGCCAGTTGGAACGCCGGGTTCACAAGAATGCGATCAACTCCGTAAAGCATCTCCGCGTACATCGCCCCCATCGAAGTGCCGATGATGAGATCCGGTTTCTCCGACGTTGTCATATTCATCAAAAGTTCCTTCGCCTCGAAAGGTTCCACCGGCAGATCCGGAGCGATCACTGTCGCCTCCGGCATCAGCAGTCTCAACGTCCTAACGCTTCCGCTCTGTCCGCTGGATGCGAACCCGTGCACATAAAGTATCTTCTTCCCGGCCATCAGTCCAGGGCGGGCATATTCATACAGTTCCATGACGACTCAACTCACGTGGAAAATCACCTCAAAAAAACATTTCCTGTTCGAAAGTCACTTTCGTTCCTTCACCACAAGCGGTGAAGATCCAACCACAAAAATAACAATTTTAATATTCAAATGATTGGAATGACGCTTGAAATTCCTGATTGAAATGATTACCTTTGAGAAGTTGTTTAAAAATGCTTATGAGAGATTGATATTTTAATGACACTGACTATGACAGATTTGAAGAAGATAGTGGAACTATTCGCCATCGAGGGCGGGATCAAGGTGATAAAACCGTTGGGGAACGGACTGATCAACGACACGTACAAGGTTGTCACCGAGGGAGATGCGCCGGACTATGTGCTTCAGAGGATCAACAACGCCATTTTTACGGACGTGGATCTTCTCCAGAGCAACATCGAGGCGGTGACCAGACATATCCGTAAGAGACTGGAAGCCGAAGGAGAGAAGGACATCGATCGCAAGGTATTGAGGTTCATTCCATTGAAGTCCGAGGGAGAGAAGGTCGAAGTACTCCTGAGCGAAAAGCCGAAAACCTACTGCCTTGCGGACGGGAAGTACTGGAGGGTGTCGGTGTTCATCGACGACGCGTTCACCTACGAGACGGTGAATCCTGAATATTCCGAATATGCCGGCGAGGCTTTCGGAGCTTTCGAGGCGATGCTCGCCGACATTCCTGACACGCTCGGGGAGACCATTCCGGACTTCCACAATATGGAACTGAGGCTGAGGCAGCTGGTTGAGGCTGTCAGGGAGGACAAGGCAGGCCGTCTGCACGCAGATGACAAGACTGAAGGTCAGGAACTTCACAAGATTCTGGCGGACATCGACAAGTACGGAGTCCAGATGTGCAAGGCCGAGCAGCTGCACCGTGAGGGCAAGCTTCCTAAAAGGATATGCCACTGCGACACAAAGGTCAACAACATGATGTTCGACAAGGACGGCAAGATCCTTTGTGTCATCGATCTGGACACCGTGATGCCGAGCTATGTGTTCTCCGATTTCGGGGATTTCCTGCGCACGGCCGCTAACCCTGTGGCCGAGGATTCGCCCGAACTGGAAAAGGTCGATTTCGATATGGAGATCTTCAAGGCCTTCACAAGGGGTTATCTGAAAGGCACGAAGCCGTTCCTCACCCCGATTGAAAGGGAGAATCTGCCTTACGCCGCCTGTCTGTTCCCGTTTATGCAGGCCGTCCGCTTCTTCGCCGACTACATCAACGGTGACACCTACTACAAGATCAAGTACCCGGAACACAATCTGGTCCGCACCCTCAACCAGATGAAACTCTTCCACTCCGCCCTCGGCAAGGTCCCTCAGATGACATCGTTCATTGAATCAACAAAATAACTCACGAATATGAAACGCAGGGATTTTCTTAGGACCGCGGGACTGGCGACTGCCGGAAGCGGGATTCTCATCGGAACAGGAGGTATCCTCACCGGATGTGCCGGCAAGGATGGGGGCAATAATATTCCTAAACCATACAAGGTGGGCGGCTCGGCCAGGATGAAGCTGAGTTTCGAGCCTTACGAACTCAAGCTGCGGCACACGTTCACCGTGGCTTCATATTCAAGGACCACCACACCTGATGTGCAGGTGAAGATTGAATATGACGGATTCACCGGCTACGGGGAGGCTTCGATGCCGCCGTACCTGGGGCAGACCGTGGAGAGTGTATGCAACTTTTTAAGTAAGGTCAATCTGGAGCAGTTCAGCGACCCGTTCCAAATCGATGATATCCTGACCTACGTGGACGGAATCAACGAGGGGGACACCGCCGCAAAGGCCGCCGTGGACATCGCACTGCACGACCTTGTGGGTCAGCTGATGGGGCAGCCGTGGTACCGGATCTGGGGCCTCAACGCCGCCAAAGCTCCGAACACCACATTCACCATCGGCATCGACTCCCCGGATGTCGTCAGGGAGAAGACAAAGGAATGCGCCGAACAGTTCAATATTCTTAAAGTCAAGGTCGGGCTCGACAACGACAAGGAGATGATCGAGACCATCCGTGAAATCACTGACCTGCCTCTCGCCGTGGATGCGAACCAAGGTTGGAAAGACAAGGAGAAGGCGTTGGAGATGATTTACTGGCTGAAGGAGCACGGGGTCGTGATGGTGGAGCAGCCGATGCCGAAGGAGATGTTGGACGATAACGCCTGGTTGACCGAGCGCAGCCCGCTGCCTACATTCGCCGACGAGGCCATCCAGCGTCTCGCTGATGTCCAGAAGGTCAAGGGAGCGTACACCGGCATCAACATCAAGCTGATGAAGTGCACCGGAATGCGCGAGGCCTGGAAAATGCTGAACTACGCCCGCGCCGAGGGCATGAAGGTGATGGTCGGCTGCATGACCGAGACCTCCTGCGCCGTGACCGCCGCAGCCCAACTCTCCCCTGCCGTGGATTTCGCCGACCTCGACGGCAACCTCCTCATCGCCAACGACCGCTTCGAAGGAATGACCGTCGTTGACGGAAAAATCACCCTGCCGGACCGCTCTGGGCTTGGACTCAAACTGTTATAAGCCCTGGCGATGAAAAGAAAAGAGATAGTCCTTTGGACACTGGTGGCGGTAGCGCTGGCGGCGAACATCTGGTTGCCCAGACAGATGAGGTACAAATATTCGTGGGACAAGGATCTGGCGCAAAGGCTTGCGACGGAGTTCTGCGCCACACGGGAGGACGTTAAGGAATATATTCAGAAATACATCCCTGGTGTCACCGACGGGCAGATCGACAAGTGGACGGCTTCCGGAGAGTTGGAATCCATGCAGATCGGCAAACGTACGATGTATTTCACCTCCGCAGCCCGCAACCTGTTCAGGATCAATCCGGAACTGGCGGCGATAAAAGCCGCGGCCGACTCGAAGGACGAGGACCTGTCCAAAAGCGGAACCTCGCTGTCCGGACATGAAGCGATTGACGCGGTGACGATTCCGGCGATCAAGAAGCAGGTGCTGGACAACATAGCCGCAGGAAAGGAGAATCCTTATTTCGCCCTGCCGAAAAGGATGAAGGTGACATTCACCCTGACGGTTCACGCAAACACACTGCGGCCGGGGCAGACACTCCGCTGCTGGCTGCCGCTTCCTCGTCAGGATGTGGCCCGACAGAGCGATTTCAAATTCATCGAGGCCGGAGTTGACGGCGTGGCATACACTGTGGATCGGCTCACGTTCTCCGACCCCGCCAACCCGCACGGCAGCGTTTACATGGAAGCCAAGACCGTAAAGAACAAACCGACCGTCTTCCATGAAGTCTTTGAATATACCTCCTGCGGCGAGTGGCATCCGATAGACCCGTCCAAAGTTCTACCCTACAACACTTCCAATCCTGAATATAAGGAATATACCGCCGAGCGTGAACAGCACGTCATCTTCACGGACAAGGTCAAGGCAGCGACCGACTCAGTCACATCCGGCATCGAAAATCCTTACCTCCAGGCCAAGGCCATCTACACATGGATCGACAAGACGTTCCCGTGGGCATCAGCCAGAGACTACTCCACAATCGAGAATATTCCTGAATATGTCCTGACCAGCGGTCACGGCGACTGCGGTCAGGTGACTCTGCTCTTCATCACGATGTGCCGCCACAAAGGCATTCCGGCCAGGTGGCAGAGCGGCCTGATGATGCACCCTGGCGCCGGCAACCTGCATGACTGGGGCGAGGTCTATTTCGAGGGCTACGGCTGGGTTCCGGTCGATCAGAGTTTCGGGATCACCTCCTACGGCGGTGATTTCTTCCTCGGCGGCATCGAGCCTTACCGGATGGTCATAAATTCCGATTTCGGAGGCAACCTCGATCCCGAAAAGAAGTACCCACGCAGTGACACGGTGGATTTCCAGCGCGGTGAAGTGGAATGGGACAAAGGCAACCTCTACTTCACGCAGTGGGACTACGACTTCAAGATCGAGTACCTGGATTAGTCCGGCTATAGAGTTACCGTCACGGAAGCCCCGTGATAGTCAACCTCCACGCCCTTAGAGTTCTTAGGATAAGCGAAAGCGTTCTCCGAAGTGACTCGCACGATGTTGAAACGACGGTCCTTCAGCATGCCGGGGAAATCGCCTTTGCGGTCACCGATGGTGAGAGTCCTTGAGGAATCGTCATAGGTGAATCGGATCGTTGAATATGCTCCCTTCTCGTAGTTGTAGTTGACGTTCTCGTCCTCGTAAAGAGTGAACGAACCGTTTTTGCCAGCATAGACGTAAAGGTCGATCACATCGGCAGGCTTCTCGTCAGACCACTGGATCTGCGGGCCGAACGGAATGATTGAACCCGCGCGGACGTACAAAGGAATATATTCATAAGGAGCCTCGACCGTGAGGGTCTGTCCTCCGGTAATGAACCTGCCGGTGTAGAAGTCGTACCAGCCCTCGCACTGAGGGAAATAGACACTGCGGGAGCGAGCTCCATATTCAGAGACAGGGCAAGGCATCAGAGCCGGACCGAACATCCACTGGTCGCTGATATCAGCCACGTTGCGGTCTGTCGGAAAGTCCATCGGAAGGCCGCGCAGCATGGTGTAGTCATCAAAATGCACGGCTCCGGTCAATGAATAGAGGTACGGCATCAGGCGGTAACGCAGTTTCATGTAATAGAGGATGCTTGAATATGTCGGTGTTCCCTCCGGGGCTATATTCCAGATCTCTCTTCTCGGCCATTGTCCGTGGGTGCGGAACAGAGGCACGAAAGCTCCGAACTGGTGCCAACGGGTCTGGAGTTCACGCCATTCGTCGAGGTCAGGGGTGACCTTGCCGGTGCTGTTGTAAGCCGAAGCCGCCGCCGTGAACTTGTCCATCACGCTGAACCCGCCGATGTCCATTCCCCAGAACGGAACTCCGCTCATCGAGAAGTTAAGTCCCGCTGCCATCTGGGCGCGCATGTCATTCCAGCAAGTGCCTATGTCACCGCTCCATGTGGATGTCGAATATCTTTGCAGACCGGCGAAGCCGCTTCTCGTCAGCAGAAACACCCTCTTGTCCGGGTCGATTCCGCGCTGGCCGTTGTAGATGGCGTCAGCGTTGACAAGGGCGTAGGCGTTGAGATATTCAGTGGAAGGGCCGAGAGCCGTAGGGGTCGTCAGAGCCTTCTGGTAGTCCATCGGCAGACAGTCGCGCAGGTTCGGCTCGCTGGCGTCCATCCACCATGCGTCGATCTTGCGGCCGTACTTCGAGTAAAGGTTCTCATCCATCTGCCTCCAGAACATATTCCTTCCTCCTTCTGAATAGGCGTCGTAGAATGACTCCACGTGGCCGAGCCAGTCCTTGAGACTGTCCTTCTCGGCAAGGGCATAGACATGACCGGCCGCTTTGAGTTCCTTGTAGTTGTCCGTGTTGACGTAGAATTTAGGCCAGACGCTGATCATGAAACGCCCGTGCATTGCGTGCACGTCATCCAGCATCTTCTCGGGATCCGGGTAGCGGTCCGGGTCGAATTCATGGCTTCCCCACTGGTCATCCTTCCAGTACTGCCAGTCCTGAACAATGTTGTCCACGGGAATATTCCTGCGCCTCAGTTCAGCCAGCGTTCCGACGAGATCCTCCTGCGTGCTGTAACGCTCGCGGCTCTGCCAGAATCCGAGAGCCCACTTCGGCATCACCTGAGCCTTGCCGGTGAGGGTCCTGTAACCAGAGATAACTTCATCCATATCGCTTCCGGCGATGTAGTAGTAGTCCAGTTCCGGACTCATCTCCGACCAGAACGAAAAACGGCCCTGCTCGGCTTCCGTCCTCGGCTCGGCCACTCTGAGACTGATGTAGGAGACATCCCCGTCAGGTTTCCAGTTGACATTTATCGGGGTCTTCTCCCCTTTCTTGAGGCTGACCGTGAATTTGTAGGAGTTCGGATTCCAGGCCGGTCTCCAGCGTTCGGAGACCACTTCCTTACCACCTATGGAGACACTTTGGAAGCCGGCGTAGTAAAGGATGAAATGATATTCAGCGTCCTGCGGAGCCTCGATGAAGCCCTCGTAGGTCACGTTCGCACCTTTAAGCGGCATCTCAGGCAGGTTGGCGATGACTCGTTCATTCTCATAGTACAGGGAATCCTCCTGCCTTACGACAGGGGTGCCGATGGATGGGGTATAAGTCCCGGTCAAGCCACCTTCACGGCCATCCTTACCATAAAGTTTGAAAGCCTTGTTCAGCTGCATGTATGGCTTCGGATTTCCCCAACGGCTCAACGAATAGTTGTCCACAAGCACACCGTAGCCCCTGCTGCTGACCACGAACGGGATCGAGACCTTCGTGTTGTACTGGAACAGTTCCTCGTTGCCTCCTTTGTGGTTGAATTCCAGGGACTGATGCTGTCCAAGACCGTAGAAGGCCTCGTCATCCGGAGAATCAAAAGTGAAGAGTGAGGAATATTCATTCCGGCCTTCGGCTGAGATAGGAGTAAACGACATCGTGTTGCCGCCCAAGACCGTCAAGCCATCCTTGTCCGCAAAGCTGACCGCTCCGTCCTTGAGCCTTACAGAGGCCGTCACGGAAGAAGTGACGACAGAGACCGTGCTGTCCGTGGAGGTCACGGTGAATTCCGGCTTTGATTCCGAAGGGACAATGATGAGACTTTTCCTGTCCGCAAACCTAATCTCAGGGGAGGCGGTGACTCTTACAAGGTTGTCGCCTTTCACCTGAAGCCGTACCAACGCCGGACCGTCAGCCTTCCTGTCGGCCACCCGGACAGTGATTCCGTCAGCGTTCTTTTTCCAGTCTTGGCCGCAACATCCTGCGATGGAGACGAGAGCCAGTGCGAGCAAAATGATTCTACGTGGTTTCATTGTGGTTAAAATGTTGACTATTAATCAGTATTTTCCACAAACTTACGGAAATATTCCTAAAGGGAACCATTCGCTCCTTCACTACCGCAAAAAAAGCGCATCATTTGACAAGATAATATAGATTTCAGCAGTCGCTACCTCTTTTTCACAATACAGTTATGCCGGACACTTCGACAAGTTCTGTGTCCGGCAGATATCATATTCATTAACCGTTATTTGCGGCAGGCGTCGGCGATGACCTTCTCGCTGCGGGCGATGAAGTCGGAAAGGGCCTTCCCCTTGAGCAGACCGTTGGAGAGGAGGGCAAGGTCGATCACCTGCTTGAGGATGTCGTTGCCTGTGGCATATTCATCAACGATGGCCTGATGGGCATCCTTGATGGCCTGACGCTCGTCGTTGACCCGCTTCTTCTCGTCCTCTGAGGCATCCTTGCCAGGCTCGGCAGGAAGTTCCTGCATCGGAGTGATCTTGGACTTTGACTCGGTGACGATCCCTGCCATGACCGGGTTCTCAAGATTGACGGTGATGTTGAACGATTCCGGCATGCTGCCGTAGAAGTTCATTCCACCGCCCATCGCACTCATCTCGCGGTAACGCCTCATGAACTCGTTGCGTGTGATGATCACCGGAGCGGCGTTCTCGCCGAGGTTGTCGGCCTCCACGAAATAGTCGTTACCCTTAGGCAGGACGGCCTTGAACATCGCGCTGAGATCATCCTTGTCGGCCTGTGCCATTTCCGGCTTGACCTTCTCGCTCTTAGGGATGAGGTTGTCTATCGTGTCGGAATCCACGCGGGCGAACTTTGTGTCGGAGAGCTTCTGCTCCAGCAAGTTGACATAATGGGCATCCAGCTCGCAGTCCATCAGAAGCACATCGTAGCCCTTGTTCTTGGCCGACTCGATGAAAGCGTACTGCTCGTCGGTGTCGGTGGCGTAGAGGTAAACGACCTTCTTGTCCTTGTCTGTCTGGTTCTCTGCGATCGCCTTGCGGTAGTCCTCAAGAGAGAAGTACTTCCCGTCCGTGTTCTTGAACAGAGCGAACTTCATAGCCTTCTCGCAGAACTTCTCGTCGGAGAGCATTCCATATTCAATGAACAGCTTGAGGTTGTCCCACTTCTTCTCCCAGGCGTCCCGCTCGTTCTTGAAGATCTCCTCCAGCCTGTCAGCTACCTTCTTGGTGATGTAAGTCGAGATCTTCTTGACGTTCTCATCGGCCTGAAGATAGCTTCTGGAGACGTTAAGAGGGATGTCCGGAGAGTCGATGACACCGTGAAGAAGCGTCAAGAAGTCAGGGACGATGTTATCGACGTGATCCGTGACGAACATCTGGTTGCAGTAAAGCTGGATGTTGTTCTTCTCGATCGCCATCCTGTCCTTGATCTTCGGGAAGTAAAGGATTCCGGTAAGGTTGAACGGATAGTCCACATTCAGGTGGATGTAGAACAGCGGGTCCTCCTTCATCGGGTAGAGATCCCTGTAGAACTTCATGTAGTCCTCTTCCTTAAGCTCGGAAGGCTTACGGGTCCAGAGCGGTTCGATCTTGTTGATGACGTTGTCCTTGTCGGTATCGACATATTTCCCGTCTTTCCACTCCTGTTCCTTGCCGAAGACGACAGGAACCGGCATGAACTTGCAATACTTGTCCAGCAGCTGCTGGATCTTGCCCTTTGTGCCGTAGTCCTTGGCGGCCTCGTCATCAAGGTAAAGGGTGATGACGGTACCTCTGTCGGCCTTCTTGCAAGGTTCCATCTCGAACTCCGGATTGCCTTTGCAACTCCAGATAACGCCTTTTGAGCCTTCTTTCCAGGAAAGGGACTCGATCGTCACCTTCTTGGCGACCATGAACGCGGAATAGAATCCCAGTCCGAAATGGCCTATGATGTTCTGGTCCTTGTACTTCTGAAGGAACTCGCCGGCCGAGGAGAATGCGATCTGGTTGATGTACCTGTCAATCTCCTCCTCGGTCATGCCGATACCATTGTCAATGATCTTCAACGTCTTGGCCTTCTCGTCAAGTTCGACACGAACCTTGAGGTCGCCCAACTCGCCCTTGAAATCACCGTTCGAGGCGATTGCCTTCATCTTCTGCGAGGCGTCAACCGCATTCGCCACCAATTCCCTCAGGAATATCTCGTGATCCGAATAGAGGAACTGTTTGATGACCGGGAATATGTTCTCGGTCGTCACTCCGATCTGTCCTTTGTTTGCCATAATATCTTTCATTTAAATTTTTACGAATATGTTCAATCAGCCACACCCTCCCGGTGAAGCCGGCTAAAGGATAGTCAAAATATGTTCCAATGAAGGCGGACTGACAATTTGTCACTGTCCTTTACTGATTCCGCGCTTTAAGCCTCAGCCAGGGGATCACCACACAACAGTTCCCAAGCCGTGAGAATGTTCTTGTTTATATCTCAAAGGAGACATTCCATAAATCTTCCGGAAAGATTTGACAAGATGACTGGAATCCGAATACCCCAACTCATACGCTATTTCCTTGACGGTCATCTTGCTGTTCAACAACAAATCCTCCACTTTCCTTATCCTGTTTCTTTCAATATACTGCCGTAAGGTTTCCTGAAAATTCCGCTTGAAAAAACTCCCCACATATCTGGGAGAAAGGTTGAACACCTTTCCGAGGTTTTCCGCACTCAACAGATCCGGTTGATGGACATGCTGTTGTATGTATTGAAGCATATACATGGAACCGTTTGTTTCTCCAGCCTGGAAATTCTTGAAAGATGAGTCCCTGGCGATGTTTCTGGCCACAATCACAAGAATGCTGTTAATCCACTGCTGAAGCAAGTAACCGGTACCTTCTTGTTTGTACTCTTCCTCGCGCCTTATAAAATCAAACAGGTGGAGCGCGATGTCTTCGTCCTGCCTGTTCAACAGTATTTCCGCCTGCCGGCTTGGGGAGCGGAACACCTCCGCGATATATTTCCCGACATAATCCTCGACATAATGGATCACAAAACGGATAAACACATACTCACTGTGCGTATCGATCGTAAAGCAATGAGTGGTTTCCGGAGGAACCAGAAATAATGAATGGGCATGATATGAGACTTCATGCACCTTATACCCTGACTCTTTGGTATAAAACCTCCCCGTCCCCTCACTCACATAAACCATCTCAAAAAATGAATGCTGGTGTTCCGCTATTGGAAATACTTCATGATTACGAATCAATATCTCCAACGGTTGATACAAGTTTTCCTTCCACATATAATGAAATAATCCAACGATATGTCGCAAATATACAATAAGCATTGTAACCGCGTGCTATAGTTTTGCAGAAAAAATTAAAGGACAATCATATTGATTGACTGCAAACATATGAGACATCTTGTTGATTACCTTTTGAGCAGGGACTCCCGTCCCGGAAATTTCCTTTCGTTTGTCATTCTTAATTTCCGCAGTTTCTGCGGATTGATGATGCTGCCTTATGGCTATGGGAAGATTGTCAATTATGACAGATACGCCGCGGATTTTTTCGGAGACCCTATCGGTATCGGAGACATCCCGTCCCTGTGGTTGACCATATTCGCCCAAACCGTCTGCCCGATAACGCTTCTGCTCGGTTTTCAGACCAGATTGTCAGCGGCCATCTTGGCATTCAACATGTTGGTCGCGGTCAAATACCATTTTTTCGACCCGTTCAGCACCAAAGTGTTGCCGGTGCTCTATCTGGGGCTGTACCTTGTGCAACTGCTGTTGGGAGCGGGGAAATATTCATTGGACTACATTCTTTTCGACAAAAAAGAGGACCGGTTCGGCAAAAACGAGACTAAGGGGGTTCTTCTTTATCTTGCGACCTGCGGAATCACATGGTTTGTGTTGGGCAACTATTTTACAGGATTGATTTCCGTCTGCCTGATTGCGCTGGCGGCGGCATTATATATAACAGGTCTATATTACATAAAAAAAGATGAATATTGATTGGAGAGGCCACGCCTCCATGCTTGGAGCGAACACGATATGGGGAATGATGTCCCCTGTTTCCAAAACAATCATGGCCGGCGGCGCGATCACTCCATTGGTCGTGACCGACCTACGTGTCGGGGGAGCAATGGTTCTGTTCTGGATCGTATCTCTTTTTCAAAAACCGGAACACGTCAATCACCATGACATGGTGACCTTGTTCTTCGCGTCGCTCTTCGCCATAATCTTCAATCAAGGATGTTTCATCTTCGGAGTCAGCCTGACTTCGCCGGGGGACGCCTCCATCATAACTACAAGCATGCCGCTTTGGGCTATGGTTTTAGCCGCGTTCATCCTGAAAGAACCCATTACCGGGAAAAAAGTGTCAGGTATAGCGCTTGGCGCAGGAGGTGCCTTACTGCTTATCTTGGGCAACGGCGGGAGCCATCAGGTGTCCGCCGCAAACGGTAACACGGCGATTCTTGGCGATCTGCTTGTGCTGGTCGCGCAATTTTGCTACGCTTTCTACATTGTGTTCTATAAAAACTTTGTGAGCAAGTACTCCTTGGTGACCATCATGAAATGGATGTTCACCTATTCCTTTATCTGCATACTGCCATTTTCGGCGAAAGATTTGAGAAACGCACACTGGAGCGATTTGGGATTGCCCGAGATCGCCGGGCTGGCATTTGTTGTGATCGGAGCGACATTCATCAGCTATATGCTTGTTGTCGTGGGACAAAAGCGGCTGCGGCCGACCGTGGCCGGAATGTACAATTACATCCAGCCGATCGTCGCATGTGTCATCGCCGTATGCTGGGGACTTGATTCTTTCAACCTCACAAAAATGGTGGCCGTGATCCTTATTTTCGGCGGTGTGTATCTAGTCACCGCCAGCCGCAGTCGCGCGGACATAGAGGAACACCTCGAAGAAAAATCTTCCTGAAGAACCGGCGGAACCATTCCTTTCACTCCAGTTCCTTCAAGAACCTCCACAAGGTGTTCCGGTCCACCTTGCAGATCTTGGCGATCTTGCGCTGAGACATTCCCACTGCCATCAGTTCCGAAATCAAGGTTCTCTTACCGTACAGCTTACGTTTCTCCAACGCCGTCTTCCGCCCCTTAGGCCGGCCAAGTACCACACCCTCGGCCCTCTTCCGCGCCAACGCCTCTTTCGTCCTCTGGCTGATAAGGTTGCGCTCGATCTCCGCCGACAGCCCGAAAGCGAAAGCCAGCACCTTGCTCTGGATATCCTCTCCCAACCGATAATTGTCCTTGATCGTCCACACCCTGCACTCCTTGGTCATACAGATGTTGAGTATCTCCATGACCATAAACAGATTACGTCCCAACCTCGAAAGTTCCGCGCAGATGATCAGATCATCCTTCCGCACACGCCGAAGAAGCGTTCCCAACTCCCTTTTACTATAGGACTTGGTTCCGCTGATAGTCTCCTCGATCCACCCGTCAATGGACAGATGCTCCCTCTCGCAGAAGTTATTGATTTCAAACCTTTGATTCTCAACAGTCTGTTTGTCGCTGCTGACCCGGATGTAGCCGTAATTCATAGTTCTCTATCACATCTTTCCTTTTCGCCTCACACGCATCAGAATCCTACGCCCCAGGGAAAGAAAACCGAAGCCGTTCCGATGCCCGTCCCAAAGATAGCCAATGTCCTACACAATTCCAAGCCCTATGATTCATAAATATTTACATTTCCAGCATCCTTCACACACCGCACTTCTCCCCCATCCCTTCATGGCAACACTTTTGGTCTTTTTCGTCGCCTAACAAGTAGACAACCAATATTTCCTGACAGCACAGCCAGATCATTTATCGCACCCAAAACAGCATCCATCTGATAGCGGCCAAGTTACAGTTCGAGGTGTAAATATAATCGTTCACCTGAATTATTGCCATATTGTCGAATAATATGTATGTGGTCACCTTCCTCCCAGCCCCGTGATGTCATCAATAATCTGGGCCATTTTACACAGCCATATATTCATTTATCTGAAATAATTACTTGTAGAGGAATCGCTTGATGCTCATCTTAGGAGTCTTCTCGAACGGCTGGTCCACGATCTCGACCTTGGTGATCTGGCTGTAGTTCGGAAGCTGGCGGTCGGAGTTGATGCGGATCCTTTCCGGAAGGTCGGCAATCGCCTCAGGGTCGAGTCCGTCCTTGCGGAGAGCCTCCTGATCAAGATAGACGAGGGCTACGAGCTTCGACGAGCGGTCAACCACAACGGACTCCTGAACGTAAGGCTGGTTGTTGACAACAGCCTCGACCTCCTCCGGGTAGATGTTCTGACCGTTGGCCGAGAGAATCATCGACTTGCTGCGACCTTTGATGTAGAGATTTCCTTCGGCGTCGAACAGGCCGAGGTCTCCGGTACGGAGGTAGCCGTCTTCGGTGAAAGCGTTGGCGGAGGCCTCCGGATTCTTGTAGTAGCCGAGACAGATGTTGTCCCCTTTCGCCTGGATCTCACCCACAATGTGCTGAGGGTCATCGGAGTCAATCCTTACGGTAGCGCAATCGACAGGCTTTCCGCAGGAGCCGGCGGCGTATTCATCACTCCCGGCGTAGGCCAGCAGAGGAGCCGCCTCGGTCATTCCATAGCCTACGGTGTAAGGGAGATGGATCTTCTGAAACCACTTCTCTATCTCCGGATTCACCGGCGCGCCGCCCATGATGAACTCCTGGACCTCGCCGCCGAAGGCGCTGATCATGCCCTCACGGATCTTGTTGAATATGATTCTGTTTATCCCGGGAATCTTCGTCAGGAGCTTGATCGCCGGCTTGTCCAGCATTGGTTTGATCTTTGACTTGAAGATCTTTTCCATGACAAGAGGTACGGTGATGAGCTGGTAAGGCTTGACCTCCTGGAAAGCCTTCATCAGGGTACTCGGAGTCGGGGTCTTACCCAGCCAGTAGATGGACGTGCCGTTGCACAGAGGGTAGATGAACTCGGTCACAAGGCCGTAGAGGTGGGCCATCGGGAGCATCGAAATCATCCTGTTCTTGTCCGAAGTCGGGCGGTGGACTTGGCTGTACTCGATTGTGGCGCTGAAGTTCCTGTAGGTCAGCATCACGCCCTTAGGGTTGCCGGTCGAGCCGGAAGTATAGTTGATGACGGCGAGGTCATCCCAATTGTCGATCGGATAGACCACATCCTCGGGGCCGAACCCGTCCGGATACTTCTCGGCGAGAAGGTTGTCGATGTTGTTCCATAGTTCCACGATCTCAGGCTTGGCGCAATAGAGGATCTTCAGGTTGTCCACATCCATCACAACCTTGACCTCCGGCATTTTGGAGATGTCGAGTTTGGACCATTTGTCAGCGTTGGTCAGAAGAGCCAGACTGTCGGAGTGGGTCACAAGGTGTTCCACGCTGTCCGGGGTGAAATCCGCGAGGATCGGGACGATGACCGCCTCGTAGGTGTTCACGGCCAGATAGGACATCCCCCAGCGGGCGCTGTTGCGGGCCCAGAGGGCGATGTGCTGACCTTTCCGGAGGCCGACCTTGTCGAAGAAGATGTGGAACTTCTCGATCAGAGTAGCCATCTGGGAATATGTGAACGATTCGCCCCCGATGGTGTTGAGGGCTGACTTGTTCCAATATTTTCTTGTTGCGTTCTGCAAGAGCGTTAAATAGTGGTCCATATTCAAAAATTAAATTTGTAAGGCAAAATTAACCGAATCCTACTTATTCTTCAAGAGAATAAATGTTATATTTGTGGAAATCGGTTATTTGTGGCGAAATCATGAAGAAAAAACCAATCGTAGCGCTGATCTACGACTTCGACGGGACACTTTCTCCCGGGAATATGCAGGAGTTCGGGTTCATCCAGGCAATCGGGAAGACCCCCGAGGAGTTCTGGAGGATAAGCGACGGGCTTGCCGTCGGGCAGGACGCGAGCAATGTCCTATCTTACATGAAAATGATGTTCGAGGAGGCGAAAAGGAACGGAATCAAGCTCCGCCGGAGCGATTTCCACAGATTCGGCCGCCACATCCGGCTCTTCGAGGGAGTGAAGGAATGGTTCGGGGCGGTCAATGAATATGGAGACTCCCGTGGGGTGCAGGTTGAGCACTACATCAACTCCTCCGGTCTGAAAGAGATCATCGAAGGAAGCCCGATCGCCGGCGAGTTCAAGCACATCTTCGCCAGCGCCTTCATGTACAACAAGGACGGTGAGGCCGAATGGCCCGCAATCGCGGTGGACTACACGGCCAAGACCCAGTACATCTTCAAGATCAACAAGGGAATCTTCAGCGCCCACGACAACAAGATGGTCAACGAGAGTGTGGCGGAGGACAAGAAGAGAATCCCCTACCCGCAGATGATCTATTTCGGTGACGGGGAGACCGACATTCCGTGCATGAAGATCGTAAAGATGTTCGGCGGACACGCCGTAGCCGTCTGCGACGAGAGCAACCCGAAGAAAACAGCCTTTGCCAAGACCCTCCTGCATCAGGGGCGCGTCAACTTCACCGTTCCCGCCAACTACACGAAAGACAGCCGAACCTTCAAGGTGGTCTGCGCCATAATCGACAAGATCAAGGCTGACTGCGAACTCAAGCATCTCGCCAAGTCATCCTTTTGATTTCCCATCCACGGTGTCGCTTCGCTCTGATGTCCGGATAAGGACTAAGAAGCTGTTTTGAAATGGTTCCCGAATTTTACTGCTAACTTCCGTAATACTCCTTGAAGGCTGTCCAGGAGTAGAAGGAAGGGGCGGACTGAGGAATCGGGAGGGAGGCCTCGCGGCCGTTGTAGAGGACTTTCACCAGAATCTCGGGGTTGCGCCTGCTGCGGTAGAAGATGAACTGGAGGTTGGCGGCCATCGGGACCTTGTCGCTTCTCCAGTAGTTCTTCACCTCGCCCGGGTCATCCACCACGGCTCCGAAATTGTCCAGACGCATGTAGGAGACCAGCGGCAGGATGGCGGTGTCGTGGGAGAAACGAAGCCTCAACTGGACCTCACCGGAAGCAAGATCTTTGTCGGCCTCCCCGATCATGTTCTCCAGAATGGCGGCGTTCTTGGTGCATCCGAAGTTGTCGGTCAGAGGCGAGCGGCCCATGTAAAGATAGCCGTTGTAGTTCCTGACCTCCCAGATGCCGAAAAGCTCATCAAATGTGAATATGTCCGAGAACGTGTCAGCCCGCTCGCCGTCAAGACATTGGATCCCGACAACCACGGTGCGGAGATCCGACTCGAACTGCCACATCCCGGATGTGGATTCGAGATAGTCAGTGTCATTGAAGTACCTGGAGCAGAAAGATTCAGCATCAATCAGAGAAGATCGCAACTCATCATACGAAGCCTTGGCCTCCGAAGGAATCCGCGTCCTTACCCTGAACGGATTCTGCCCGCCGTCAGGCTCAAGCACCGGCAGATAGACCCTTCCGGCATCGACTGAACATGTCAGATCGCAGTCCAGCCCCTTCAACTCGTCCACAAACGACATCATGCTCAGCATCACCCGGGGGACAGCCGTGGAAAGCACCTTGGCCCTCGTCTTTCCTTTGAACACCTCGGGAAACTCCCGGTACATCGTCGAGGCTATCAGGCGATGCTGCCTCTGACCCTCCTCGGTCAGATCCCCGCCCCTGTTGGCGACAGAAGGGTAAAACTTCTCGTAACGGACGTAGAGATCCTCGCCGGCCTCGGTCAGTTTTCCGGCTGAGTGGGCATCCGAAAGGACCTTGCGGACGGCCTCATAAACCCCGTCACCAAGCCCATACCTTGCTCCGTGCCGTCCGATGTGACTGACATAGACCGGTTTGTAGCCTTTCGGCGGAGGGGTGATCCTCACCTCGCCAAAAGGGTACATGGAATACTCACCGCCAAGAAGCCACCTGTCGGCCATCATCTCGGCACGGGTGTCGTACTTCGCGACAGCATCCCTTACACCGTGTTCAGCCTCGACAGCAGCCCTTTGCTCCGGAGTGGCCGGAGTCTGGGCAAATGAACAAGTCCCCGCGGCGAACAGAGCGGCCACCGCAAGGACTGAATTACTGATTATTCTCATAAAGACACCGATTATTTTCCGTAAAGCAACTCCACGTCAGCCTTGATGGCCGCCGGGGCGAACTCGGGAACGAACTTCCATGAACCGATGAACTCCGGGTCTCCGATGACAGCTGGATCCACGGTACCGTTCTTCTTGAGATAGTCGTAGAGAATCGTCCTGAACTCCGGGCCGCGATAGACTATCCTGTCCTCGACAGTTTTCATCTCCTCCAAACCCGCGGCCTTGAGAAGTCCGCCTGATCCGACTGACCTGTAAGTGGTTATCGCGGCGGCATATTCCTTGTCCAACTCGAATTTGCTTCCGTCGGCCATGCCGGAGATCAGGACTCTGGAGCCGTAAGGTTTGGTGACATCGACAGTGTAGTTGATTCCGGCGGCAGAGTCGAAGTTGGCCGGACTCTTGGCGAGTTTCCAGACCATCCCGCCGGTGGAATAGTCCTTGGTCTGCTTGATCTTCAAGACATGGCTGTCTTCCGAGAGTTCCGCCACGGTGTTGATCCACGCGTCATAGCTGGCCTCAAGGTATTTCAGGATCTCGGCTCCGGTAAGTCTCAGCACGACCAGCTTGTTCTCGTAAGGATAGACCTTGCGGATGTCATGAAAGCGAACCTCCCCGGCAGGGATCTTCCCGTCGATGAGGAGGGTCGCCGACAGAGAAACGTCAACAGGATAAGCGCTGAAGGCAAGGGCATGCAGGAAGTTCATGTAGTCGCACTGCCCATAGTAGAATTCCCTGGAAACCAAATCCTTCCCGATCTCGCCGACCTTACCGGCCATGAAGCCGCAGACCTTGTCGTAATCAGCCCGGAAAGCATCCTCCATCGCGGCGTCATATTCATCGCTCTTGATTGAAGCCATCTTGGCATCCAAGATGCGGCTGACCACCTTTCCGCCTTTCACTACGATTTTGATGTCGGTGACGCCGGCATTCTGACCGGCTCTGCCGCAATCCAGAACCACCACGCTGTCCGCGCTCATCACCTTGTTGGAGTGGTCGTGGCCGGCGATGACGACATCCACTCCCCGGAGATTCCTGAAAAGATCCAGCCCCTGCTTCTCAAGGTTCCGCCCATCGCCTTTTCCCATGGCGGTGTGTGCCACGACAATCACAACCTGCGGCTTTTCCTTGGAACGCACCTTGTCCACATCCTCCTGGACCATAGGCAGAAGCGACTCGAAATGAATGCCGGAGACACAACTTTCGTCAATCAGCGAGGCGTTGTCCGCATTGGTGTAGCCAAGAACAGCGACCTTGACTCCTCCCCTCCTTATTATCGAATATGCCGGAAAATACGGTTTGCCGTCCCTTTCCGACAAGGCGTTTCCGGCAAGAAGCGGAACTCCTTCCCTTTTCATTTCCCGGGCGACACGGTCATAGACACTATGTCCGGCCTCGAAATCGGAGTGTCCGGCCACGACGGCATCGTAGCCCATGTAAGCGGCCAGTCTCGGGTAGAGGTGTGAGGAAGCCGTGTCCACATAGTTGTAGTAGAATGGAGCACCGCTTCCGAAAAAGTTGTCTCCGGCATCTATCAGTATAACATTGTCAGCACCCTTCTCGGCACGGATCCCGTTCACGAACGCGCTTTGCGCCATCAGGGAGCCTCTGACCTTGCCGCCTTCCTCTATGGGATTGGCGAACCAGCGGCCATGGCCGTCACCGGTGGAGACCACCGAAAGGTTGTACTCTCCGTCCTTCAGGGTGGAGCAGGCCGACAAGGCCACCGCGGACAGAGCCGCGATTATTGGTTTCAGTTTCATCTAATGAATATGTTTGTGTTTCCCGGGCGCTTCGGCAGGCTCAGCGACCGGATAGGTTGGCGAGCCTGTCAAGCCAGCTGAGCTTGTCGAACCACAGCGACCGAAAAGATTATTTCCGGTCCCCGAGCGCAGCGTTGACACGGGCAAGCAGGTACTCGTAGTGAGCCCTGTCCTCGACCGGAGCGGAGGACTTGCGGGAAGCGGCCAGAGCCTTGACCTTGTTCAGGAACACGATCCTGCATCCGTCACTCTCGTCGATCGTCTGGACGCTCACCGTTTTCTGGTAAGGCCCCTTGCCCTCGCCGAGACAGATGTCATCGTGGCCGCACCACATCGGTTCGGCGACAAGTTCATCTTCGACAGAATCCTCCGTCAACGACTTGGAAAGCAACGACTTGACATCCTTCGCCGAAGTGGTCAGAACTTCTCTCTGGAGAGTCTTTTCCTCAGAGGTCAGCCTGCGGCCGGCAATCGAGGAGGCGAACAGCTCGCTGTAGAGGTCGTCATAATATTCCCTGACAGTGTATGGTTTGCCATTGCCCGGCACGTTCGAGGCCAGAATGACGTTGACCGGAACCGTTGAGGCAAGAGTCTTAGCCACGGCCGCACAGATCTTGTTTGACTGCGGGGAGGCCAAAGGCAGGTTCGAGGTCACATCAGCGTCGTTGAGCCAGGAAGACGCGCGAAGCTGGGCGAACACCCATTTCAAGGATGCCTTCTGAACCTTTCTGGAAACAGGCGTGGACGGTTTGACCGAAGATCCGGCCTTGACGTTGTTCAGGTAGATTCCTCCGACCTGAGCCATCACATTGTTAATGTAGCGGTAGTACTGATTCGTCAGCTGGGTGTACAGAGCGCTCCTGTGCGAGAAATCGCTGTCATCCGCTCCGATCCACTCATTCATCCTCGGAAGGATGTACTTGAGGTTCTTGATGCCGTAGTCGCTGGATTTGATCGGATCGTCCCCGAGATCCTCCGTCCTCGCGCTCGGGTCGTAGGAGCCGTAGGTGAGTCCGGAAACCTGCTGCGCACCGTAGCGGTACAGCGGATCGCCCGCCTTCTCGTCGATGATCTTCTCTGCGGCGGAATATTCCTCCCAGATGTCCTTCGCCCCGACAACAGGGGTGTACAGCCACTTGATCGCATATTCATCATAAACACCGAGGGACGGCGGAACGAGTTTCACGCCCTTGTCTTCGGGCTGCGCGACATAGTTGAAGCGGGCGTAGTCCATGATCGACGGGGTCGTGCCGTACTTCGCCGTGAAAGCGGCGTTCCTCAAAGAGTCGGTCGGATAGGCCGAAGATGCGCCCATGTTGTGCATAAGCCCCAGGGTGTGGCCTATCTCGTGGGAAATCACATAGACAAGAGACTCGTCGATGATGTCCTGAGGCATCTTCACGGCGCGGACCTTCTCATCCACCTGCGAAGTCTGGACGAAACGCCAGTTGTTGATGAGCTTGATGACATCGTTGTAAACCAGCACGGAGGCGTTCAGTATCTCTCCCGTCACGGGATCCACCCAAGACGGCCCCATTGCGTTCATCGTAGCGTCCGGGACATACCTGACGCAGGAATATTTCAGATTGTCGGGGTCAAACTGCGGATCCTCCTCCGCGGTCGGGAAGTCCCGCACCTGCATCACGTCCTTCAGACCGATCGCCTCGAAAGCATGGTTCCAGGCAAGGACACCCTTTTTGATAGGGGTCTTCCAAGCCTCGGGGAACGAATTGTCCACGTACCAGACTATCGGATTCCTCACCGCCACCTTCTGACCTTTCTGCCAGGCGGTCGTGTCGGAAAGTTCCAGCCTCCAGCGGGAGGCCAGGAGATAGCCCTTGAAACCGTCCTCCGCTGACGTGAGGTTGTACTTGACACTCCCCTCGCCAGGGCCTACCGGGAACACCCCGATCCGCGAGTCCTGCACCCTGGCCGGCATAGGGTTCCGGGGAAGAAGCAGGAACGAGACCGTGTAGGCCATGGAGCCGGAACCGACCTTGCTTTTGAGCATCAGGAATGACTTCGTGAAATCCACGTTGGAATGTACCTTGACGGATGCGTTGTCACTGAACGCCTTAAGATCACTGAACCATGTGGATTTCTCGTCGGCGGCCTTGGTGAGGGTGAAGTCCTTGCCCTTCGGAGCCACCGAATTGACCAAAGAAGTCACATCGAAGATCACCTCGGAGCTGTCCTTGCTTGTGGCCTGAACGGCGATTCTTCGGAGAACCTTTGGAATATAGCTGCGCTCAAGCGCGGCGCTCATCCCGGGATCGGAACTCGTCGCATTTGTCCCGGGAACCGTCAGAACCACGAGGCTGTCCTGCAGGTCGATCTGGAAATATGTAGGTTTCACATACTTGTGGCCGACGTTCAGATAGGCAGGATTGCTTGTGGCGGTGATTGTGCTTCCCACAAGCATCCTGCGTCCCATCATATTCTTCGGGAAACCCATATAGACCTTGTCCTTGGAAGTACGGTAGAGGCTGAAGGTGCTGCTCTTGGCGGAGTCTGCAACCTCCTTCATAAGCTTCTCGTAAGGGGTCTGCTTCTTCTTTGGAGCGGGTTTCTTCTCGGCCACAGCCTCGGTCTGCTCCTTTTTCTTCTTCTTTTTCTTAAACACGGACGCTGCCGCGTCTGCGGACGGAACCAGCAGCGCGGCGGCGACCAAAGCGAGGATAATGCTCCTTTTTGTCATGATTGTTTCAGTGTGATGTCGATTATTTGTCTCTTACGCAACGTACGTTGACTGCATCCCAGTAAGTGCGGGTTCCGGAATAACTGTTCTTCAGATTCACACTCGCCTTGGACGTGAGCGACGCTCCGGTCTTCACGGTCGGCGTGGAAGACAGACTGAAGGTGAAGAGGTTCGAGTAATTCTTGGAGTTGCTGGTCTGGGCCTCCTCCGTACCCACATAATCACTGCAGAAAAAGTTAACGGCGTATTTGGTGGAATATGTCAGCTGAATGGTGGAATACCCCTTTGCGAACTTTGTGGTGGCGACACCGTTGGCCATCAAATAGAACTCCTGCTCGCCGTCCGTGTACTTCACATAACGGCTCTTTCCATCATTGGATCCGATGTCCGACCCGTCAAAGTTGCCGAACTCGACTCCCGGAGCGCCCACTTCCACAAGATTCTTAAGCTCATCCAGAGTAGGCAGTCTCCAGGATTTCTCGCCAGCGGCGACTTTGACAAGGGAACAAGGGTCATTCTCACCAGTGAACGATGTGGTTCCGACCCAATCCAAGTACTCGTTCTCGCTCTTCATTACACTCTCTGTCACAGAGGAGCCGGAAACCTTGTAACAAGCATGATCCCTCCATGATGTGGCAAGAGCCGCATAACCGTTATAGAAGAAGTCTGTACCATTTTTCACTGTCTGTCCGTCCGGCGTCACCTCCTGAGTCTTACCGGTTCCACCTATCTCCTGATCCACAAGATTAGCGGGTCTGATTCTGTCAAGCCAGTCCTTGTTGGACTCGTACAGGGCGATGGCGTCAGGGCATCCGAACTTGAAGTAAAGGCCGAGGTCCTGCTTGTCGCCGATCTTGTAGGCCTTATTGTCAGCGTCATAGACAAGGTAGCCCTTGGACCATTCCACGCAGAATTTGTCAGAAGCGGCCTTGACGACACTGCCGTTCGTGAAATCAAGAGTGAAAGACGTTATACGTGACTTGCTGAACCCTATCTGCCTCGCGCTAGTGTCGAATGTCTTCTTATAGACAGCGCCGTCGGAGGTATAGACCACAACCTGCAATGTCTTCATGCCGGCCATGCTGTGGTTCGTCACGAAGCAGACATCCACTCCCTTCTCGGCAGTGTAAGGCAGGGCGTTCTCTCCGTACAGGCTGACATCGAAACGCGTGTCGCCTGATGTCCAGTTGCCGACCACGGCCATAGTGTCCTTGAGGCAGACTATGTTGTCGCCGCGGAGGCCTCTCTGCGGGTATCCCGTGGAGGTCTTGGCGTCAAACTCCGACATGATGTTGACCTTCGTCACGGTCGCCGATGTCACCTCAGGAAGACCTGTTATCGTCATCTTCACAAGACCGGCCAACGGGTACATCTTGACAGGATTCTGAAAATCAACCGAAACCGTGTCCTTTCCTTCCTTGACAGCCGCCTTCGCCTTGTCGGACAAAGCCATTCTGAAAGACGCCATAGGGAGGTTGTCAGGAGTAAGGACAGAGGAAAGTTCCTGAACCTTAGGCACAGAGACCTTGACCAGAGTGTTTGAGGCGAACCTCAACGTGTCCGTCTGCTTGGAGCTGACATAGTTCAAGGCCACCGTGTCAACAAGGCTCACAGCGCCCTTAGGGTAAGTGATCAGCATGAAATCATGGGCTGACTTCTCAAACAGGACTGACTTCTTGGAGACTCCCATTGAAGTCGGCTTTGAGGAAGACACGCTGACCTTCTCTCCATCCTCGGCGATTTCTATGTCATGGAAATCGAACTCATCGTCATCATCCCAATAGATGAAGCGTGACGGAGCCTCTTCCTCCTTGAAGAAAGCCCTTGTCATCGGATCCTCCGCGGTGGCGGTGAAATTGTAAACCTTTGCGCCGTCTCCTTCGGTCTCCTTTTCCGGCACGAAGTCATTCTCCTGGGCGCAGCCCGCCAAAAGAGCGGCGGCCATTGTCGCTGTCAATATATTGCTTGCTTTCATTGTCTATTCCTCCTTTCTACTCATACTTCCCGTAATTGTTCTCGTCCATGTTCGTGCCCGTTGGCAGAATCTTGACGGCGCACTTCGCCTCATGTCCACCGTCCTTTGTCTTAACGGAGACAACGGTTTCGCTTTCAATAAGGCCAAGGATTGTGATTGAGCCGTCCTCGGCCACCGTGACGGTGACGACCTTGTCGTCGAATGTCCAATCCACAGACTTGTCAGAGCAGTCCGCAGGGGTGAAAGCCAGTTTAAGTCCGGTGCAAGGCACACCCTCGTAGATCTCAATCGAGCTTTCGGAAAGGGAGACACCCTCGCAAGGAACTTTAACGAAAACCTTGACGGACGCGGTCTTGCCGCCATCGACAGTCTTCACGGTGATGACAGCCTCGCCTCCGCCGACAGCCGTAACCTCTCCGTCCTGCGAGACAGTGGCGACATTCACGTCAGAGGATTCCCATGTGACATTCTTGTTGACGGCATTGTCGGGAGAGACCGTGGCGGTCAGTTTCACGCTTTTGCCTTTGTCGAGATTGATGTCCGAAGTCTGGGAAAGAGTCACGCTCTCGGCGTGATAGTCCGTGACGGTGACAAGGCAGGATGCCGTCTTGCCGCCATCGACAGTTGACACGGTGACCGTAGATGTGCCTTCCGCAAGGCCTTTGACCACTCCGTCCGCCACCGAGGCCACAGACGGATTGCCGGAAGTCCATGTCACAGAAATGTCTGACGCATCGGACGGAGTAACGGTGGCTGTCAGTTTGGCTTCCCCTCCCACCTTCAGGCTCAATGAAGAGTCTGACAGGGTAACTCCCTGGACGGAGACAGTCTTGTCCCCTCCGCATCCTGCCAGGGAAAGAATGACCATCCCCGAGGCCAGGACTGAAAAGATTCCTGAAAATTTCATTTCGTTATGATTTTAATTGATTCTGTACTTGTAGATCACACTGACAGGGTCATCGCAGATGCCCTCGTAGGACGCGACTCTCGAGTCATCCGCAAAACGGTACACATAGAGACTGCCCTTGTGTTCCCCGGTCCTTGAAGGATTGTAAGTGACGACATAGAGCAGATCCTCACCCCGGGAGGCTGCGGGACGACCCTTGTAGTTGACGGCGATGTCACGGATGATCTCCCCGGAAGGAATGGTGATCGCGGGCCGGGTCCCCGGAGCCGATGTCATATTCCATCTGTAGATGGCATTGTCGTAAATGTAGTATGCGTCCGACGCGGCAGTCGTGGTGACAAATTTTGACTTGGAATCCATGTGGACGGAAGACGATTCAAATCCACCCACTTTCTTCCATAACGACCAGTTGGTCGGGCCGGCCATTATCCGGCATGAGTCCGGATAGGCCTGACTGCGCAGCAGGACTTTGACAGGATAACTGTCATTGCTTCTGGCCACAGCCACATTGACGACATCCCATCCTTCCTCGGAGCAGTATCTCGGCCCGGCGGACGAGGACTTCCTGGTGCCTACCGTGTTCCGGTCGAAAAAGAAAGGCGTACGATAGGTCTTGGCCGAGGTGCTCGCCTTGTTCACCGCCGACATTATCCTGTCCGGCCTGAGGGAAATGTCCGTCATCTCATTGAGGAAACCTCCGTTCATGTCATACCTGAACACCCGGTTGTCCTTTGACCTGAAGAAACATCCGAAAGAGGCCTTGTCCTCGGCGTACTCTCCTCCGAACTCGGCGCAGCTGGTGCCAAAATCGGACATCTTCGCGGACATGTAGTACTCGAAAGTCTTGCAGTCCATGTGGTAGATTGTACCGTCCTCATCATCCGTGGCGATAAGAAAACCCGAATATGTCACGTCGCGGTAGGTGTTGTCCGCGATGAAAAGCGACGTGCCGTTCCGGAGAGTCTTACCGTCCACACTGAATATGTTCGTGAACACCTGCTTTTCCCCTTTGGCGGCCTCTTCCACAGTCAGAGTCTTGACAAACGTGAGCGAAGCGTCGCCGTTAACGTCATTGCTCAGGATGGCCACCCCTTCGTCATAGCCGGAATTGACGTTGAGGGTGAAGAATTTGAAGGCGATGCTCTCTCCATTGTCCACCCTCAGGCGAAGAAGGAAGGAGCCTACTTTCGGGAAAGTGTAGTCGATTGTCCTGGACTCGGATATCACTGACATGGAAGCGAACTTATGATCGGCCATGTTTGATCCGGAGGCCGGCTCTCCGTAGGCCCATTGGTAGGAAACTTCCGCAGAACTTACGATGTCCAATCCATTGTACACCAGTTCCGTTCCGAGATTGACATTGATCGTGTCAGACGCGGTGTTGATCGTGATCGGAGACAACTCCTTGTAGTCGTGCGGCTCGGCACCGAAGCATCCCTCCACCGTCAATGCGGCGAGGACAAGTCCGACGGCTGAAAAAAATCCTTTCATATTCATTTCCTCCCGAATCAGTTAAGGAATCCGTACGTGCCGCTCAAGGGGTCACCCCACCCTTCCTGCCTCGTGATGTTGACGAACGAGTCGCCCATGTTCTCGAAATTCGGATCGTCCGGATGGGCGGCGTACCATTCTTTGTAGTAGTCATAGAGCGGCATCGCCACGTATTTTGCCCAGGAAGCCATGTAGGCCTGCCTCCAGAAAGTGTTCATGTTGTTGTTCAGCTCCTTGTCCGGATCCGCGTCAAGATAGTAGCCGTAGTGTTCGACGCAATAGTTGAAAAACGAAGGGCAGGTCACCTCCGTGGCATGGTAGAACTCAAGAAGTTTGCGGAATTTCTGAGGATAGAAATTCCCCCAGTTGAAATGCCATCCCAAAGCCGAGGAGGCATTCGCCCTCCACCAGATCGGACAGGACGGTTCGCCGTCGGTGACATAGCAGCGGTACTCCGGCGTCAGGATCGGCGATGCGGTGCTGTCCGCCTTGCACGGAGTGAACTCCCCGTTGCCGACAAGCCTGAGGCCGATCAGCATGTAGCACCCTTCCGACATCTCCGGCTGGCGATGGATGGCGATGGTCAATGGAGCCGTCACCTCTCCCGCCGGGACGACAAGATCCCCGAGGGAGAAATCCGTACCGGGTCTGGCGGTTCTCACAGGGTAGGACAGTCCGCCGGCCACGAACATCTCATTCTCTCCGGCCTCGATGTACTCAATTTCATAGTGCCGGTCAACATCCGACGGAAGCCCCATGACTTTGACGGTCGTCGTGACATAAATGTCATCGTCCGGAATCATCGCGAACGACGCTGAGTGAGTCTGCATGTTTTCCTCGAAATAGACAACCGGTGTCTGATCCGTGTCGTACATCAGCCATGTGTCCCTGCAGGACATCAATGACAGAGCGCACACCGTGACAAGCAAAAATCTTTCTATCTCTTTCATCGCCTTAAATTTCAATGTTGTTTCTGGCCTCATCCTCGGCGTCAGGGACAGGAAGCGTGTAGTTGTCCGGAACAGAACCGCTCAACACGGCTCCCACAGCCAGTTTGATGTCCCTTCCTTCCCTCTTCATCTCGTGCCACGTGAACCCCTCGCCGTAGAATTCCTTCCTACGCTCGTTGAAAAGCATGTCGTAAGTCAGGCTGCCGGTAGCCACCGGCTCAAGCCCGCGGGTAGCGACGACCGCGTTGTAGAATTTGGCCGCCATGGACGGATTGGACGCAAGATAATATTCCGCCATGATGTAGTACATCTCCGGAAGTCTCAGGATGTTGACTCCTACTATGGATTTGCCGACATAGGTGCTGCCTCCGGCGGCTGTGACATTGACCGTCTTCACAAGGGTCGGGGTCGTGTCGTCGAACCAGGATGTCAGCCTGTAGTCGGAGCTCACGCCGACGCCCTCCTCATAGAGTGTCTTCCAGTCCGTCGCAAGGCTGAAAGAAGAGGATGCGCTGTAGCCGGACACCCGGTACTTGGTGGCACTGTAACGCTGGCAGTCGATGGAATAGAATCCGAAAATCGTCTCGTTCAGGTCAAGAGTTCCCCCGTCTGGCTGCACGAACGAGCTTAAGGGACGGAAAGAGAACCTGCCACTGTCGATCACTTTCTGCGCATAGATGGCAGCGTTGTCCAGATCCTTCCGGCTCCAGTACACTCTGGCGAGCAAGGCCTGAACCGCATAAAGATTGATGTGCGTGATTCTCGCGTCAGTGAACCCGGACGCTGAGTTGGTTCTGACCGCCGGGACAAGAGCCTCATCCTCACCCATCAGTTCCTCGGCTCTCTTCAAGTCCTTGATCACAAGATCATAGACCTCGTCCACCGATGAGTACGGAGTTATGTCGAATGAATATTCCTTGACGTATGGTATCGCCTTGGATTTCTTGGCTTCAGGAGCCCATATCGGAGCGCCGAACAGACGAAGGAGGTCAAAATGGATCAACGCCCTCAATGCAAGGGACTCTCCAAGATAGAGAGCCGAATGCTTGAACTCATCCGTTCCCCCGGCCTCGGCGTGCTGGATTATGTTGTTCAGATGATTGACCACCTTGTAGGCGTTTGACCAGACGGTGGAGCGCAGCGACGCAGGTCCGGAGCTTGTCCAGTCCGCGGCGGCCAGATTTCCGAATTTGTAGTCAGAGATGGCGGACACATTCTGTCCCATAGCCTCCGGCATCCACACAAGGTTCCCGCCATAGAGGGCGTCATTGACTGACAACTCGCTGTAAATCCCATAGATGGCATCCTCGTACCCTTCTCCGGAATTGAACATGTCTGCATCGAACGTCTCCCCTTTCGGATTGACATCAAGAAATGACGAGCAACCGACTGCCGCAGACACGGCCAGCGACGCAAGAATATTCTTTATTATAGTGGTTCTCATAATGTCTATGGTTTAGAAAGTTGGACGGAATGTAAGGTTCACGCTCCTGCAATAAGGATAGGAGGTTCCTCTCTCGAAACGGATTGTGGAGAGGTACCCCAGGTCCGAAAGTCCGAATCCCACAGCCAGCTTCTTGAGGCCGAAACGGGAAATCTTCTTTGGAGGCACATCGTAGAGAACCTGAACGCTGGAGAAATAGATCTCATTTCTTTTCTCCACGAATCTTTCCGAGTAATGAGCCATCTCCGTGGACTTTATGTCCAGATAACGGCTCAAATCCCCGGGATTCTTCCATCTGTCCGTGAATGCGCGCGCATCGACATTGTGGTACTTGTCTATGTCCTCCACCTTGCCCTGAAGGGTGGTGTTGTAGTAGTCCGAACCGAAAGTGTACGTTGTGGACATGGAGAACGACAGACCTTTCCAGCGCAAAGTGGTCATCAGAGACCCCCTCAGGGCAGGATTCGTGTTGCCGACAGCCACCCTCTCGTCAGGGTCGTACTTGAATGTGTAGTCACCGTTTCTTTTTATGAATATCTCCCTGCCGGTGGCCGGGTCGATTCCGGCCGAGCGCATCGCATAGATCGCATACTGCGAGCCTCCCTCCTTGAAAAGGATCTTCGGTTTGGATGAATCATCCGCATCCGCGACTTCGGTGTCCTTGAGGGAATCGGAAATGTGCCTGATCTGATCCATCACATGGCCTCCGGTCATGGTAATGCTCCAGAACAGATCTTTTTTCCTGATGATCTGCGCCGACAATGAAAGATCGACGCCCTTGTTGTTTATCTCGCCGAAATTGACCTTCATTGAAGTCGTTCCTACAGACGGAGGAAGGTTCACCGACATCAGCATGTCATAGGTCGTGTTCGAGTAGAAATCCAGCGAGACATTGAGACGGCTGTCGAAAAAAGCTCCGGTGAGACCGATGTTGTTGTTGAGAGTCCTTTGCCACTTGAGGTCGGGATTGCCCATCTGCTTGGGCAGGGCGCCGATTCCGGTGTAGTAGCGGTTGGTGGATTTGTACTGATAGACGGTCTTGGCCTGATAGTAGTCAAAGGCGACATTGCCTGTGTAACCTACCGAATAACGGAGGGTCAAGGTGTTGACCCACCCCAGTTTCTTGACGAACGGCTCATTGTGCATGTTCCATCCCGTACCAAGAGCCCAGAACGGAGCGAAACTGTTCGCCGACCCGAATCTGGAAGATCCGGAGGAGCGGTAAGACGCGTCGATCACATAGCGGTTCCAAAGACCGGCGTTCGCGTTCGCGAAGAAACCGACCTCGGTGGCGATGTTGTCCGTACCGGAAGGGCTTCCGCTCGGATAGCTCAACGCGAACGACAGATCCGAAAGATTGTCTTTCAGGAAACCTATCCCCACTCCGGCGGAGGAGGTGTTTCTGGAATATTGTATGTTAGACCCTCCGCTGATCCTGAACATCGACCCTTTCGTGTCGAGGGAACGTCCGTAGTTGGCGACAAGTTTCCCGGAATAATTGACTCCGTTCCTGTTGGAGAATGAATATTTTCCCCTTTGCACCGGATCAGTGTTCGAGTACTTCACCATGTCCGGAGACTCGTAAGAGTCGGACGAACCCCAGGTCAGTCCGACGTTGCCCTGACCGGTGACATAGAAAGATTTCGAGACGTTCCATCTCCCGCTGAGGGAATTCTTCAACGATTGTGTCCTGGATTTCTTGAAACTGGACAACGTGGCCTCGTATAGAGGATTGATGTCCGATGTGCCCGACTGGTTCACAGGATCGAAATAATAAACCTTGATGTAGTTGCCCTCGTCATCGTAGATCGGTTCATAAGGATTCATCGTAGAATACTTGCTGTACGAGCCGTAAGGAGAATCCTTTGTGTCCGTCATTGAGAAGGTTGTCTTGAATGACAGCGTGAGCTTGTCCCTAAGGTGGTAGCCGATAGTGAAATTCAGCCCTTTGGAACTGCGGTTGTCGCCTTTCATGACACCATAGGTGTCGTTGACAGTGGCGTTAGCCCGGAAATCCAGTTTCTCGCCGCGCGAGGACAGCGACAGGGAACTGTTGTAGCTGAAAGGGATGCGCAAAGGGGCGTGAAGCCAATCATCATTGACTCCCTGACGGATTTTCTGAAGTTTGTAGGCGTACGCCTCGTCAAGAGAACCGTCATTGGTGTCGTAAAGGCCGGCGAGCCTCTCAAGTTCCAGTTTCTGCTCCGGAGTGCAGAGGTTGAACGAACTCAAGTCCGGGTAGCTGAATCTCGGCAGGAAATTGTAGGTGAGTTTGACTTTCTCATTCCCTGTCCTCTTCCTTTCCACGACAATGACACCGTTCGAACCTTTCTCTCCGTAAAGGATCGTCGCGGAGGCGTCCTTGAGCACATCTATCCTTTCGATGTCGAAAATGTCCAGATCGTAAAGTTCCTCCATCGTGATCTCAACACCGTCAAGAACAATCAGAGGGTTGTTGACACCTTCCTCGTTCTCGTTGGTGATCAGCGAGTTCGCTCCGCGGATGAGGATTGACGGAACGGCGTTCGGGTTGGAACCGGCGGCATTGTTCTCGACGATGACCATTCCGGGAGTCATCGCGGAGATGCCGGCGAGAAGGTTGGTCGGGGACATCTCCACAAGCTTCTCACCGCTGATTGTGGTCGCGGATCCGGTGAAAGTTTCCTTCGGCTGGGAATAAAATCCGTTGACAACCACCTCATCGAGCTGTCCGTCCTCTTTCAGAGAGACATTCACTGTGGTGTTCGAGGAGACGGTGCGTTCGACAGACTCCATCCCGATGAATGAAAAAATCAGGACAGCCGCCCCTTTCTGCGGCTTGGCGAAAGAAATTGTGAAGTTGCCGTCAATGTCCGTGGATGTACCTTCCTTTGTACCTTTCACGACAACGTATGCGCCGGCAAGCGGTTCCCCATTGGAATCCTTGACCGAGCCGCTGACCGTTATCTTTGTCTTTCCTGCGGAGGCAGCCTGTCTCTGATTCACCTGATCGGAGGCGCTGCCCCGAAATGACGGTAACAGCGCCAACAGACACAAAAGCACGACACGGATAACCCTACGGCACACAACTGTCCCATCCAAGAATTTTTCCGACATCATAAGTACTGAAATTGAATAAATATTTGTTTACGTTCGTTCGGTCGCAAAGTTATGCAAAATAACAATCAGATGCAAAGGTCCCGGCATCACCACAAATTGGTATTTGATGTGGATGCCGGGACCGGATTGTCATCAGATGTTGGTATGGGCTATCCAGTTCACTTCCCGTAACGGGAAAGAATCGGGGCGTAGGCGTCGATACGACGGTCACGGAGGAACGGCCAGCCACGGCGGACATATTCAGTACGGTCTAGGTCGATGTCCACAACCTTCACGCCCTCCTCATCGACGCCGAACTGCGCGAGAATCTCCCCCTGCGGTCCCGTGGCGAATGAATATCCCCAGAAATCCAGCCCGATGGTGCTACCGGAAGGATCGTCCTCGTGGCCGACACGGTTCACGGTGACGACAGGAAGCCCGTTCGCCACTGAATGCCCCCTCTGAACCAGCTGCCAGGCCTGCCTCTGGGTCTGCCGCTCCTCCTCGGAATCGGTTCCCACTCCACCGATCGCTGTCGGGTAGATCAGCAGCTGCGCTCCGCCGAGAGCCATCAGCCTCGCCGCCTCCGGATACCACTGGTCCCAGCAGACCAGCACGCCGAGACTTCCTACAGATGTCTGAATCGGCTTGAAACCCAGATCGCCAGGCGTGAAATAGAACTTCTCGTAGAAGCAAGGATCGTCGGGAATGTGCATCTTGCGGTATCTGCCGGCGATACTGCCATCTTTCTCGATCACGACCGCCGTGTTATGGTAAAGCCCCGGCGCGCGTCTCTCGAAAAGCGAGAGTACCAGGACGATCCCGAGTTTTCTGGCCAGGTCTCCGAAATATTCAGTTGAAGGTCCGGGGATGGTCTCAGCAAGGTCACAGAGAGAGGCATCCTCGGTCTGGCAGAAGTAAACAGAGTTATGAAGTTCTTGGAGAACAACCAGTTTCGCACCTTTGGCGGCACATTCGCAGATGTTCTCCGTAAGTTTGGCGATGTTAGCCTTGATGTCCGTCGAGCAGCTCTGCTGCACCATTCCGACTTTCAGAATGTTCATGTCGATTCAAATTTACGTTCATGTCTCAGCCACCGTACGGGCTGCGGTTCCACAAAATTAGCAAAAGGATGTCATATTCGAAGAAAATTTGTAATTTTGAAACGTATGATAACGGACTTTTGCCATGGACACGATTCATCAGAGATTTCCCCAGTACGATGAGGCCGGCCAGGCTCTCATCGACAAGGCTTACGCCATCGCCTCCGAGGCTTTGGCGGGCGAGACGCGCGGTAACGGTCATCCTTTCATCGAGCATCCCGTCAACGTGGCTCTAATCGCCGCGGACGAGATCGGTCTGCCTGCCGACTGCGTGGCGGCTGTGTTTCTCCATGAAGCCACCAGAATGCATCCTGAGATTGATTTACGAGCTCGGGGACCGGAACCGAAAGGCGGGTTTCCGGAGGATGTGTACACGATGGTTGAGGGGTTGAACAAGATAGCTACGATCAAGCCGAAGGACACAAGGCTGGAGGCGGAGAGCTACAAGAAACTGATCGTGCAGTACTCTACCGACCCCCGTGTGACAGTGCTCAAAATTGCGGACAGGCTGGAGGTGATGAGGCATCTGGAGATGTTCCCGAAAGCTTCCAGAGAGAAGAAGATTCTGGAGACCCTGATGCTGTACATTCCTCTGGCTCACCAGCTTGGGCTGTACAACATCAAGAGCGAGATGGAGGACATCTACTTCCGTTTCGCCGAACCGGAGCAGTACAGGGCCATCACCAACAAGCTCAAGGCCACGGAAAGGGATCGTGAGAGACTGACCGAGGAGTTCATCGAGCCGCTCAAGAAGACCCTCTCCGATGACGGAATCCACTACAAGCTGAAAATCAGGACAAAGACGGCATATTCCATCTGGCGGAAGATGTGCAAGCAGAAAGTGCCGTTCGAGGGGGTGTATGATGTCTTCGCCATCCGCTTCATCATCGACTGCGAGCCTGACACAAAAACGGAGAAAGACCTCTGCTGGAAGGTGTATTCCTATGTGACAGAGGAATATGAGGCCGACACCAAACGGCTGCGCGACTGGGTGACGAACCCTAAGCCGAACGGCTACGAATCCCTGCACATCACGGTCAAGAACAAGAGCGGAGCCTACATCGAGGTCCAGATCAGAACCAAGAGGATGGACGACGAGGCCGAAAACGGCCAGGCTTCCCACTGGTCCTACAAAGGCATCAAACATGAAGCGCAGCTTGACAAATGGCTGACTTCCGTGCGCTATGCCCTTGAGCATCCGCACGAAGGCAGTCCGGACGAGCTTCCGCAGCCACCGTCCAAGGAGATATTCGTGTTCACTCCTTCCGGGGAACTGAGGATCCTGCCGGCCGGAGCGACCGTCCTGGATTTCGCCTTCAACATCCATTCAGGACTTGGGGTACGATGCGCCGGAGGCCGCATCAACGGGAAGGCGGTGTCAATCAGGGAGAAGCTTAAGACGGGAGATGCCGTGGACATCATGTCCGGCAAGAACCAGAAGCCGTCCTCCGACTGGCTGAATTACGTCGTCACCTCAAAGGCGCGCAACCGCATCAAGCAGGAACTCAACGAGGAGGAATATAAGAAAGCGGCGCAAGGAAAGGAACTTCTGGGAAGACGCCTCAAGAACTGGAAGCTGGAACTTCCCGACGAGGTTCTCGCCGAACTGCTCAAGAGGCTGAAGTACGCCACACTCAATTCATTCTACGCCGCGGTTTTCGACGGAGAGGTGGATGTCAACGATGTCAAAAACTACATCCTTGACAGGGACAGGATAGCCGCGGAAGCCATCGAGGCGGCAAGGGAGGCTGAGGCCGAAAGGATCGAGACCCGGGCGGCGGAATGGGGCAACAGGCATTCCTCCGATGACATCCTTGTACTCAACGCACGGGATCTCAAGGGTTTGGACTACAAGATGTCCAAGTGCTGCCATCCGGTGTTCGGGGACGATGTGTTCGGGTTCGTGACAAGAACCGAGGGAATCAAGATCCACAGAATCTCCTGTCCGAACGCGGCGCGGCTGATCAGCACCTATCCGTACAGGATCCAGAAGGTGAAGTGGGCGGACTCCCCTGCCGGGGGAAGTTTTCAGAGTTCGCTGAAGATCGTGGCCGACATGGAATCCTCGGTCATAGGTCAGATCACCGAGATCGTGAACACCTTCAAGGCCTCGCTCAGGACGTTCAATGTCAGCGAGAACCATCGGAGCGGCACCTACGAGATCACGATGAGGATCTCCGTTCCGTCCAACATGGAACTCGACAAGGTCATCTCGCAGATCCGGCTGCTCAAGCATGTGACGAAAGTTACCAGAGTGTAGGGTTTCGTCGCTTCCGCAGGCTCAGCGGCCAAAACAGCTTCTTAAAAAGGTTTGGAAGGATCAATCCTTCCAGACTTTCAAATATTCTTGTAAAGCCCACATCTCGTCACGGTAGCGGGCCGCCTCGCTGAAATCCAGATCGGCGGCTGATTTCTCCATCCTGCGTTTGTCCTCGGCGATGGTCTTCTGGATCTGCTCCCGGCTCATTGAACGGATCACCGGATCCTGAAGCACGGCGGCAAGATCTGCCTTGACGAAGCCGTCCACATAGGCGGTGTTCCCGTCCCTCTTGGAGTCGTGACCAAGTCCGACAGAGACAGTACCACGGCCAAGTTCGCTTGGATTAGGAATATACGTCGGATCCGAAACGGAATCCGCCGCGCTGACCCTGCCGCTCGGCCCGTTCTTGACACGAGGATTGACAGCCTTCTCCGGCTCTCCATAGAGTTCCGACACAAGAATATTCCTTTTGACTTCAACCTGTTTAGGGGTGATGTGGTGGAGTTTGTTATATTCAATCTGCTTTGTTCTGCGACGGTTGGTCTCGCGGATGGTCTGTTCCATCGACTCGGTGACGGTGTCGGCGTACATTATCACCAGACCGTTGACATTCCTGGCGGCTCGTCCGGCGGTCTGCGTCAAGGCCCTTCCGGAGCGCAGGAAACCCTCCTTGTCCGCATCCAGAATCGCCACAAGCGACACTGTGGGGATATCCAGTCCCTCGCGCAGGAGGTTCACTCCGACCAGCACATCGAAGAACCCGTTCTTGAAGTCCTCGATGATCTCGACACGCTCTCCGGTGTCCACATCTGAATGGATATAGCGTACACGGATGTCGATCTTGTCCAGATAGTCGGTCAGTTCTTCGGCCATCCTTTTGGTCAGGGTCGTGACAAGAACCCTTTCGTCCTTCTCCGCCCTCTTCCGGATTTCCTCCACAAGATCGTCCACCTGATTCTTGGTAGGCCTCACCTCGATTGGTGGATCCAGCAAGCCGGTCGGTCTCACGACCTGCTCCACCACAAGTCCGTCCGAGCGCTCAAGCTCATAGTCCGACGGTGTGGCGCTGACATAGACTTTCTGGTCGGTGATGGAGTTGAATTCGTCAAAGGTCAGAGGCCGGTTGTCCGACGCGGCAGGAAGTCGGAAACCATATTCGATAAGAACCGACTTGCGCGCATGGTCGCCTCCGTACATCGCCCTTATCTGCGGGATGGTGACGTGACTCTCGTCTATGAACGTGATGAAGTCTTTCGGGAAGTAGTCGATGAGGCAGAACGGCCTCTGACCAGGCTGGCGGCCGTCAAGGTAACGGGAGTAGTTCTCGATTCCGGGGCAGTAACCCATCTCCTTGATCATCTCAAGGTCATTCTCGACCCTCTGCTGCAATCTTTTAGCTTCCAGCCCCTTGCCAATCTCGTTGAAATAATCGGTCTGCTTCTTGAGATCGTCCTGAATCATGCTCACGGCCTTGATGCCGCGCTCCCGCGTGGTCACGAAGTTGGTGGCAGGGAAGATCGGGACCTCATCCAGGGACTCAATGTGCGCACCGGTCAGCGGATCAATCAGCGAAAGCGAATCGACCTCGTCCCCGAAAAACTCGATTCTCACAGCCTCGTCCGATCCTCCGAGGAACACATCGACCGTGTCCCCGCGGACCCTGAACGTACCTCTTTTGAAATCCACCTCAGTGCGGCTGTAATTCGCATCAACCAGATGATAAAGAAGCCTTGTCAGGCTACGCCGCTCGCCTCGCTTCACAAGGATCGACTGGGCGTGAAAGTCCTCCGGGTTTCCTATGCCATAAAGGCAGGACACACTGGAGACCACGATCACATCCCTCCGACCCGACATCAAAGCCGAGGCGGCGCTGAGACGTAGTTTGTCAATCTGGTCATTTATGCTCAGGTCCTTCTCAATGTATGTGTCGGTTGTCGGAAGATAGGCCTCCGGCTGGTAATAGTCGTAGTAGGAGACGAAATATTCAACGGCATTGGACGGGAAGAAGTTCTTGAACTCCCCGTACAGCTGTGCGGCCAGCGTCTTGTTGTGGCTGAGAACCAGCGCCGGACGCTGAAGCCTCTCGATGACGTTCGCCATAGTGAAAGTCTTTCCCGACCCTGTCACCCCAAGCAACGTCACATTCCCGACGCCCTGATTCAGCGCGTCACAAAGCCCCTCGATCGCCCCCGGCTGGTCACCCGACGGCATGTATGGTGATTCCAAACGAAATTTCATGGCTTACTTCTTGCTCCTGTTCACAGTTCGCAAAAATAACAATATCTTTGCAGATAATAAACCGAAATGAACATGAGACTGCCTGCTGAATGGGAGACACAGAGCGGGGTGATGCTCACCTGGCCTGACGGGACGACACCTTGGTACGAACTGGAGAAGGTGCAGGAATGCTACGGACGTATCATCTCGGCGATCCTGCGTTTCGAGAAGGTGCTGCTTGTGACCGCCGATGTGGAGGCCGCCGCCGGAAGACTTGCCGAACTTGGTGTGGACGCTTCCAAGATCCGTTTTCAGGAGTGTCCGATCAACGACACCTGGGCGCGTGACCACGGCGGGATAGCCGTCTATGGCGACAATGGGGAGAAGTACCTCTACGACTTTGTCTTCAACGGCTGGGGACTCAAGTTCGCCTCAAACTTCGACAACGGAATCACTAAGAAGATATTCTTTGACAGGGCTTTCGCCGACGAGGTCGCGTGCGTGGACATGCGTCCGTTCGTGCTGGAAGGCGGCAGCATCGACACCGATGGCGCCGGAACCCTGATGGCCACCTCTGAATGCCTCTGCAGCGACAACAGGAATGAATATCTCACCAAGGAGGAGATCGAGGACGAAATCAAGCATGCGTTCGGTCTCAAGCGGGTGCTTTGGGTGGACAGCGGCCACCTTTCCGGCGATGACACGGACAGCCACATCGACATCCTTGCCCGCTTCTGCGACCCGGAGACAATCGCCTACCTCAAGAGCTACGACCCGGAAGACCCTGACCACGAGTCGTTAATGAATATGGAAGCGCAGCTTCAGTCTTTCAGGACTCTGGACGGAAATCCCTACAGACTCGTCCAGCTCCCGAAACCGAAGCAGATGTTCCTGGACGACTATCCTCTCCCGGCATCCTACGCCAATTTTCTGATAATCAACGGAGCTGTTCTCGTACCCGGCACCGGCTCTAAACTCGACGAGGTTGTCCGGACAAAACTTAAAGGTGTATTCCCGGACAGGGAGATCATCCTCATCGACTGCCGTCCGCTCCTCTCCGGCCACGGTGGCCTCCACTGCGTCACCATGCAGCTTCCAGAAGGCTGGCTGGAATAATCAGAATGAATATTGTTGGGTGGTGATGCAAGAAACGGTTTTTGCCGGATTTAGTGATTCGGTTAGTCATGGCGGCGGGCAGTAGCCGCTTGAATGGATATATTCACGGAAGGTGATTGCCCGCCGGACGAAAAAAAATCAAGGGAAATGAATAATACGGCGAGAAGGGTTGCGTTTTCAGGGATGGCGGCGGCTATGCTGGTGTCTTGCGGCACGGCGAAGAAGAGCGGACAGAGCGACATCACAGAAATCAGCAGAGGAGACGGAATGGAGGTTATCGAAAGCGACCGCCTGATTCTGACGGACGGTCAGAGGGAACTTCTGGCGAAGAACAACGCCTTCGCCCTGAACCTGTTCAACAAGGTGTCCGGAATGGATTCCAAGGTAATCAGTCCGTTGAGCGTCAGCGGGCTGATGTCGATGCTGGCAAACGGAGCGGACGGAGAAACCAAGCAGGAAATCCTGAACACGCTCGGATTCAGCGGCGGTTCGATGGACGAGATCAATTCGCTCTACAACCACATCATCCAAAAGGCCGGGAAACTGGATCCAGCCACGACTGTCAGCATCGCGGACTACATCGCTGTAAACAAAGACTACAAACTGAACGGTGAGTTCACCCGGACAATCAACGACCGGTTCAAGGCCGAGGTCCAAAACCTTGATTTCACATCAAAAAAGACGACCGGCATCATCAACGACTGGTGCTCCGACCACACTAACGGAATGATTCCCAAGATCATCGACAATGTCGAGCCGAGTGCCGTGGCATACCTTATGAACGCCATCTACTTTAACGGATCATGGGCGGACAAGTTCGACGCCAAGGACACCGGACTTGAGCGGTTCAGGGGCTACACCCGCGACATCAAGAAAGTCAGAATGATGCACAGGAATGATGAATATCTCTACACATCCAACAATATTTATTCCGCTGTCAGGATTCCTTACGGCAACGGCACATACGCAATGACCGTTCTTTTGCCTCAAGAAGACAAGTCGATCCAGGAGATGATGAAAACCCTCAGTGTTAAGGAGATAACCTCTCTGCGCCGCATGATGGAAAACTGCAAGGTGGATCTCAAGCTGCCTAAGTTCACGACCGAGGTGGAGTTGCCGCTGAACGATGTGATCTCCGCTTTGGGCGCTCCGACAATGTTCAGCTCATCAGCCGACTTCAGCAGACTGGCCGACGGCAATCTGTTCGTTTCAAAGATGTTGCAGAAAGCCAAGATCGAGGTCAGCGAAGAAGGCACCAAAGCGGCGGCAGTGACCGCTGCAATCATGACAATGTCTTCCCTCGCCCCGGAACCACGTCAGGTAGAATTCCATGCCGACAGACCGTTCGTGTACATCATCAGCGACTCCGACACCGGCGCCATCTACTTCATCGGACAGTTCACCGGCAACGAGATCTAATTAATTCCAGATATGTGGCGACCGACAAGGTCAGTGGCCAACAAAATCAGCAGTCGAAAGGGTTCGGCGGAGGGGAATGGCGCTTCGACAAGGTCAGTGGCCGGAAGTGCGGCGGGCGTCGAGGGCGCGCTGGAACTCGCGGGCATTGCGATTGTGCTCGGAGAGGGTGGTGGCGAACTTGTGGGTGCCGTCCATAGCAGCGCTGGCACAGAAATATAAATAGCCGTGGCGGTCAGGGTTCAGGACGGCCTCAAGGCAGGCCCTGTCCGGCACACAGATCGGGCCGGGAGGAAGGCCTTCATGAAGGTAGGTGTTGTACGGTGAGTCAAACTCCAGATGCTTGAACAGAATCCTGTTGAGAGTAAAACCGTAGCAGAAAGCCACAGTCGGGTCGGCCTGAAGTCTCATCCCATGATGCAGACGGTTCAGGTACACCCCGGCGATTGAGGAATATTCAGGAGCATGGTTCGACTCGCATTTGACGATGGAGGCCACAATCGAGACCTGCTTCGGGGTCAAACCCTGTGCCTCGGCCTTGGCAAGATTCTCCGCTGTCCAGAAAGCATCGTAGGCAGCCTTCTGCTTGTCCAGAATGTCTTTCATCGAGGCTGTCCAGTAAACCTGATAGGTGTCAGGCATGATAAGCGAGAACACATCCGAAGGAGTGAATCCGTAACCGGCCAGCAATGCAGAGTCTGTGAGCGCGTCGGCCACCTCGGCGGAATCCAGCATCATCTGGTTGCTGATCTTGCGGGCGATCCGCCCCTTGAGTCTCATTGTGCCTGAAAGCACAAGATTCACAGGCGACTGCCAACCGTTTTTCAGCATACGGACCACATAGACGCTTGGCTTATTCCTCTCCACAACATAATGTCCCGGTTTCAAGTCGCTGTCAGCAAGATTCTTCCGAACGACGCAAGTCAGACTGCGATGATTGATGACAATGCTGTCCGGAATCTGCGCAAGCACCTCCGCCACAGTCATCTCGGGACGGACGTACAGGTCAGCCTTACCGGAAAAGTTCGGCTTGCGGCTGTCGGCATACCAACGGCCACCGACAGCACCCAGCGCCACAATCACCAACAAAACGGCAACCAAAACAATCCACTTCCAAGTCTTCATCATTTCTTCAATCTCTTGCCGCGAAGAACGATCGTGTCACCTTCGCGAGGTTCATAATCTGCTGAAAATCCGTTCATCCTCATCACACTGGACATCTTCACGGCAAATCGCTGACAGATGTCACGCAACGACTCCCCATCCTCGCCGACGATGTACTTGTCAAGTCCTTTCTCGGACTGGACCTTCTTCGCCTGCAGATAGACCACCGTGCCGGGCAAAAGTTCTTCCGGGCGAGTCAAATCATTGAACCTCAGCAGTTCATTCAGATAAAGATGGTACGATGCGGCGATGCTTGAATACGTCTCCCCTTCCACCGCCGTGATGAACGGCACCCCGTTTCGGGAATATGCCTCTCTGGTTAACGAGAAACTAAACACCTCCAACCCGCTCTTGTCAATCCGCTTAGGTTCTTCCAATGACAGAGGAGAAGCCGGTATCACATCAGAAACGGACTCTTCCTTGACATGTTTCTTCCTTGCCTTGCGAACCTTACGGTCTTTTCTCTCCTTCTTGACCGTCACCTGTTTCTTGCCGGATGCGACCTTGGAGTCCCCGGAAGCGACATCAGCTTTGTACAAGATGGACTCCGCCACACGTTCAGACTCATCGTAAGTCATTGTGTCATATTCATAAAGCTTATAGTCTTCTATATACTTGATGAGCTTCGCCGGATAGTTCGGGTCGGTGGCATAGCCGGCCTTCTTCAAGCCGAAGGCCCATCCCTTGTAGTCGGTCGTCTTCAGGTCGAAAAGGAATTTGTAGCGATCCAGGTAGCGAAGGAAATCCGAATGATCCTGAAAAGACTCTTCCGCGGAGTCATAGACCCGGAAACACTCCCCTTTCGCATCGTCATCATAACGCATCGACTTACCCTTCCAGTCCTTGTGGCACTTGATTCCGAAATGGTTGTTACCCTCGGAAGCCAAAGATGAAAGTCCGAAACGGGACTCCAGAATGCCTTGCGCCAATGTGATGCTGGCCGGCACTCCGCTGCGGTACATCTCCCGGACCGCCGTCGGCGCCCACTTCTGGATATACCGTTCCTGCGGCGTTCCCTGAGCGAGAACGGCCACCTGACACAAAACAAAACCTATGAATATAATAACTCTTCTCATCACGAGCATTTCTTTAAGGCCCCTTGCCAAATCCTCGGCGGCTTATGTTATGCCGCCCGTTGACATCAGAATGTAAATATAATGATTTCCGCCCGATATCTACCCCAATTTTACAAGCGGAACATCGAACACATCCCCGTCATTCGCGGCATAGGTCTCAGGGAATATGCTCCTGCACTCCGACTCATAAAGGGAAACGTCCTTGCACCGTGAGGAATAATGCCCGATCACGAGTTTCTTCACGCCGGCGACAAGCGCACACTGCGCGGCCTGAATGGTCGTGGAATGATGCCTGGCAGCCGCCTGATCCGTCAACTCCGCTGTGTACGTCGTCTCATGATAGAGCAGATCCGCGCCTCTAATCCAAGAGGACAGTTCCGGGAACGGAGCGGTGTCGCTGCAATAGGCGAAAGAACGGGGAACGTACGGCTTGTAGCCCAGTTCCTCGAACGGAAGCACCTCGGCGGTGCCGTCAGGACGTTCACGAATCACATCCTCGCCACGCTTTACCGCACCTATCTCCGTGAGTGAGAGGGAATATTCATCAACCTTCCATTTTCTGACATTCATCTGAGGCTCCTTTTCGCGGAACAGCAAGCCGAAGGTTTCGATTTTGTGGTTCAGAGGGAAAGCGTAGATTTCCAGAGACTTGGTGTGGTATATTATCTCCGGAGCCTTCATGTTCATCGGGATATGCCTGATTTCGAACGGGATGCCCTCACCGTAGTAGGAAAGGAAGAATTTCAGGAGCGGCCCGAAACTGACCGGAGCGTAGATGTTCAGAGGAGTCATCCTCGACAGCATTCCCATCGTGGAAAGCAGGCCGAAAAGTCCGAAGACGTGGTCGCCGTGGATGTGCGAGATGAAGACCGAGTCTATCTTCATCGGAGAGATACGGCACTCCTGAAGACGTGTCTGCACGCCCTCTCCGCAATCAATCAAGAAAAAGCGCCCGTGTACGGAAAGTACCTGAGCGCTCTGATTCCTTCCGGGGCTGGGTTTGGCCGAAGCCGTACCCAACACCGTCAAAGTAAAATCCATGGATTATTCACCTTTCGCGAGCTTGTCCTTGAGGGCAGCGAGTTCGCTGATGTCACCGAGGGTGGTCTTCTCCAGATTGGAGTTGATCTTCTTGACAGCCTTCTTTGTGTTGTCTGTCTCAACGGCAACCTTCTCGGCCTTCGCCTCAGAGTATGTTCTCACATGTGAGAGAAGGATCCTGCGGGTGCTTCTCCTGAGTTCGATAACCTTGAACGGAAGGGTCTCGCCCACAATGGCCTGCTTGCCGTCCTCCTTGATGAGGTCACGGCTGAAAGCGAAGCCCTCGTCGTCGCCCTCAAGCTTGATGTTGGCGCCCTTGTCGGTAAGGGAAGCGATTGTCCCTTCAACAACAGAACCTACAGGATACTTCTCCTCAATGGCATCCCAAGGGTTAGGAGTAAGCTGCTTGTGACCAAGGCTGAGCTTGTGGTTGGCCTCATCGAAGTCAAGGATCTGAACATCGATGACATCACCAGGGGAAACGAGCTCTGAAGGATGTTTGATCTTGTTCCAAGAGAGGTCGCTGATGTGGATGAGTCCCTCAACGCCATCCTCCGGCTCAGCGAACACACCGAAGTTGGTGATGTTGCGCACGACAGCCTTGTGAACGGAGCCTACAGGGTACTTGTCGCGGATGCTCTCCCAAGGGTTAGGAGTGAGCTGCTTCAGACCGAGGGACATCTTCCTGTTCTCGCGGTCGATGGAGAGGACTTTGGCCTCCACCTCGTCACCTACCTTAAGGAACTCCTGAGCGCTGTGAAGCCTTGGAGACCAAGACATCTCAGACACGTGGATAAGACCCTCGACCCCCGGCTCGATCTCCACGAAAGCGCCATAGTCAGCGATGAGCACAACCTTACCCTTGACAACATCGCCTTCCTTGATGTTGGCGTCGAGGTTGTCCCAAGGATGAGGGGTGAGCTGCTTGTAGCCAAGGGCGATTCTCTTCTGCTGAGGATCGAACTCCTTGACAACTACCTTAATCTTCTGGTCAAGGGAAACCACCTCCTCAGGATTGTCTATCCTGCCCCAAGACAGGTCTGTGATGTGGATGAGACCGTCAACACCGCCGAGGTCAACGAAGACTCCGTAGTTGGTGATGTTCTTGACGGTACCCTCGAGGATCTGTCCTTTCTCAAGCTTGCTGATGAGCTCGGCCCTACGCTGCTCCTGCTCGGCCTCGAGAAGAGCCTTGTGGGACACGACGACGTTGCGGAACTCCTGGTTGATCTTGACGATCTTGAAGTCCATCGTCTGGTTGACGTAAGCGTCGTAGTCGCGGATAGGCTTGATGTCGATCTGTGAGCCAGGGAGGAAGGCCTCGATTCCGAAGACATCGACGATCATGCCGCCCTTTGTCCTGGTCTTCACGAAGCCCTTGACAATCTCGTCGTTGGCGAAAGCCTCGTTGACCCTGTCCCAAGACTTGAGGGCGCGGGCCTTCTTATGGGAAAGAATGAGCTGCCCCTTCCTGTCCTCGGCGGACTCAACGTAAACCTCAACTTTGTCACCGACCTTGAGGTCCGGATTGTAACGGAACTCGGGAGCCTGGATGACACCCTCGCTCTTGTAACCTATGTTGACGATAACCTCTCTCTTGGAGATGGCTGTGACGGTTCCCTCAACGACCTCGTTCTCTACGACTTTTGAGAGAGTCTGGTCATAAGCGTCCTCGATGGACTTCTTGTCCTCGTCGCCATAAATCTCCGAACCGCCCTCGAAAGCGTCCCAATCAAATTTGTCGGGAGCGATCGAAGCATTGAGAGATGTCTTCTTCTCCGCAGGGGCCTCGGCCTTCGGCTCAGCCTCAACCTTGACTTCCTCTGCTACTTTCTGTGTTTCTTCTGCCATAATGGTAATTAAAGATAACTAGTTGTTTAACAATATTTTTTCACCCTACCGGACACGCCGTGACGGCACGACCGATCAAAAGGCGTGCAAAGTTAGACAAAAACATCTGATTTACAATAAGAAAAAGGTATTTATTTTACAGGAGTTTGTTCTTTCTGAACAAGAACATCACCAGAGCTACGGTCAGCAGCATAACTCCGAGCAGCAGCACCCATGTCCAACCCTTGTCCATCAGCGGCATCGGTACGTTCATTCCGTAAAAACTCGCCACAAGCGTCGGAGGCATCAGAAGGACGGAGACAAGAGTGAATGTCTTCATGATCTTGTTCTGGTCCAGGTTGATGAGACCGACAACCGTGTCCTGAAGGTACTCCAGTCTCTCGAAACCGAAATTAGTGTGGTTGATCAGGGAATTGATGTCCTGCAGCAGTACGGAGAACCGCCTGTGCAGATCCTTCGGATACTTGTCGCTGCGAAGCATGTTGGAGATCAGGCGCTGCTTATCGACGATGTTCTCGCGCACGAGCATCGTGTTTTCCTGCAGCTGGTTGATGTCCAAGAGGAAATCCTCGTCAATATCCTCCTGCTGGTTGATCCGTTTGCTGTACTGGGAGATCTCCTTGCTCATGAGCTCGATCATGTCCGCGTCCAGATCGACACGCTGGTCCATGATGCTGGCGAAGACAGTGTAGCCGTTCGGGTAGGATTGAGGCATCGCGACGATCCTGCGCTGGAGTTCGGTGAAGCTTCGCAGCGGGACATCCCTCAATGTTGTAAGGCAGTTTCCCACGAAGGTGAATGAGACGGCCTCCATCGAATAATCCTCCGGTCCCGGCATCAGGAAGTTGGTGTTGGCGAAAATCGCGTTCTCAGTCTCGGAGAAACGGGATGAGCTCTCGATCTCCTCAGCCTGCGCGCGGCTCTGGATTTCCTCTCCAAGAAACTCATCGACAGTGTGTTTTTCCTCTCCGGACGGGGAGAGAATGTCAATCCAAAGGACATCGTCCCGTTTCATCTTCGAAAGCTCCGTTTCAGACTGGGAAACCAACAGTTTGCCGTTCTGTCTGTAGAAAATCGCAATCATAATCTTCATCCTGTTTTTTCCCGGCACGAGCATGGGAAAGGTTCCACTTCAAATAGACTGACATTACGGAGAAGTCAGTCTGCAAAAGTAGGAATATTTTCGCAAAAATGGAGAAAATATTCCTTAGAAGCTGTTTCGAAAATCCCACATGATAAAATGCGGGAACCATTTTTAAACAGCTTCTAAATAAATCCCAGCAAAATGTTCAGACCAATAAGAATCAGTACCGAGCCACCTATGAGTTCCGCCGGGCGGCCGAACTTCCGGCCGATTCTCTGCCCGCCGAACATTCCGACGATCACGGAAAGCATTGTCACGACAAAGATGGCGGCAAGGTTCATCATCATCTTGCCGGTCGGGACAAAACCCATGGACAGGCTGACTCCTACAGCAAAAGCATCGATGCTTGTAGCCACCGCCCCCATAATCACATTCTTCAAGCCGTTCAGATCGCATGCGTCGTCCTCGTTCCTCACGGCCCCGAGAATCATCGATCCCCCGACATAAAGCAACAGCAGGAATCCAACGAGACTGGCGACTTTCTGAATATGTCCGACAAACATGTCACCAAACAGCCAGCCAAGAGCCATGAGAGTGGTCTGCACGACACCGAACGCCAAGGCTATCGGGGAAACATTCCTCCAAGATATGCCTTTAAGGGTGACACTTGAACATGTGGAGACCGCAAAGCAGTCAGCACAAAGGGAAACCGCCAGAAGCAGCGATTCAAAAATAGAGAAAAACATTGTCAAGTAAGTGTTTATAACAAGTTACAGACGATTTCTATGGCTTGAACACCTGACGGTTGACAATCGAGCGGCCAAGTGTGAGCTCATCGGCATATTCGAGATCATCCCCGAAGCCCAAACCCCTGGCGAGGGAAGACACCTTCACCCCGTAGGAGGAGATCTGACGGTAGATGTAGAAAGATGTCGTCTCCCCCTCGACATCCCCGCTCAAGGCAAGGATGACCTCTACTTCCTCCGGCCTCGTCTCCCCCGACGCAAGCATATTCCTCAATCGTTCGACGAGTCCAGAGACAGTTATGTCGGAAGGACCCACCCCGGCTATCGGGGAGATTATACCTCCTAGCACGTGGTAAACCCCGTGATACTGGCCGGTGTTCTCTACGCTCATCACATCACGGACATTCTCCACCACGCAGATCGTTTTGCGGTCGCGTGACTTGTCCGAGCAGATCGAGCAGACATCGTTGTCGGAGATCATCCAGCACTCCCGACAGTACTTCGCCTCGTCCCTCATCCTGACGATGGAGTCGGCAAAATGGTGTACATTCTCGGATGGCTGTCTGAGCAGATGCAGGGCAAGGCGCAAGGCGCTGCGCTTGCCCACTCCCGGAAGGGAGCCTATGGCCTGCACAGCGTCTTCAAGCAACTTCGACGGAAACTTCTCTGGAACTGTCATCTACTTCGCTTCACCTTTCCGCCAGGCGTTCACCGCCGCGCGGACCTGACCATATTCCAGCAGGAGCTTGCGCGCAAGGTCATAGTCCTCAATGCCGGTCTCGTCCATGATCATCCTTGTTCCACGATCCACGAGTTTACGGTTCGTCAACTGCATGTCCACCATCCTGCTGCCCCGGACATGTCCGAGACGGATCATCGAAACCGTCGAAATCATGTTCAGAACCAGTTTTTGAGCTGTTCCCGCTTTCATCCTGGTGCTTCCGGTCACAAACTCAGGGCCGACGACTACCACAATCGGAATCTCTGCGGCAGCGGCCACAGGAGAGTTCTCGTTGCAAGTTATGCAGCCCGTCAGCAGACCGTTCCCGCGCGCTGTCTTCAACGCCCCGATCACATAAGGAGTCGTTCCCGAGGCGGCAATGCCGATCACGACATCATTCTTTGTCGGTGAATATGCCAGCAAGTCTCTCCATCCTCCCTCCTCGTCATCCTCGGCACCTTCCACAGCGTCTCGAATCGCAGTGTCGCCACCGGCCATGAAACCGATGAATACGTCATGGACTCCGTATGTCGGAGGGATCTCAGACGCATCGACAATGCCAAGACGCCCGCTTGTGCCGGCGCCAAGGTAGAAAACCCGGCCACCGAGCGACACTCTCTCCACGATTCCGTCCACCAGTTTCCGGATCTGAGGTATGGCTCCGGCCACAGCGACCGGCACCGTCCTGTCCTCCGTGTTTATCGCGTTCAGCAACTCTTCCGTGGACATCTTATCAAGGTGGTCATACCTTGACGACTGTTCAGTTGTTCTATTGTCTTCCATAACAAATATCAACGCCGGAGCCACTATCCGGCCAAGTTAAATTACTTTCTGCCAAGATGATATTCCACCAGGCCTTCAATCGGAGCCGGAATGATTGTGGAGAAGCGGATCCCATAAGGTTCGGCCACCTTCTCAAGAATGTGCCTGTTGGCGTAGCCGAAGCCGCCCACGACACCGACCGGATACTTGTCCACGTCATACTGCTTGAGAGCCCTCTCGATGAAGTCCTTGAAATTCCGGTCCACGAGATCGCGGACATATTCACAGGAATCGTACCTCTCCAGAATCCACGGAGCGAAGGAACCCAGATACTTTGAAGGAGCGTCTCCTCTGTAAACATTCTGGACCACCGTCATGTAGTCCACTGTGAATTCTTTGGAGAACTCGCTTGAGACGGGTTCCGGAACGAGACCTTTGAGGAAGTCGGACATGAACAGCTTGCCGAGCCTGGCGCCGCCGCCCTCATCGCCGAGGATGAAACCCGCGGAACGCACATTCTTGACGACCTTCTCACCGTCAAACAAGCAGCTGTTCGACCCGGTCCCCATGATCGCCGCGACGCCAGGCTTGTGTCCGCAGACCGCACGCGCCGCGTCAAGAAGATCCGAGGCGTACTCCATCTCCGCCTCCGGGAAAACAGACTTCAAGACTCCGTCAAGTCCCTTTGCCTGCGCGGGAACCTTCTCCCCTTCGGGGACGATCAGTCCGGCGGCATAGAAGTGTACCTCGCTGACGCCCCCGGAGATCCCTTTCTCCTTGAAAGCGCCAACCGCCTCCAGGACGATCCTCTCGATTACATCCTGAGGCATGGTCGCCAGATTCATTCCCGCGGTCTTGACATTGATAGGCTCCATGTCAGCGGCAGCCGCGCACCAATCAGTCTTGGTGGCTCCACTTTCTACAATTATAATCATAACTCAACTTTCGCAAGCAGACAATTACTTGCTGTAAAACACATTATCTCACGTTCGAAGGTGATTGCCCACCCACATTTCCTCTAGTTTGCAAAGATACTCCTTTCCGGCGAAATACAATAATTTTTCATGACCGCCCGACTATCTCAGCGCTTTCTTCATGACAGGCAGGATCTTATCCACGTAGCGCACCATTCCGAGGTCAGTGAAATGAATGCCATCAACCGTGGCCTCCCCGTCGTCACCGATCATTCCGTCCGTGGAGACATAGTACAGCTTCTTCTCCCCGGCCTTCCTGAGTTTCTTATAAAGAGCCCGCTGGGCGGCGTTCCTTGTGGTAACCTCCTCGCGCATTTTCTGATCGAAACTGGTGTGAGGGTAGGTCGGATCCTCCACAAGAATCACCGGACAATCAGGGAAAGCGTCCCTGATCGTCCGGAAGAACTTCTCCCCCCTCTCGTTTATCTGCTCCACGGTGGCGTTCGGGACGTAGTCCAACACAATGAGGCTTGGATTCTGAACCCGAGTGATGTAGTCGGCGATCTCATAGTCCAGCCATGCGTTGCCGCTGAATCCGAGATTGATGATCTCCCTGTCCAGTTTCCGGCCAAGAATCGCCGTGAAAGCCATCCCCGGGCGAGATGCACAGCCGCCCTGAAGAATGCTGGTTCCGTACATCACGACAGGGTTGCCGGACTTCGGACTTTCGACAGCCGGAGCCTCAAGGACGGAACCTTCATCCACCCCGATTTCCAACTCGTCAATCCCGTTGTACAGAGAAAGATACAGCATATACTCCCTCTGGACGGGCGTCATGTTCGCGACCAAAGTCTTGTTCTTGACCAGCTTGTCGCGCCCGCCCCATTCAAAGCCGCTTCCCGCAAACCGCCAGCCATCCTTTTCGGTCAGGATGTAAAGATCTAGTCCGCTGTCACCGACATCGGCCATGTGCGGCATGTACTGGCGCGGGGATGTGGACTTCCAACGCACCCGAATCTGGGTGGAGTTGGAACGGAAACGGATGTAAAGTCCCGCCGAATTGCGGCCGAGATCCCACATCGATTTCCTTACAACACCATTAAATTCAGCAGGAAGACGCTCAAAGCGAGCTGATGTCTCCTCAACGCACTTCCCGTAAAGAGGGAAAGCGGACGCGTCGCGGTAAACAACATTCCTGTCCTGCGCGGAGGAGGACAGCCCCGTCAACGCCGCAAGGGCAAGACCAAGAAGAATTTTTGGAAGAACTTTCATATTCGGAGAAATCAATTGATGTACTTGCCTTTTCTAAACCAATGGAACAGCCCGCAGACAGAGGCGGTGATGTAGGCGAGGTAGAGCAGAGTCAGCCAATATTGCCCCCCGAGGAAACACATCACTACCAGAAGGCTGTCGGCCACGCACCAGATGACCCAGTGGTACGGAATGGACCTGGCCAGCCAATAGGTCGCCACGACGGCCATCATGGCGGAGACCGAATCAAGCCAGCTGCCCGAGGAACCAAAGGCACGCGGCAGCCAGAAAAGAAGCGCGGTACCGGCAAGGAATATTCCGGCGCTCAACAAGGCCGTCCTTGCGTCCAGCCGGACAAGATGAAGGGCGGACATGGCTTTGCCGCCGGAGCTGTCTTCAAGCTTCCGGCTGTCCCTGCGCCACAAGTAAAGCCCCCAGACCGACATCACGACATAGTAGAGATTAAGCGCCATGTTGGACCAGAGACCCTGGATGAAGAATGAATATGCACACGCCAATCCCGTAGCGATTCCGAAGTACCACATGGTGTTCTTCTGGAGAACCTCCAGAACGATGTAAGGCACGCCCGTGGCCAAGGCGAAGATTTCTATCAGTTTAATTATGTCCATAGCTTACAAAAATAGACATTTTTGCGGACATGATGTGTGCCCTGTAAAGATTCCAAGGCATTTTCGGAAATCTGTCCGGACATGCAGCCAGAGGTCTCCGAAACGGGGAATGCGGAACAAGTCCTCCAGCAGGGAGACTACGCCGAACTCCGCGAAAAGGCGGCTCAGCGCACCCATCAGCACACAGATGGACATCAGGTAGAACACGGTGTTGATCAGCAGGTCGTGAGCTGTCTTCATCACGGTGTTCAGCATGTTGGCCATTCCCATCGAGACACCAAGATAGGCAAAGAAACCGATGACGATGACAAGGCGGACAACCCCGTTCAAGACGAAGTTCGAAGACTTTTTCCTGGTCTTATTCATAACTGGTTTGTTAACGTTTTTGAGGTGGTATATTCAGCGGCTTGGCAGACTCATCCGCCATGTGAGGCCGACGCTGGCGATCCGCTGGTCAGCAAGCAAGGCGGCGGCAGGGTTGCCGTTGTCCCCGAATGAGTGGCAGAACGTGGCGTGCAGGCGGATCCTTTTGTCTGCGAGCGGAAAATATTCCACACCGCAGCCGACCCTTCCCATCGAGGTTCCCGGCATCACGCACCAGTCTCCTTCCTCATCGAGATCGTTATGGTCAAAACTCGCCTTTCCGAACACATTGAGTCTGTCATTGAATGGATATGCCACCTTTCCGATGACTGTGAAATCCCTCAGAAAGGACATCTTGTCCACAAGCGACCTGTTCATGAAATCGGCGAAGACAGTCAGCTTCCCGAAAGTAAAATGGTTGCCAAGAGCCAAATATTTGATGAACTTACCGGGAAGATATTCAACCATATTCAGCGACCAGATGGAGTCGAAACAGCCGTGGGTGCCGTTCCACATCAGATTGTAGGCGTACATGTCGCTGTCCTCCCGCCGGAACGGGCTCTGGCAGAACTGGAGCCGGAGAATGTCCTTTCCGCCGCCGAACGAATATCCAACGTTCACTCCCATCTGGTAGCAGGTGATGTTGCTGCAATATTCAGAAAGGAAGTAGATGTCAATCGGCGCAAGGTCATATTCATAGCCTCCTATCTCGACAATCTGCTTGCCGCCGGAGAAACTCCAGCGCTCGTCGGGTCTGTAAGTGAGATAGAGGAAGTCGGTGGCGTTGAAGAAGCTCTCGCTGCCGTGGCCACGGTAGAGCCGCTGACGGTAGTTGTAGGAGGAATATTCATTGAACGCCCCGTTCATCAGGATGCTGACATTCTTACCCATGAAGCCGCAGTTGTCCTTGACGGCATCCCCGCCCAAGTACTCCCGCTGATAATCCACTCTGGCATGAAGCCCGATATTGACCAAATTCCCGTCCTGCGCTCCAGCGGACATGCTTACAAAAAGCAACAAAATCGCTGCATTCAGCGCCTTATTGATACGCATATTCAATTATGTGGTTCAAATTTTCGGTAAAATTAAGCATAAAAACGAAAATCACAAACCTTTGGGGTAATCAGACTTCATTAGGGCTTCATTCAATCATCGAACAACAGTACCCACACCTAAGAACACACTCTCAGCCGTGGATGGCAAGTAGCTATTTATGAATATATTAACAAATTCCTTTAGTCAACATCGACTAAAGGGAATCTTATTTTACGCTGATTATAAACGTCTTACATCGCACACTCCAAGTCCTAGTGCGTCATAACCACATATTCGACATTGCCTTCAAGATCAGATTGAACCAGTTTATAGGACTCATCCAAAGAGTCAACTCCACCATTGTAACAAAGCACATAACCTGTATCACCGGATCTGGATTTAGAAGTTGTTTAAAAATGATTCCCGCATTTTATTATGCGGAATTTTCGAGACAGTTTCGGCTTTGGAAGAGGGAGCGTAGCCGTAGCTACGTGACCGATGACAAAGATGAAAATGGCCGGAAAGGCCGCGTAAGAAAAAAGAGGAATTATTTTTAAACAGCTTCTTAAATCTGTGCGCGGAAAGCAAATCTTTCTGTTCAATATTGTAGTACTCGTACAGGTACTCGCCCATACGCTCACGAATGGAAGCGAAATTCCGATCCACCAAACGCACGAGCGGATCATGAAGCGAACCTCCAGCCGAATCACTCTCCGAGAATATGCTTCTGGAAGGCGGCGTTTGATGCTATCTGTGAGGAGAAATAGCTGTTGATGTAATTCAGGTCAATCATAAACTGTATATTCTTAAGAGTTTCTTGATTCTTCTGTCCAGTGCCTTGCTGCCGATTCTCTGTTGGTATTCCTTGAGTCTTTCAATATCCGATTCCTCAGTCATATAGGCTTCGTCCAAGCGGAGCTGCTCCAACTCAGTGCCGTTGTCATAAAACGGATAGAGATAAAGCAGATCCAGTAAAGCCTTTTCAGGTTGTGCCAACAGCCAGGTCAGTTTTGGGGGATTAACCACTGCTGTGTTGATTGGAAGTTCAACAGGCTTGTACCCGAAGAAGAGTTCCGGTTTGACCTTCTTATAGGAATATTGCCCGAACTCGTTCTCAAATCGCGCTGTTTTCAATGTTGAAACTGACGTGATGATTGTGACCGCCTCCGGAATCATCCCATAGATACTCAACGCCGTGTGAAGGCTGATGTATGACGGACGATAGATGCGGCAGGCTACGTAGCGTGAGAAATCAGGACGCAGCAACAACTCAGGAAAAGCGTACCATCCCCTGCCGTAATTTTACCAACAACCCCTTCCGCACCCATCTGGTAAGATTATTCCTGTCGAATGAAGGGAAAAATGCCCTTGCCAGATGGATGGAGAAGCATCCTTCAGGCAATAATTTTTCCCTAAACTCCAAATAACTCACCACGGTAATATATTTCTAAAACAATGCAAATACAATGTTTTTCGGAAATATAATGCCGTTTTTCCAAGCGCCGTACGCACCTGACCTCATTCAGGCGTAACTGTGCATTCCGCCGAGGAGATAGTTGACTCCGAAATAGGTGAAGAGGACGGAGACGGAGAGGATAAGGGTGTAGATGTGGTAGGCACGTGGACTGTGCAGGAACGGGAGACGTGGCCGGTGTACGCCGAGAGAGGCAATGAGGAAAGTGATCAGTGCCCAGGTCTCCTTCGGATCCCAGTTCCAGTAGGAGCCCCAGGAGACATTGGCCCAGATGGAGCCGGCGATTATGCCGGAACCAAGAAAGAACAGGGCCGGATACATCATGGCTTCGGACATCCGGGCCATCTTCGCAGAAGCACCTGAGGCGATCAGGCCACAAATGCCGTTGATCATGATTACGGCCAGAATGGTGTAGGAGAGCATCATCAGCGAGACGTGGACGCTCAGCAGCGGGGAGGACAGGATCGGCATCAATTGGGTGACGGCTGGGTTGGCGTTGCCCATCGCGGAAACGAGGACGGCAAGTGACGCAACTATGATTCCAAATGGCAGCATAATCGGGAACTTCCTGAAACTCAGCACGGCGGCCAGCATTGCGGTCCAAGCGATCGAGAGCATCGTCTCCGCTCCGTTTGAGAAAGGAATATGTCCGCCCGCCACCCAGAGAAGTCCCAGGACAACTGTCAGGGCGAGGAAAAACACGAAAGCGGCAGCGATTCCCGCGGCCTTGAATAATCCGGAAAAACATCCCTGTCCTGTTGCCAGAGGTGAAAGGTTCTCTGAATCGACCGTCGAAACGGCGTCTTTCAGTTCTCCTGCTACCATCCGTCGCATCGCCACCGCAAGCATCACCAGACCAATAATCAAGAAAGTACCGGCGATCGGAAACAACGGTGGCAGAGCGTTGTACGCCCGCTCTGCCTTGATGCGGTACAACGGAGGCAGACTCACCCCCATCTTGCTTTCCTGAAAGCGGCGCAGCTTCTCCAGCGACTCGCGCAACCTGTCATATTCACGGTTCACCACCAGTTCGAAGATGTAGTCCATCGACTTGCGGACGAAAAGCCACTCCTCGTCGGCGACTCCTTCCGGCAGCCTGTCGCTCTGGGAGTACCATCCAAGCCGCCCCGTGCTGTCCCGAAGAGGGTAGATCTTCAGCAAGTCTCCTGAATACAACGCCTTGACGGTAGCCTCCTTGTCCATTGCGTCAACCGCCTTCTTCCGGTTGTGCATAGGAATGTTCCTCCAGCTTGTGCCGTAGAACATCCAGCCGGTAAGCACCTGCTCGTCAGTCAGTCCCTTGATTCCGGAAGTTCCGTAGAGCTTGGCGCTGAAATCCGAGGCGAGAGTCTGGAGAGGGCATATTCTTCCGTGATACAGCACATACAGTTCTCCGAACTCTGCGGCGATGTTTTTCGGCAGGGCTTTCGGGGCAGCCGAACCACGTCCTGCCGGAGCCTCTTTGGCCGGGACGCCGCTATATTCGGAAATCCGGCCTTCAGAATTTTCCGCCGCTGAAGCAGTCGCTTCCAAGCACAGAACAATCACGATGGACGATGAATATCTCAACGCGTTCCCGAAGAACTTCTTGAATCTTTTATCCGTAAAGAAAAATGCGAGAAGCCCGAGAAGCAACAGTGCATAGCCGGTATAGATGACAGCGATGCCGACCGGATCGTGGCTTACGGTGAAAGTCACTCCGGCCTCATCGCTGTCATAGTCAGTCTGATAGAAACGATAACCTTTGCAGGACAGGATGCGGTTCATCCTCACCTCGCCCTTGCGGATTACGGAGCCGTTCCTTGTGAAACGAAGCCGTGAGCTGTAGTCCGAAGCAGCGTCCGTTCCGGAATGGTAAAGCACCTCGAAGCCCTCAAGTTCCACACTGAAAGGCAGTTCGAGAACAGTTCCGTCCTTGGTCTCGAAAGCCTCGGCGGATTCTCCTTCACGCACATGAAGCGTCCCCTTACTGGCCGAAAAGGTTGTAACAAGCGCTCCCGCCAGAATCAGCGCCAGCGAAAGATGCAGCACGAGAGCCGCCGGCCGGCCTGCAAAAAGTCTTGTCATAATCAAAGCGGATCTCCAAAGTCAATCAGTCAAGACTTTGGAGGATATGTATTAAAATTATATCGAGTCGATAAACCTAACCACCGCATCCCTTTCGGATTTTGAAAGCGCACGGAAATTCTCGACGGATTCGCGGGCGTCGCTCCGGGCGCTTCCGTGCCACATGATCGCCTCCACTACAGTTCTGGCTCGGCAGTCGTGAAGCCTGTCAACACCCCCGGCGACAAGCTCGCTCAGACCACGTCCCCAAAGCGGAGTCGTCCTGCACCAGCCGGTACGGATGTCGTTCTGCATGAAGAGACGGTGCTGAACCATGTCGGTGTACGGCCAGATGGTCTGGTGAGGATAGCGAGGAAGTCTCGGATCGTTGTCCTTGAAGAAACCGTTAGGGTCGGTCACGTTGTCCTCGCCGGTCGTCCAGCTTGGACGATGACAGTAAGCGCAGCCGATCTTAGTGAAGAGTTCCTTGCCTTTGATGACCTCCGGATCGTCCATATCCCTTGCCGCAGGAACAGCCAGTCCCCTGTGCCAGATCATGAAGTCGGCATATTCTTCATCCGTCATCTCCGGTTTCAGGTCTTTGGCCATCAGGTAGTTGTAGATGTCCTCCCGAACATCTCCCGTCTTGTTCTCATCAGGGAAATATTTGTAGAAATCCTTCTGGACATCAGGATCCTGCGAAGCCACCTTGGCGTAGGTCGCCGTCATGTAGTGGTAGCGCCTGTCGCTTCTGGTGACATTGGTGATGTTCCAGATGGCGTTCGCGCCGGCGGCATCCTGAAGGGGTCCGCGGCTCAACGCATAGGTGAAACGCTTCGGGTGAGCCGTCTTGCCGTAAAGGCTTGTCCACTCGCCGTTCGCGAAGATCGCCGGATTCAGTTCAGCGCCGGCAGCCTCCTCCTTGGCATACTGCGCCTTGAGGTCATCGTCGTCGATAGCATCCAGAAGTCCGACACCATAGACCCCGATTGTGGACTCGACCCTGAAACGTACGTTTGAATATGGCACCGTTGTCGTCTCACCGTTCTTCGTCACCTCAAGCGGCACGTAGAAAGCGTCTTCCGGCACAACCACCTCCGGATAAATCAGGCTATAGGATTCTCCGTCAGGGAACCGGTTGCCCCACTCGTCGGTATATTCAAGCCAGTTGATCTTGATGTCGCTTTCATCGACCGGAGCCTTGAAAGGAGCTACGGCGAGCGTCTGCGGCATTCCGGTCACGGAACTCAGGTAAGTGTCTGTGTCGTCTGTTATTACCAGAAGGTAGCCGTTGCCGTTCTTGTCAGCCTTGTACTCGGTCTGGCGCTTGCCGTGGCTGTAGTTCGGATGACAGTAGAGGCATCCGCGACGTACCATCAGCGGGCCGAGGCCGCTGAAAGCCCCATCCTTGTTCTCGTTGAAATCCCTTTCAAAGAACATCTCTCCGTTCTTGAAAGCCTGGATCATCCCGGAATTCTCAATTACCGGGGTCGGCTGTTCGTAAGCCGAAGCACTTGAGTTAAAAGCTGTTCCAAGCTTTCCCCCGGCATACCATTCATCGCCCAGTTCGGTTGGGACTTCCGGTTCATCGGCACCTCCGTTGCCGTTGCATGCAGTGAAGGCAAAAATGGCAGCAGAGAGTATCAGCAGTGATTTATTCATAATATTTTTCATTTTTATATCGGCTGAAGGATCAGCCGTCATAACCGGCCAATCCTTGGATGTCATTACAGTATAATATCGAACTTAGTCATTGATCAAAGCTTGACGCGCAACCTCAAGGGCATCGTTAAGGTCGTTGCAGGCGTCAATCGCCTCCTTGACCTTGGCGTCCTTGTAGTTCTTAACGAACGGCTTAGGCATCGCTGCGATCTTCTCAAGACATTTCCCGATCGCAGAGATGACACCCTCGTTGGCCGCCTGATCAACACCGGCAAGGTAAGCGCTCACTGAATATGTCTGTGCGGCTGTCGCCCCAAGAGCTCCGAAATAAGCGCTGCGGACGCTGACGATGTTGTCGTAGAAGTCCTCGATGGAGTTCCACGAGTGAGGAGACTCTATGTAATTCACATCCTCTCCTGTGTAAGGCTTGCCTATCTTCTGGGTACCGACCTCATCCACGATGTCCTTGCAGCCCTCGATGATCTGCTCACTTCCGGCGGTGATTGATTTCCAGACACTTCCCGCCTGGCCACAGAGCCTCATCTGCTCACCGAAATCATCCTCAGGCTCCATCTCGGCCTCCTCGATCAGTTCTTTCTTGGCATCGCTTACATTGTCAAGTCCGGCCCAGGCGGCCTCAAGCCTCGCCGCGCTCAAGGAGAGATCCTTGGCGACAGCGGCGGCGTAAAGAAGTTCCTTCGCGGGGATGGCGGAAGCCGCGCGCTCATTTCCGTCACGGAATATGATATATTCAATCCCGTGGAATCCGACGAGTCCGTTGTTGAGGTTGGCGACCGTGTTCTCGATGTCAGCCATCATCTTCTCGCTGTCGAGAAGGTTCTCAAGGGCGGTCTTGTCAAGCGGCCAGGTGTCGATGTGAGGGTCAATGCTGTACTTTGACGCGGCTCCGAAAAGGAAGGCCTCGCTCCACTCCCAGTACTGACGGGCGGATTTCCAAAGGTCACAGGCAGTCTTCACGTTGGCATCCGTCGGAGCCGTCTGAAGTTTCCCGATGGCCGCCTGAAGTTCAAGCGACTTGTCTGCGAGATTCTTGTAGGTAGGAATCACAGTGTTGTCCACGAAAGTCTCGTTGACCTTCTGAAGCATCTCCTCCTTGGCGGAGGTCGGGTCTGTGGAATTCTTGTCGCAGGCCGCAACGGCGAGAGCTGAAGCAATCAGCACGGCCGCGAATTTAAAACCTTGTCTCATAATAGTTATTCTTAAATATTTAATTGTCTATATTTCTTGCATATTCATAAATTCATCACTTCAGAAACCAACCGCTGAAGGCGATTCCGAGCGTGATGGAAGGTTCGTTGTTGAACGGAGCGATGTAGAAGCGCTTGGAATATTCCGCCTTGATGACGATGTCCCTGATCGGGTACCAGTTGATGCCGGCGGCGATGCGATGCTTTCCGCACCACTTGTAGTCCAGCACGCCGTCGGCCACCTTGAACATCGAATCGTAGTACTCGTAGTGGGCGAAAGCGTAGCACTTGCTCTCCTTCTTGATGAGTGAAAGAACATCATAGCCCACCTCTATGCTGCCGACGATCGCATCAGAACCGACCGCATTGTGAGGAGAAGGTGAGGCATTTGACATATTGTTCTTGTTGAACGCCGTTATCTGCTGTGAATCATTCAGATGCGCATAGTCAAAACAGCCTCTTGCGATTAGGTTGCGCCCCGTGTAGGTGAAGTCCGCCGAGCCTATCATCACCTCACCCTTGCAGTCCTTGTACTTGGAGTTCTTCGTCAGAGAGTTGTTGAAACTTGATCCGAAGTAGCCGCTAAGGCCCATCCTGAGTCCTTTGACAGAGTGGTTGTCAATCCTGAACGCCCCGGCGTAGGAGTTCGCGATCTTGAACTCATAAGGAGATCCGGCACCGCCTTGGATGAAGTTCTCCGTGCTGAATCTGTCCGAGTCAAGTCCAGGAAGGAACATCAGTTCATAAGACCATTTACCGAGATTGCCCAGAATCTCGATTCCCGGCTCGTGCCAGGTGCAAGGGAACACGGTGTTCTCCCCTTCCATCCTGTAAGCCGTGAAGAATTCGGTCGGGAGATGGTGGCCGTTAGTCAGCCCCACAGGGATGATGATCATTCCCGTCCTGACCTTGAAAGCGTCACTGAAAGCCTTCTGGAGCCAGAACTGCTCCAAAGCGACCTCGCCTCCGCGCTCGATCTCGCTCTCATATTCACCGGCCTCGTCAGCCTCAAGCTCGACGGCGCTTTCCGTGCCTCCGTGCTCGAACTCGATCTCCGTGCCGAGCGTCCAACCTTTTCCGAAGTCGTACCCAAGATTGATGACGAAGTGCGGAATGTCGAACCGTCCATGACTCTTGTCATCCTTGTACTGTTCCGGATGGTTATACCTCTGCCAAGCGTCGCTGTAGAAGTTGCGGGTCATCATCGCCTCGCCGTAACCACCTATCGAAAGCCTTTGAGCGTTAGCTGCAAAGCCTGCCGCAATCAGTATTACCAGAAGTAAAATCTTTTGTCTCATTTTTACCTTTTCAATTTGACACGACAAAAGTACAGCGACACGGAAAGTCCGTCAATCGCAATTTTTCGGTATTCTGTACGGTTTCCGTTCAGGGATTGTGGCGAAAAGTTGGTATTTATCGTTTAAGGATGACACACCGCCCAATGTCGATCCACTTTCTGATTATAAAATTTGTCGTATATTGCGGTCAAGATATACGCACGAACATTTATGAGATTCATCGGGAATATTCTTTGGCCGTTTTTCCGCAAGACTCGCTGAATAGTTCCTCGTAAGTGCCTTTGAGATCTTTCTGAAGTTGTGCGGTGACCTCGGCGAATCCCGATTCAGAAGTTTTACAGGTACCACAAGACGTAGAAAACACAATGGCGCAGACAGCCAAGACCAAATTAGCGATATTTGATTACCCGGCAAGGGTTGCCGACAGCGATGCAGCGGACGGGGATGCCGCGTGTGACAACGCTTCCGCACCAACGGTGGAACCTATCATTAAAGAGTCGGGTCTTTCCAAGTGCGTGATTCGCTGAAAATCCCGCCTGTGGAGAGTCCGCGGAACCTCTATGAGTGGAAAAAGCCAAATATTACGCCCGTAGAGTTCTAAACCACCAAGGCGAAGGTAATGAATCAGCCTTTGACCGCCACAAGCCCCATCTCGGCGGCCTTCACCCGCATAAAGGCATCGGCCTCCTCGAAGTTGTTGCCGATTTGACCATCCAGGATGGCTTCTTTTACATATTCCTTCAGAACGCCGATCTCGCGACACGGGCTTAGGCCATAGACCTCCATCACATATTCGCCGGTGATCGGGTTTTTGAAGTTGCGGATGGCATCCTTGGCCTCGACTTCGACGAGTTTGCGCTTGACAAGCTCGAAATTCTGCCTGATCTTGGCGACCTTGACGGGATTCTTGGAGGTGATGTCGGCATTGCAAAGGAGCATCAGGTCATCGATCTCGTTGCCGGCATCGAACAGGAGACGGCGCACGGCGGAATCCGTAACTTCCTCATCCACAAGGGCGATAGGACGATGATGCAGGCCGACCAGCTTCTGGACGTATTTCATCTTCTCGTTCAAAGGCATCTTGAGAGCCTTGAATATTCTCGGAACCATTTTCGAGCCTACAACCTCATGGCCGTGGAACGTCCAACCGACGGACGGATCAAAACGTTTGCTTGCCGGTTTGCCGATGTCGTGCAGAAGGGCAGCCCAGCGAAGCCACACATTTGGCTGGGTCCTTACCGACTCCACGAAACTGTCCCCCCCCTCGTCCGACGTGAAATCCTTCAAAGTACCGGCCGTGATTCCCTCGATCTCGGAGGCCGCCACATTGTCAACGACCTGGAGAGTGTGCGAAAAGATCTCCTTATGTCCTTTTCCGTCAACGGATTCCACCCCTTTGAGTTTCAGAAGGTCCGGGAGGATATATTCAAGAAGCCCCGTCTCGTCCATCAGTTTGAAACCCATCGAAGGGTGAGGCGTGATGAGGATTTTGTTCAGTTCCTCGACGATGCGTTCCTTGGAAAGGATGGTCATACGGTCACGCATATTCCTCATCGCCCTCAGAGACTCCGGGACAATGGTGAAATTTTGCTCCGGAGTGCTTAGTTTCGTAGCGAAACGAATCGCGCGAAGCATCCTCAAAGGGTCATCGCTATAGGTCTGCTCGGGTTCCAGCGGAGTGCGGATTATCCCCGCCGCAAGGTCGCGGATTCCACCGAACGGATCCACGAGAGCGCCGAAGTCCTCTTTCTGGAGACTGAACGCCATCGCATTGATCGTGAAGTCCCTGCGTGCTTGATCCTCCTCAAGCGTCCCGTCCTCAACGATCGGCTTGCGCGAATCGTGGCGGTAGGACTCCTTCCTGGCCCCGACGAACTCAATCTCCGCCCCGCGCCACTTCAGCATAGCAGTGCCGAAAGTCTTGAATATGGACACGTTGCAATGCCGATGATCCCTTTCTTCAATCTTCGCCGCTACGGCTTCAGCAAGTTGGATCCCGCTTCCCTCCACGACTATGTCTATGTCGTCATTAGGTCTGCCAAGGAAGCAATCTCGCACATAACCCCCTATCACGAAAGCCCTTACGTTTAATTCACGGGCAGCCTCCGAAACTATTCCGAAAATCGGGCTGTCAAGATATCCCTGTGTTATTGTCGCACCCATATTCCTTTATTTCTGCATTGCCTCCCAATCCTGGAAAGATTTCATCTGAGAGTAGGTCTCCCCGTCACGTGCGAAGCCGAAAGTCTTCAACCCGTTGGTTATCACCACATATTTCACATTCAGAACCAGATTGTAACGCAGCGCCTGCTCCAGCACTTCCCGACTCATCGCCACATCCTCCCGCTTGCACTCCACCACCATCAACGGAGCCGTGTCCCGGCCATAGACGAGGATGTCCGCACGGAAGTCCTTATCCCCGAACTTCATCCCGACCTCGCTCATCATCATATATTCAGGCACTTTCAGCCGTTCCTTCAGCACGCCGATGAACCACTGCCGCACCTTCTCCTCCGGCGTCAACGCCACCGCCTTCTTCCTGAGCGGATCCCAAACCTTCCGCCGCTCCTTCTTTTCAAGATTCATGAATATACCAAGCGCGATTTATGAATATGCCGACTTAACTTTATGAATATGCCCATCACAAGCCTCCGACGCTTTTGCTCTTATGCGGCCTTTACGGCCATTTTCATCTCTCTCATCAGTCCAGTAGCTACGGCTACGCTCCCTCTTCCAAAGCCGAAACTGTCTCGAAGCTCCCACACAATAAAATGCGTGAACCATTTTTAAACAGCTTCTTAGTGTCGCTGCCGCCCCACCAGTCATATTCATGTCCTTTTTGAAGTCAACTGTTCCACTCCAGATTTGCCGCAGACGAAGTCTTCAAGACCCGACGGTAAATGTCATCGATCACCAAACCGGAAAGTGTCATCCCGAATATAGCCGTGACATGGACGGTTGTGCCGTTGATCTGAGCCTTCGAGGAACACCACTCGTGATTCAACAGATCCGGATCCCCCGGCCCGTCCTGAGTCTTCGGACACATGCACCTCTCCGTGCCGCAACTCTGGCAATGTCCCCGGTTCGGCAGGACCTCGTCATCATAGACGCACAGGAACTTCCTGACAGGCAGCGTCTTGCCCCTCTTCATCTTTTTCCTCAACGCCGCACCCAACGGGCATCCCCTCACACTCCAGAACTCCGCAACCTTTATCCTGAGCGGATCGACCTTCAACGCAGCCCCCAGCGAACAGTAGAACGTCGCATTGCTTCTTGAGGCCTTAAGGATCAGATGCATCTTATCCTTCAGAGAATCAACCGCATCGATGACGTAATCATATTCATCAAGATTAAATTGATCAGCCGTTTCCTCGCAGTAGATCTGTTGGATCGCAGTGATCTCGGCCTTCGGATTGATTTCGAGAAGGTGAGATTTCAGAGCCTCCACCTTCACCTGCCCCACGGTCTTGGTCGTCGCCATCAGCTGCCGGTTCACATTTGTGATGCAAATTCTGTCCGAATCCACGATCGTCAGTCTCGTGACTCCGCTCCGCACCAACCCTTCCGAACACCAGCTTCCGACTCCCCCGACCCCGAAAATGATCACCCTCGCAGCAGCCAGCGCTCCCATCACATCATCGCCCAGAAGCAGCTCTGTGCGGTTATATATCGCCTTCTCTATCGTGTTCATTGCCATAATCCGCAAAGTTAGTAATCCTTAAAGGATATTTCTAAGAAGCTGTCTAAAAATAATTCCTCTTTTTTCTTATGCGGCCTTTCCGGCCATTTGTTTTCATCTCTCTCTTCGGTCACGGCCACGCTCCCTCTTCCAAAACTGAAACCGTCCACGAAAATTCCGCATGATAAAATTCGTAAGCCATTTCAAAACAGCCCATGGAACAGTCATCTTCCACTGAAAAATTTTCCCGATGATTTGAAACAAATCCAGAATATTCATCGTATCTTTGTCACAAATCGCTTGGGGATGTTCTGGTTTTGACAGCAATGATTCCGGGCGGTAAGCACGTCGGGCTCCTGGAGGGCCGGCCCGCCAAACTGGATCTCCAAAAATTTAGTTGCTGATAACAACTACGCACTCGCTGCCTAATCGACCAAGTCGCGTTAGCTTAATCCGAGCCGCCTAGGATGCGGTTCCGACGAGTATCCCGCGGACTTTACGCCTTCTCTGTTCCGAGTTCGGGGTATCATTCAAGAAGGACGCACCGGAGGACTCCTTTAAATCCGGCCAAGCCCCAAAGGATAAGCCTCGGTTAGCCCGTCTTCCGGCAGGCCGCGGCCGACAACCAAAGGACGACTAAGCGTGTAGAAAGCTGTTTGGTACGTTGTTTGGACGGCGGTTCGACTCCGCCCATCTCCACGATACAGGCTGACTTTCAGCGAGTTATGTAAATCAAACACAATTCTAAACACAATATTTAGGATTGTGTTTATTTTATCATTCTGAACCGGAATAGACAGACAAGGGCAAGAATGACTATACTTAAAACTGACAGAGACCCCGCCCACATCAACGCCTTCTGCCACCAGTGGAGGATGTTGACTTCCTTCTCGA
>CAVIHT010000007.1:0-76619 GCA_963642795.1 Bacteroidaceae bacterium
AACCAGCTGATTTGCAAACAATTATATTGTTTGATTTAGATGTTTTCAGATTATTTCCAATAAAAAACAGCAGCAGTTCGTATTCCGACTTGGTGAGTTCTATCGGCGTTTCGTTCACTACAGCCGACTTGTTCAACAAATCAATCCGTACTCCATTGCTTTCCAGGATATTGTTTGCCGCGAACTCCTTACGGCGGATAATGGCATAGATGCGCATACTGAGTTCGGGCAGATGAAAAGGTTTGGCAAGGTAGTCATCCGCACCTATCTCCAATCCTTTCACTTTATCCCCCAGCGAGTCTTTGGCCGATACGATAATCACACCTACCGGGTTACGTTGCTTCCGGATGTCACGCAGGATGTCGAGACCGTTGCCGCCTGGCAGCATCAGGTCGAGCAGCACGCAATCGTACTCATACAGGTTTACCTTCATCATGGCATCGTCATAGGTGAAAGCCTGCTCGCACAGATATTTTTCACTGCTGAGATAGGCTACGATGCTATCCGAAAGACTTCGTTCATCTTCTATAATCAATATCTTCACACTCTTCTACTTTATTAACATTACGATACTGCCACACGTAATGAGTAATGCTCCGATGATAACCCGCAGGCTGACAGGCTCTTTCAGAAACAGAAAGGAAAGGCAGATGGTAATCGCCACGCTCAATTTATCTATCGGTGCCACACGCGACACATCCCCCGCCTGCAATGCCTTGAAGTAGAACAGCCACGAGAGGCCTGTGGCGGCACCGGACAGAATAAGGAATACCCATGTGTGCCCGCTGATACCTTTTACATTCGCCGTATGGTTTCCGGCAAAGACGATTCCCCAAGTGATAAACAAAATGACTGACGTCCGGATAGCGGTAGCCAGATCCGAATTGATCTCTTTTACCCCGATCTTGGCGAACACAGCCGTCAGCGCGGCAAAGAGGGCGGAAAGTAAAGCATAATATTTCCACATAAACTTTTTTGTTGCAAAATTAGCTACTTTATCAAAGGATTATTCTCTCTTTTTATAAATTAACAGCATGATACTCGGCAATACTAACAGAAGCAAAGGCAAGCCAACGACAAATCCGCCGATGACGGCCACCGCCAACGGTTGCTGCATCTGTGCGCCGAGGCCGGTGCCGAACGCCAATGGCGTCAGGGCTAGTACGGCACCGATGGCTGTCATCAGTTTGGGGCGGATGCGCAGGGCGATGGCGTAATCTACAGCTTCGGATACATCACCACCCGTGCGGCGGTTCATCCGGTACTGCCATACGGTGAAGATGGCGTTCTCGGCAATGATGCCCACCACCATGATGATGCCTGTGTAGCTGCTTACGTTGAGCGGAACGCCCGTCAACCACAAAGCCAACAGACAACCGCAGATGCCCAGTACAGAAATGAACAACACGGTAAACGAGATGCGCCATTCACGGAAGAGGAACATCAATACGGCGAACACCAGCAACACAGCGAGCGAGAGAATCATCATCAGTTCGCGGAAGGATTGCTGCTGTTCGGAGTAGGCTCCTCCGTAGGAGATACTGTAACCTGCCGGCAAGTGAAGCTGCGTGTCGAGAGACGCTTGCAAGTCTGCTATCGCGCTGCCCAAATCCCGGTTTTCCAAGCGGGCGGTAAGGGTGATGTTACTTTTCAAGTCTTCACGCCGCTGCTCTGTCTCCCCCGGAATGATACGAACATCGCAGAAGAAGCCGAGTGGACGGGTACTGCCGTCGGGTAGGAATATGGGCTGCCGTTCCAGCCATTCGGGAGAGTTGTCTGCGAAGTCCGTGAAGCGGAGCAGGATGCGACGCATCTGCTCACCGTCCTGAACGGAACCTATTTGCAATCCGCCTGTCATGGCAGCCTGTGCCGGGTTCGGCTCTATCATATTGGCAGACTGGCAAAGTGGAACGCCGCCCGTATGTGCCGTGAGCTGTTCCTGAAAATCGGTCAGCGGAATGCCGAATTGCGAAAGACGTTCTTGATTCGGGATGAAGACTATCGAGGCTCCGGCGGGTATCAGTCCGTTGTCGATGTCCACAATGCCAGGCACGGTTTCCATGACTTTCTCCGCCTGTACCGCCACCTTCTGCAAGGTTTCGTAATCGTTGCCGAATATCTTCACTTCGACGGGTTGTGCGGTACTCATCAAGTCGCCCAAGAGGTCGGCGATGCGCTGCCCGAAGCCGATGGTCATCAACGGAACGGCTTGCGATATTTCCCGGCGCAGGTCGCTGATGACTTCGGGGGTACTTGTTTTCCGGTTCTTTTTCAGTTGAATCAGATAGTCGCCGAAATTGCTCGGACGTGTCTTGAAGGACATGCCGAGAGCCGTGCGGCGCGAGTAAGTCTCAACATCGGGATGTGCCATGATAATGCGTTCCATCTGACGGCAAAGGCGGTCGGTCTCCTCGATGTCCGTTCCTGCGGGAGAATGATAGTCGAGCACGATGGTACCTTCATCCAAATCAGGAAGAAAGCCTGAAGAGAGCTGCCTAGAGGCATACCAGCCACCCAGCCCTAAAAGCAGGACGAACCCAACGGCAACCAGCGGTTTGCGATAAACAACGGTCAGGAAATGGACTTTTCGGATGGAGTTCTCTTCGAGCGTTTTCACGTCCAGGTCTTTCGGGCGCAGTTGTTTCTTATAGCCGATGACCAGATGCAGCACGGGAAGCAGCAGCCATGTGACGAGAAACGAAGCCACGAGCGTAAGCTGCATCGTATCGGACAGTTCTTTGAAAAAGCTGCCTGCCAGCCCACTCATCAGCCGGAAAGGGAAATGGATAACAATCGTCGAAAGCGAAGATGCCACCATCGCAGGAAAAAGATTACGGATGGCGTGGCGTACGACGGTGAAGCGATCCATGCCGGGGCGTTCTTCATGCTCCCGGTAAATCTGTTCGATAACGACAATGGCATCGTCGATAATCAACCCCACCGAAGCCGCCATCGCACCAAGCGACATGACATTGATGGTAATTCTTGCCAGATAGCAGAGCAAGATACTGAAAGCCACCGTAACGGGAATGGTCAGCATCACTACCAGACTCGACCGCCAGGAACGAAGAAACAACACCATCACGATGATGGCCAAAAACAATCCTTCATAGATGGTTTTCAGTACACTGTGGATACTGTCGCCTACGAAGGAGCTCTGATTGTAATAAGGTTTCAACTCATAGCCTGCCGGAAGCTGCCTCCTTATCTCGTCCGCCTTGCTTTCCACCTGTTTTGCAAAATTGATCAGATTCACTCCCGGCTGCTTCACCAGGTCCACCAACACGGCATCGTTGCCGTCGGCATTGATTTTCAGAAACTCTTGCTGTTCCTGTATCTCGACTCCCGCTATATCGCCAAGACGGACAATCCGTCTGCCGTCGTTGCGGATAATGACGTTGCGAATATCTTCGATACCGTCCAGCCGTGTATCGGTCAGTGTCAGGTACAGGCGGTTATAGTCTGCCACGTTGCCGTTTCCCAATACATGATTCGTCTGCGCGAAAGCGGTCTTTATCAGTGCGGGAGTAATGCCGAGTGCCGTCATCTTTGCGGCGTCGGGCTTCACGATGAACTCCTTTGCCTTGCCGCCGCGTACCACTACATTGCTGATCCCGTCCACTTGCGAGAACATGGGACGTACCACGAGGTTACCCACATCGCGCAGAGCAATGCGGCTGTGTGTCTTGCTCTCCAACGTGAATCCATAGACAGGGAACAACGATTGGTTCATGGCCTCGGTGGAGATGACCGTACCGTCGGGAAGAAAACCCTTTATCTCGTTGATGCGGCTCTCCAACTGCGTTTTCAATGCATAGATGTCCAGCCCCCACTTGAAATAAACGTCTATCACGCAACTGCCCCGGCTGGTGCTGCTCTTAACGACCGTCGTACCCTGCACTTTCTTCACCGCACTTTCCAAGGGTTTGGTAACGCTGATCATCATACGGTCTACGGGCTGCTGTCCGGCATCGGCTATCACCGTGATGCGGGGGAACAATACTTCAGGAAACAAGTTGGTCTGCATCTGTGTGTAGCACCACGCTCCGGCAAGCAGCAGAAGCAGCCCTACAAACAGGATAGGGCGGCTGTATAGCTGATGAAGGCTTCTTTTCTGTATCGTGTTCATAAGGCGACCTCCTCTTTTGTAACGACGACTTTCGCCCCGTCCTCCAGACCGTATCCACCCGTGAGGATAATGCGGTCTAGCGGTGACAAGTCATCCGATCTGATTTCGATTTCCGAAGCGTTGCTGTTGCCTACCTCTACGGGTACCCGGACAGCCGTGCTGTCATCGGCCAATTTCATCACCCAATGCTCCGTGAGCGTTTCATCACTTTGCACGGCGCTTTTGGGAAGTATCAAACCTTTAGAAGAGGAATCGTTTTCTGTAAATACAGCCTTGACATTCATGCCTTCCGGCAAGAAAGGTGCTTTTGCCCGTGCGACTACCAGCTCAGATTGCGATACCGTGTTCATGGTTGCCAACGGGGCGTGGACGGTTGCCGTCAGCCGGGTTCCGTCTGGCAGTTCCAGCATACATTTGCTTCCGCTGTGCGCATACCGCCTCTGTTCGCAGGGGACATTAATTTCGAATACAAGGCTTCCGGCTTCGGCAACGGAGCAAAGCACAGCGCCTTCTGTGACATAACTTCCCGCCTGTTGCTGCACATCGAGAACAATACCGTCGCATTCTACCTTTATGGGAATGACTGCATGGTTGCCATTTCCCAAAGCGTGCTGTTCTTTACTCTCTATACGGTAAAGTACGTCTCCAGCTTTCACGCTTGAACCGGGCTGTACGAGAACTTCCGTGATGAATGCCGGAATCGGGACGCTGACCATCAACTTGTTCTGGTACGTAGTAGTGGCTGATAATATGATTTTCTTCTCGATTTTGCCGAACGCCGCATGAGTCAGTGTGACGGCCGTTCCGGGCTTCTCTTCCTGTATGTTTCCGTTCGATGCATCTCTTTGCCCGCATCCGCTAAGGCTTACTATAAGCGATAATAAAATGATCGGATATTTCATGACTGTGATGATTTGATATTACCAATTCCAATAATTATAGGTGGCTATGACAAGCTGCTTGTTCGTACGCAGCAGCAGGCGGTCTTTCTCCGTCTGAATCTTGTTGCGCAGCACGGTGATATAGTCCAGTACGGATACTTGCCCGGCATCCATTTCCCTACAGTAATCGGACAATACTGATTCGTATTCGGCGAGCTGGTTGTCCAAAGCCCTCTCTCTCTCGTTGTATCCGTCCAACTCGGCGAGACATTGTTTGATTCTCATGTTTCGTTGATATTCAGAGTTATCCTTGTAAGTCTGTATGGTGTTCTGTTGCCACACGACCAGACGTTCTTTCTGCCGCTTCTGCCTGCCATCGAAGATAGTCAACGAGAATGTTATCCCTGCACTCAACCCGAAATGGCGATACCAGCCGGAAAAGTCGCCAACTTGTAGACCACCGTTTACGAACAGGTCAAGTTTGGGCTTGTATTGCAGGTTGAATGAGTGCAGAGAAGCTACGGTATTCAAGCTGTCCAACCGGTATTGCTCGGTAAAAAGGCTCGGCTCGCGGTCGCTGCGCAACCGGATGGGAAGATTCATATCCGACAATGCCACATCGGTACTTTCGTCAATGCCGCAGAGCAGGTTCAGATCCATCAGATGGGTGTGGTAATCCTGGCAGGCGGCGGTATGCAGTTCGGCATTGGCCTCCCTTTCAATCATCAGCAGATTCAAATCCGACTGTTTGGACAGACCGCTTTCAACTAACTTTTGAACGATCTCTATACGACATCCGATAACCGATCCGACAGAATCCGTAAAGTCTATCTGTGCCTTGTCAAGCAGGCAGAGCAGGTACTGCTCCGTTACGGAACGCTCCAGTTGGTGATCTTCCATCCGGATGCGGTTATTTGCTATGTCCATATTGATTCGCGTCTGCTCTTGTGCCGCCTTATAGGAACTTCTACCCCAAAGGGGCTGCGTCCACGTCACGCCGGCATGAAAAGAGCCGCTGTTCTCGCCCAAATCGTAACCGTAGTAATCAGTAGCAGACCTGGCATTCCATTTGAAAGCGGTTCGTCCACCGTCTTTCGAGATAATCGGCACGAATAGATAGTCGCCGTTCAACTCAAGCCGGGAGTGTGTGTACATGGCTTTCAGCCGTTCGAGTTCCGCTTGCTCTATCTCCGTCTGATTCTGGAGATCCGTTATCAGCGGACTATTCTCTTTGGCTGTTTCTATATAATAACGCAGAGATTTGCTGCCATCCTCCTGCCCATGGGAATGCAGGCTGACAATGCTTAATGAAAATAACAATAATAACCGATTCATATTCTACTTTATTTGGCGGACAAAAGTAGAAGGCGATTTTGTGGAAATTTGGGAGAAATACTCGATACATTAAAAAATGACGCTTTGTTCAAATTTGCTTTTATTGGAAAAATGTATATATTTGCACAAAACACATTTGAAAAATGTGATAAATACGCAATTTACCCAATGAGCGCAGAAATTAAACGAGACGTTATAAATGATTTGCTTCAGTGGAAGCAACGGCCGAACCGCAAGCCTCTTATTATCCGTGGAGCCCGTCAGATCGGCAAGACTTGGGCTATGCGCAGATTCGGAGAAGAGAACTTCGACCATGTTGCATATTTCAACTTTGATTCCTCGGAGGAATTGTGCCGGGAATTTGAAAACACGAAGGAACCTAAACGGCTGATTAACATACTTCGGCTTTATACGGACTGCCCGATTGAACCAGGGCGGACATTGATGATTTTCGATGAGATACAGCAGAGCGACAAGGCATTGAACTCATTGAAATATTTCTATGAGGAAGCGCCACAGTATCATATACTTGCCGCAGGCTCCCTTTTGGGAGTAGCCTTGTCTAAGGGTGACTCGTTTCCTGTCGGGAAGGTCGATTTTCTGAGAATGTATCCAGTGACCTTCAGGGAATTTCTCAATGCGGATGATCCTCAAATGTACGAATATATTGAAAATCTCTCCGAGATAGTCCCACTTCCGGAAATAGCCATGAATAGACTCACCGAGTCGTACCGACGCTATCAGATAAGTGGCGGGATGCCTGCGGCTGTGGTCGCGATGCTGGACAGATGCGGAGTAAAGGAGATTGAGAATATCCAGAATTCCATATTGACTGCCTATGCCCTTGACTTCGCGAAGCATGCTCCAGGGAAGGATATTCCGCGCATCTCCTCCATCTGGAGTTCCATTCCGTCCCAACTGGCTAAGGAAAACAGAAAATTCATTTATAAGCTTGTGAAGGCAGGAGCCAGAGGACGAGAATATGAGGATGCTCTTCATTGGCTGGAACACACCGGAATGATATATCGTGTATTCTGTTCATCAAAATCAGGCTTGCCGTTGAGTGCCTACGATGACCTGTCGGCATTCAAGGTGTACCTTTGTGATGGTGGTCTTTTGCGGCGTATGGCTCAGCTCCCGGCAGAGGCCCTTTGGACGGAGAACCCCCTTTATGTGGAATTCAAAGGGGCAATGGCGGAGAATATGGTATTACAGTCTCTTGTCGCGCAGTTTGAGGTGATGCCGAGGTATTGGACTTCGGAAGCAACCGCCGAGGTGGATTTCCTTGTGCAGAACGATACGGCAATCATTCCTGTCGAGGTGAAATCCGGGACTCGGCTTGGTGGCAAGAGCCTCGGACTTTACATCAATCGATTCGGAGTTACAACAGCATTGAGGTTCTCCATGAACAATCTGAAACGAGACGGGGGCGTTCTCAACATTCCGTTACCGCTCACAGACTGGACGTCAAAGATTCTGACATTGTAATGGACTTTTATTTTGACCGTAATTTTTTCTTTTCGGTCATGTTGCATTCCGAGTTACGTCTCCCTCATTTTTCTCGTATCCTTCACTTCCCTCACACATAGGTGGAATGGATGTAAAGGCGTGTTCGTTTACTCTTCCTTGCTGTTCTCCAGTCTGATTTTCGCCAGGGCGATTTGCTTCTGGAGTTGATTCTTTAAGAGATTCTTGTCGGGAAGTTCGGTGTAGTATTGGGAAACTTGAATGCCTGCATTCCCCAACTGGAGGAGTTGAACCTGCTCATCGTTCCCGGCGGCGCAAAGAAGCAGGCCGAGGGGACTTTTTAGGGAAGGCTACACAGACTCGCGGCCGTTCCGCGCCCTCCACCCGGCAAACCGGTCAGGAAGGCTCAACTCGTTCGCATCCGCTCGCTTGGATAAGTCTGGAGGGTTACTTGCCCCTCAGGCCGGCAAAGCTGCCCAGACCGGCAGCCCTCCATTAACGACTGCGTCGTTTTCATGAAGAACCGGAGGCTCAAGCGGACGGCAAGTCTGCAAAAAAAACGGCGGCGGTCACCGATCCGGATTTCGTGAACCGCCTGTCCACGGCTCAGAGTCCCAACAAGGACGGTAAGATCCGTTTTGTCAAGAAGCTCAACCGCGAACGCTCGCCTCTTCTGGATTTCATCCTCTGGTGGGTGCTTCCCGGAATGTTGTTGTACTGGTTTTTGAGCGCCGGGATGAGGCGTGTGGGCCACAATATGTCCAAAGGCGGTGGAATGGGTAACTTCATGCAGTTCGGACAAAGTGGCGCAAAGGTATATGCGGAAAATGACATTAAGACACGTTTCTCCGATGTTGCCGGACAGGATGAGGCAAAGGATGGACTGATGGAAGTCGTGGATTTTCTGCACAACCCGGCAAAATATGACGAGGTAGGGGCCCACTTGCCGAAAGGTGTTCTGCTGGTCGGGCCTCCGGGAACCGGTAAGACCCTGATCGCCAGAGCGGTGGCCGGAGAGGCCGGAGTTCCGTTCTTCTCGATGTCCGGCTCGGAGTTCGTCCAGATGTTTGTGGGAATGGGAGCTGCAAAGGTTCGCGACCTTTTCAGTCAGGCACAGGCAAAGGCTCCGTGCATTGTCTTCATAGACGAAATCGACGCCATCGGAAAGAGCCGTGAGAATAACATCGGAGGAAGCAACGACGAGCGCGAACAGACACTCAACCAACTGCTTACGGAGATGGACGGCTTTGACGGGAACAAGGGAGTCATCATCCTTGCAGCTACCAACAGGCCGGACAGTCTTGACAAGGCTCTTCTCCGTCCCGGACGATTTGACAGGCGGGTTCAGATGGAACTTCCTGACCTGCAAGGAAGAAAGGCCATCCTTCAGGTTCACTTGAAGAACATCAAGCACGAAGACATCGATCTGGATCTCATCGGACGGGCCACCGCCGGATCATCGGGAGCGGAATTGGCGAACATTGTCAACGAAGCCGCTTTGAGGGCCGTGCGTCTTGGCAAGAAAGCCGCCACGACAGAGGACCTTGAAGAGAGTGTCGAGGTTGTGATGGCCGGGGAACAGAGAAAGAACGCCGTGATCTCCGCCGAGGAGAAGAAAATCATCGCCTATCACGAGATCGGACATGCCATGGTGGCGGCCGCACAAAGCAATTCCGCCCCAGTCCAGAAAATCACGATCGTCCCGAGGACTTCCGGAGCGCTTGGCTACACGATGCAGGTGGACGAGGGTGAGAAGTTTCTCTACAGCAAGGATTATCTTCTCAACCGTCTCGCCACATTGACGGGAGGTCGTGTGGCCGAGGAAATCATCTGCCACACCTGCACTACCGGGGCATCGAACGACATCGAAAGGGCCACGCAGATAGCCCGCTCGATGATCACGACATACGGAATGAGTGACAAGTACGGAATGATGGCTCTGGAGTCTAAAGGAAACACCTATCTTGCGGGATCATCCCGCTTGGCCTGCTCAGACGAAACCGCCGCGGACATCGACGCCGAAGTCCGCGAGATGATCGCCGCCGCCAAGCAAAAGGCAACCGACATCATCACCGCGAACATTGACAAGATGCACGAAAGCGCACAGTACCTGCTTGAAAAAGAAACCATCACCGGCGACGAGTTTATGAATATATTCAATAGTCATTAGAACTGTCATTCGGCGAACTTTATGTGCAAGGTCGCACACGATCGGGCGATTGCGGCAAAATGCGACGGCATTCGCCCTGTCAGGTCTGGCGGTTTCATTACTTTTCAGAACCAGGCTGAACAGATGAGGGGAGAGGTTCTAAAAGCTTTCCGATCCTTCGACCGACAGTCTCTCGATCCTTATCTTGAAGATGCCGGACGGAGCATGGACATCCACCACATCGCCGACCTTCTTCCCCATCAAGGCTGAGCCTATCGGGGACTTGCAGGAGATCTTGCCTTTCTCAAGATCCATCTCATGAGGACTCACGATGGTGTAGGTCATTCTGGCATTGGAAGACATATTAGTGAACTCCACCTTGCTTAGCAGAGAAACCTGGTCTTTTGGCAGAGCCGCCGTGTCAAGGACTCTTGAATATTCAAGAACCTTCTGCAGGAAACGAATCCTGCCGATGGTCTTGGCTTGGGCCCTCCTTGCCGCGCGATACTCAAAGTTTTCGCTTAGGTCCCCCTGGGCGCGGGCCTCAGAGAGATCTTCCTTGATCCGGGGATACTCAACGCTTATAAGCTTGTTAAGTTCAGCGACAATCTGGTCGTAGCGTTCTTTGGACAGATATTCCATGATGCAACTTTGTCACGCTTGGGCATAATGTACATAAGATTGTCCGGCTGGACAACCATTGTGCCGGATAAAGAGACATGTCCTTTTCTCAATGCCCGGACAGTAACTGAGGTCGAACGGGAGAACATGCACGGCGGTCCTATCTAAGACACTGTCTGTTACTGCTTTGTGAACAGGGATGCGAAACTGAACATGTCGGCGTCGAAGTCTCCGTCGTCCCACCAATTCTCGCCGAAAGGAGGCGTGTCATAGTCCCGGAACTCGACAATCAGATTTCCATCGATGATCGTGAACACGATGACGGACTCGCCGATTTTCTCCTCTGTCTTGCTGAACGCCCTGTTGGCTGCCGAAAGCAGGTAGTATGTGTTGGTGTGGACTTCGTAACCCTCGCTTGCCATGAACATAGTGCATTCCGAGACGGTGTTCTTGCCTATTACAGTGCCCTCGGACGAATAATTCTTCGGTTCGGTCGGAGTCACGGTTGCTTCTCTGAAATAACCTGCGAAATCACCTTTGTCGTTAGGTATCACAGTCACGACTCCGGACTCATCTTTGGTGAATGTCAGGGTGAAGCCGTCATTATTTAAAGGAAGCAGAGATGGGTCGTCATCCTCCATTTCGAACCATTCCGCAAGTTCATCGACATCAAACACCTTGCTGAATGTCCACGTCCCGATAATCGCATCCGGGACGTTCACTGAATAGAGCGTGTACTCCGCACTCTCGTTGTCCCCCGGGATGAACCTTGCGGCCTTGTCCATGTCAACGGTCACGTTGATCTTGTCCCCGTCTTTGAAACCGTCCTTAAGGGAGAACTTGAAAGTGGCCGTGGACTTGCCGGCCTTGAGGACGGCGTGTGGGTCGGAATAGGAAGCGTCCGTGGCGTCGAAGACCACGTATTGAGCCGCATTGCCTGTGATATTCAAAGGAATGACCACGTCATCGCCAAGGGAAAGCTTGTCACCTGAAGTGACACCTGTCACATTGATGTTTGCCACGTATGAACCAAGGACATCAGCCTTGGTGGTCTGGAATGAATATACAAGGGTCTCCTCAGGGTCCGGGGTGACGATGGTCACGAACTTTGTTCCCAGACTGTATCCTGACGGACATTCGATTCCAAGGTTGAGAGGGCTGGCCTCTGTAAGATTGAGGTTCTTCACGGTGAAAGTTCCGGTGGTCTCTCCGGCCTTGATTGTCACCGGGTTGCCAGTCAGTTCAAAATCGGTTCCCGCGGCCGCTCCGGCAGTGGTTATTTGCACCGAGACGTTCTCTGTGGCCGGTTCGCTGAGGATAACGTTGACATCCACGCTACGCTTGGCGTGAACTGTGTAAAGACTCTTTTCAAATTCAACCGTCGGTTTGTCATCCTTCTGGCAGGATGAGATTGTCACGGCCGCCGCTGCCGCCGCCACAAATGTCATAAATCTTCTGAACATACTGCAATAAATTAATTAAACAACCATAATACACTACTGTTTCTATCGTGTGAAGCCTTCCAGGCTTACAAATGTTAACGCTATTCGTTCACACCCGCGCTGACGGCCGCCTCGTACTCCGCCTTGATGGCCTTCACTTCATCTCTTTCCGCCGCCGTAGGAATCTCTCCTTTTGGTTTGATATAGCTTTTCGAGGCATCGGAAGTTTTCGGAGGAAGCTCATTGTAGGAGCATCCACTGAGGGTTGTGCCGACAATAACGGCTGCTAATATAGTAATTATATTTTTTCTTGTTTTCATTTTACTTAAAAATGTAAGTCCAGACTAAGAAGCTGTTTAACGAAACAGTCTCGAAAATTCCGCTTAATAAAATGCGGGAACCATTTTTAAACAGCATCTAATAAACATATCCCGGATTCTGTTCCAGCTCAGGGTTCAGATCCACATCCGACTTCGAGATCGGAGAGGTGTAGAGGTACTCTTTCGTTGTGTATTTCAATCCGTTGCTGATCACCCACCATTCCGGCCGGCCGTTGCGTTTGAGTTCGTACCAGCGGTCACCCTCCATGTAGAGTTCCTTGCGCCTCTCGTCGAAAATGGCCTGAAGGAGGGGAGTGACGGCATTGCCTTGGCAATCCATAACAATCCTCTCATCGGAGCGTACTTCAGTAAGCGAATCCATAGTCAGATCGGCTACTCCGTCGATTCTGTTGCGGCGCAGATCGTTCAGCCATTTGAGGGCGGAGTCGTTGTCTCCTTTGTGGTAATATGCCTCGGAGAGCATCAGCACGACCTCGGAAAGGCGTATCTTGCATTCCGGAGTCTTCACGTTCATCCTTTTCTTGTCGAAACTGGCGGCGTAGCGGACATCCTTCCCGGGATTCTCTCCGAACAGTCTGATGAGTCTCGCGCTCGCCGGTCTGGATGCCAGATAGCCTTTGGTGTAGCTGAAGTACCAGTCCAACTCGCTGGAATTGTTGGTGTGCGAGCGGACAAGCACCTCGCCTTTGGCGTCATACTGCGCATTGATCATGTCGGCATATTCGGAAATCGGGGTCAGGGATATTCCGCTGTTGGCGAGGATGTCCTCGCAGAGGGATATGACGTTGTCCCAGTTTTGGCACCAAAACTCCAGTTTTGCCTTGTAGGCTTTGATGATCCATTCCGTGAATACATACTTGGGGTCTGTCGGGTTCAGGGCGAGGGCGGCCTCGAACTGAGCCAGGGCATAGTCGTAAGTCTGGCGGATCGTGCCGCGCGCAGGCTTGTCGCCTATGCTGAACTTGTCCACGATCGGAATGCCCGGAAGCTCGCCGGCCTTGGAGTCCGACCACGGCTGGCAGAATTCCCTCAAAAGATTGTAATAGACAATCCCTTTCATTGAATATGCCGCCGAAAGAGCACCGCGCGCCATGTCCGTACTCCGGTCTTTCATGTTTTCTATCACGATGTTGCAGTCCCGGACAACCTTCCAGCTTTCCTCGTAGGCTCTCTGGCGGCTGTCGATCTCCTCTCCTGCGAAGAATGTCAGGTTGGCGCTCGTGCGGATGTTTGCGTCCAGATTGTCGGCGCAGCCTTCAAGAAATTTGAGTGCGTCCATATTCCCGATGACATACTCGTCGCCACCGCCTTCGATGTCGCGCAGGTGGTTGTGGATGATCGCCGTGAATTCCTCGTCGGTCTCGGGGATGACCTCGCCCTGAGGCTGGACATTCAGGTAACTCCTACAGCCGACGCCACTTGCCAAGACGGCGAGCGAAATAGATGTATTTATTAATATCCTTCTCATATTCATTGCTTTAGAATTCGATGTTGATCCCTCCTGAGACACTTCTGGTGGTAGGGTAGGTCGCTCCAGGGATTTCCGGATCCATTCCGTCGTAACCTGTGAACGTGAAGAAGTTGTTCATCGAGACGTTGAAACTCAAGGCTCTCATCCTCAATTTCTTCGCCGCTTCTGAAGGAAGCGAGTACGTCAGGATGATGGATTTGATGCGGACGTAGGAATTGTCTTTCAGGTAAACCGCATCGATGATGCTGGAATCCATCGGGTTGTAGGACGAAAAGTTGTAGCGGGCATCGTAGTAGTCGTAGATGCGCGGGTATTTGACCCCGGTCGTGTGCCCGGCGGTCCATCTGTCCGTCCTGTCCTTCTCCACGTTGAGGTGGTTGCCGTAAAGGTCACTGAACTGGGACTGGACGGTCTCCGTGCTGACTCCGCTGTGGGAAGTGTTGCTGTAGCTGGCCGGGTAGCGCATCTTCTCGTATGTCTTCGAGCCGAGGGAGTACATTCCGCTGACACTCAGTTTCAGTTGTTTCCATGATGCAGAGAGGTTGAAACCTCCGGTGTAAGGGGCGATTGTGGTTCCAAGGTAGTAGCGGTAGTTGTCCGGTTTGTTGAGGTCGGTGGCGGTCGCTATCTGTGCGTCCGGACGCAGCTTGAACTGGTAGAGGCCGGTGTCGCTGGCTATCCCCGAATATTTCCCGCTGAAGATCGCCCCTGTCGGATACCCCTCCACATAGCGGTCTTTGGAAGTGATGCCGCTCTGTGACACTGGGTTATATTTCAAAACCTTGTTGTAGTTGTAGGCGAAGTTGATGGCCGCGCTGACACCCCAGTCCTTATTCTGGATGAGTTTGCCGTTCACCGTGACTTCCACTCCGTTGTTCATTATGTCGGCGGCGTTGAAATAGACGTAGGTGAATCCGGTCGTGCTCTGGACAGGGGAGGAGGTGACCACATCCGTGCTGAGGCGGTAGTAATATTCAGTGTTCACTGTCAGCCTGTCCTTCCATAGGCCGAAGTCCAACCCCACTTTCGCGTCCCGTGTCTTCTCCCAACCGAGGTCAGGGTTCGGGGCCGACGGGATGGTGCCGAGGTTGAAGGTTTCGTCTCCGAAGTAACGGTACTGCTGCTGAAGGTACTGCATCACAAGTAGATGCGAGGTGCTGGTGTTCACGTCGCCAGTGAATCCGTAGGCGGCGCGCAAGGTCGCATGCGAGACTGCCGGAATATTCTTCATCCATTTTTCCTCGCCAAGGTGCCATGCCGCTCCCGCGCTCCAGGTCGGGTTGAACTGACGGTTGCTTCCGAAGTTGGAGCTTCCGTCTGTACGGAACGAGGCGTTGAGGACGATCGTTTTTCCGAGGTAGTAGTCGGCTGATGCGTAGAAAGAGGCATAGCGGGTCTTGCTGAAATATTCCCCGTTCAGTTTCTCCACTTCCCTCAGCCATTCGTCCTGCGGCCCGCTGATGCTTGGCAGCGAGGTTGTTCCGGTCTTCGGATCGTAGTTGTAGCGTTTTGTGAATATTGTGTTGGCGTCCGAGCCTCTTAACTCCGCTCCGGCCAGCACGTTGACTGTGTGAACTTCCCCGAAGGTCCTGTTGAAGGCGAAATGCCCCCTGACCACGTAGCTGTTCCGGTTCGTCCTGTTCTGGGAGATGCTTCCGTAGAGGTTGGTCTGCGAGCGGTCATCGCTGCCGAGCCTGTCCCGGAAGGCCGTGTAGGTGTCTTTGTCCACGATCTTGTCAGTGGAGTTGTTGGCGAAAGAGTATGACGCAAGTCCTACGAAGTGCAGCGGTTCGGCGATCTTGAGGTCAACCTGCGTCCTGAACGTTCCGTTGGTGTTCTTGGTGGAACTGTAGTTGGAATCCAGCTCGCGCAGGAGACTGAATCCGTTCTTCGGCATCACCAGCTCGACCCCGCGGCCGTTGTAGTAGCCGAGTGTGAACCAAGTGTTGTCGGCCGCGTAGGAGCCGTCCTCGTTGTATGCCTTCTCGTAGGGGTTGGAGAAATAGGCGTAGTGGAACGGGTCCACGCTGGAGTACGGCATTCGGGATTCCTGCCGGGCCGCCTCCATCCCGATGTCGATGCGTACCCGGTCCACAGGCTTGAGGGTCATCTTGGAGTTGACGTTGTACCTCCTGTAGCTGTTGTGGATCAGCATGCCGTCCTCATCGTTGACTCCGAGGGCGACGTAGTAGGTGTTCTTCTCCGAGCCTCCGCTGAGGGAAAGATGATGCCCCTGCGAGAATGCGTTCCTGAACAGGAGATTGTACCAGTTGGTGTCGTTGTTCCTGAGCGAGGCTATGTACTCGTTCTGGGCGCCGGTGTCTCCTTTGAGCTTTGCGAAGTCCCCAAGTCCTGCCCTGATCTGGCCGACTATTCCGACCACCGGATAGACTATCGTGTTGTCCGTCAGTGATTCCTTGTACTTGTCTGCCGAGAACTCGTTCCAAAGTTCATCCTCCCATGCCAGTTTCTCCGCCGAGTTCATCAGGTTCAGCGTCCTCTGCGGCTTCAGCGACATCGTGAACGTGTTGTTGTAACTGATACTCATCCTTCCGGCCTCGCCCTTCTTCGTGGTCACGACGATGACTCCGTTCGCTGCCCTGGATCCATAGATTGCCGCAGCGGCCGCATCCTTCAGGATGGTGATGCTCTCGATGTCGTTGGGGTTGATGTTGCCGATGCCGTTCACGAAGATGTCATCGAAGCCTCCGGTCGCAAGTTGCTCTGAGCTAAGGCTTGGGGAATCGCTCTGCATCGGGACTCCATCAACCACCCAGAGTGGCTGGCTGGTTCCCGAGAGGTTGTTCGCTCCTCTGATCCTTATCCTTGACTGGGTGCCGGGCTGTCCGGAAGTCGCGGAAACCGCCACGCCGGCGACCTCTCCCTGCATCAACGCGTCCACTGACGAGATGGCCTTGGCCTCGAACTTGTCCGAACCTATTACGGCCACGGAGCCGGTTATCCTCTTGACCGTTGTCTGTGCGTATCCCGTGACGACAACTTGGTCCAGCTGCGTGCTTTCCCACTCCATCACGATGGTGATGTTCTCCGTCTTGCCGGGAACTATCTTATAGACAACGTCTTTCATCCCTACGGAGGAGAACAGCACGGATTCTGTTCCGCTCGGAATCCTGTAGTTGAACCGTCCGTCCAGATCCGTGGTCGTCCCCGAAGTTTTCTTCTGCATCGAGATTATCCCCGCCCCGATTACCGGTGACCCATCCGTGTCCACAACCTTACCGGCAAGCAGAGTCCCCTGTGCCGCGGTTGTCCCCTGCATGAGGAAAACCGCCGCGATCCAGACAATTCCGCATCTCCCAAGTTTGGATAGTAACTCGTTCATATTCTATACATTTGTTTGTGTGAGCCCATAACCCTTTCTCCACACCCTGTTGCCTTCCCCGGTTACTCTAAACGCAAATGTACAAAAATGTTGATATATGCATATATGTAAAATTAATATGGTTTTTCGCCAAGATGACTTAAGATACTGTTTGATTTATCGTCATTGCGTTTTAATAATGGTTGCAGAGGCCTTTCCATGCTTATGATCTGTGCCTTCAAAAAATATTCAGAAGCTGTTAACAGCTTCTTATCAACGAAAATTTTAAGTAAATTTGCAACGGTATGAACTGCAATTGCTTGTAAACGAATTTTCTATTGGGAACCGCTCTCTGAAATCAGAGAGGTGGAATTATGTAATTAATTTAGTTATAATAAGTTGCGTTTTTTTTTGCGTTATGAAGACTGTGCTTTTCGTTTGCCACGGCAGCATCTGCAGAAGCCCGATGGCGGAGTATATTTTCAAGGATATGGTCAGAAAGGTAGGACTTGAGGATGTGCGTATAGATTCGGCGGCGGTGTCCTATGAGGAGGAGGGGAACGACATCTACCCGCCGGCGAAACGGACGCTGCATGCCCACGGCATACCTTTCGGGCAGCATCGCGCCCACAGGGTGACAGATGCGGAAGCCTCTGAATATGACGTCATCGTCATCATGGATTCCTCAAACGGACGGCTTCTTTCCCGAATCCTTAGCCCGATGAATATGTCCAAGGTACACATGATGATGGAATATGCCGGCAAGGCCTCGGATGTCTCCGATCCTTGGTACACAGGTGATTTCGAGAAAACTTACCGGGACATCACCGAAGGCTGCGCCGGACTTCTGCGGTCTCTGACGGAATCAGATAGGTTGGCCGGCAGGTAATGTCACCGGCAATTGGTCATAATACGAAATAGGCTGGCCAGAAACCTGACCAGCCATATTCATTAAGACAAATTGTCGATTAGAGCTGAGGACCGGCCTTCACGAGGGCCTTGCCGGCCTTGTTGGACTCGTACTTCTTGAAGTTCTTGATGAACCTTGCGGCGAGATCCTTGGCCTTCTCCTCCCACTGGGAAGCGTTGGCGTAGGTGTCGCGAGGGTCGAGGATGTTGGTGTCAACACCTTCGAGCTTTGTAGGAACCACGAAGTTGAAGTAAGGGATGGTCTTCGTGGTGGCGGAGTCGATGCTGTGGTTGAGGATCGCGTCGATGATTCCGCGGGTGTCACGGATGGAGATTCTCTTTCCCGTTCCGTTCCATCCGGTGTTCACGAGATAAGCCTTCGCACCGCTCTTCTTCATCTTCTTCACGAGTTCCTCGGCGTACTTTGTAGGGTGAAGCTCAAGGAAAGCCTGTCCGAAGCAGGCGGAGAAGGTAGGGGTCGGCTCGGTGATTCCGCGCTCCGTTCCGGCCAGCTTTGCGGTGAAGCCTGAGAGGAAGTAGTACTTGGTCTGCTCAGGATCCAGGATGGAAACCGGAGGAAGAACACCGAACGCATCTGCCGAGAGGAAGATGACCTGCTTCGCTGCAGGACCCTGGGACTCAGGACGAACGATGTTGTTGATGTGATAGATAGGGTAGGAGACGCGGGTGTTCTCGGTCACGCTCTTGTCGTTGAAGTCGATCTTGCCGTTCTGGTCCACAGTGACGTTCTCAAGAAGCGCGTCGCGGCGGATGGCGTTGTAGATGTCCGGCTCGGACTCCTTGTCGAGCTTGATGACCTTGGCATAGCAGCCGCCCTCGAAGTTGAACACGCCCTTGTTGTCCCAGCCGTGCTCGTCGTCACCGATGAGCTTGCGCTTAGGGTCTGTGGAAAGGGTGGTCTTGCCGGTTCCGGAGAGACCGAAGAAGATGGCTGTGTTCTCGCCGTTCATGTCGGTGTTGGCTGAGCAGTGCATTGCAGCGATGCCCTTGAGAGGGAGGTAGTAGTTCATCATTGAGAACATACCCTTCTTCATCTCACCGCCGTACCATGTGTTGAGGATGACCTGCTCCTTGCTGGAGACGTTGAAAGCCACGCAGGTGTCGCTGCGGAGTCCGAGCTCCTCGAAGTTGGCGACTTTAGCCTTTGAAGCGCAGTAAACAACGAAATCAGGCTCAAGGTCGAACTCTTCTTGATTCTTCGGACGGATGAACATGTTGGTCACGAAGTGGGCCTGCCATGCGACCTCCATGATGAAGCGGACCTTCATGCGGGTGTCCTTGTGTGTTCCGCAGAATCCATCGACGACGAAGAGTCTCTTTCCGGAGAGCTCCTGCTGGGCGGTCTTCTTTACGACTTTCCAAACCTTCTCGGTCATAGGATGGTTGTCGTTAGGGTACTCAGGAGTGTTCCACCAGACGGTGTCCTTTGAGTTCTTGTCCATAACGATGTACTTATCCTTAGGGGAACGTCCTGTGTAGATACCGGTCATGACGTTGATGGCGCCGAGCTCGGTCACCTGACCTTTCTCGTAGCCCTCCAGCTCAGGCTTTGTCTCCTCATTGTAGAGAACCTCGTAAGTCGGATTGTAAAGGACTTCCTTCACATTCTTGATTCCGTACTTGCTTAAATCCATCTTAGGCATAGTAAATGTGTTTTATTAAGTTAAACTTATTCTCTCAAAAGCGCCGCAAATTTACGGAAATTTTAGTCATTACTCAAATGAGTGAACGATTAATTTCGTACATTTGCTTCCGCCGGCGACCACAACTGCAAATAGTTTGCCACCTGGTGACGCAATATGTTGTGGTAAAACGGTTTAACGAATATTCTGAAAAAATATGTCACCGTCAGAAGTGTTGAAAGAATATTGGGGCTATGATGGCTTTCGTCCGATGCAGGAAGAGATCATCACCGCCGCCTTGGAAGGGAAGGATGTACTGGCCATCATGCCTACGGGCGGTGGCAAATCGGTTTGCTTTCAGGTCCCGGGTCTGATAAAGGACGGAATAACATTGGTTGTCACTCCGTTGATAGCCTTGATGAAGGATCAGGTGCAGAACCTGAATGACAGGGGTGTCCGAGCTCTGGCGATCCACGCCGGAATGAGTCGGCACGAGGTCGATCTGGCCTTGAACAATGCTGCCTACGGGGATTACAAGTTCCTCTATCTGTCCCCGGAAAGACTTGGAACCCAATTATTTCAGTCTTACATCAATGTGCTTGATGTGAGTTTCATCGTGGTCGATGAGGCTCACTGCATCTCACAATGGGGGTATGATTTCAGGCCGGACTATCTGAAAATCGGCGGAATAAGGGAAAAACTGGACGCTCCCGTCATCGCACTGACCGCAACGGCGACACCGACGGTGGCTCAAGACATTATGGAGCGACTTGGCTTCAAGGAGAAACTCTTGCTCAAGAGCGGTTTCGAGAGGCCTAACCTAAGTTACATAGTCCGTCAGGTTGAGGATAAATATTCACAGATCCTGAACATCTGTAACGGCGTGCCAGGAACAGGAATTGTCTATGCCCGCAACCGACGCAAATGCGAGGAGCTTTCCTCATTCCTTCAGGCGCAGGGGGTGTCGGCGTCTTTCTACCATGCGGGGCTGGACGCTCAGGCGAGGGCGGAGCGACAAGCCGCATGGAAGAGCGGGGCGGTCAGGGTGATGGTCTGCACCAACGCCTTCGGCATGGGCATAGACAAACCTGATGTGCGTTTCGTGGTGCATTATGACCTCCCGGAGAGTCCGGAAGCGTATTTCCAGGAGGCAGGCCGCGCGGGGCGGGACGGCAAACGCTCGTTTGCGGTGCAGCTTTGGAACGGGGTGGATGTGCGGAGAGCCAAACAGATAGAAGATGTCTCCTTCCCCTCGCTTGAATATATCGAAGACATATACCAGAAACTTCATGTGTTCTTCGAGATTCCATACGACTGCGGAATCGGGAGGCAGCTGAAGTTCAGGATCGAGGATTTCTGTAAGCGGTTCGGCCTTCAGCGGGCTCCGGCGTTCTATGCGCTCAAATACCTTGAGCGGACGGAGCATCTGACATATTCAGAAGAAGTTGACATTCCGACGAAGGTGAGGATCAATGTAGATCGTAAGGCTCTCTACGACATAGAGTTGGCGGATAGGGGACAGGCGGCGGTCCTGGAGGCTCTGATGCGGAGCTACACGGGGATATTCTCATTCCTGCAGCGGATTGATGAGGAGTATGTCGCCCGCCGCGCCGGTCAGACCGTCCCGCAGCTTCGGCAGTCGCTTTATGGCCTGTCGCTTGCCCATATCATAAGCTATGTGCCGACGGATCATTCCGATGTGGTCGTACTCCATCATGATCGGCTGCGTCCCGGCAACGTCAACCTGATGCCGTCCCGCCATGCGATGCTGAAAGGAACGTACCACGACCGCGGCGCCGCGATGCTTGAATATGTAAGCGAGACTTCCGAGTGTCGTTCCCGTTATCTTCTCCGCTATTTCGGCCAGACCGAGACCACCGACTGCGGCACCTGTGATGTCTGCCGTGCCAGGCGCATTGCCACGCCGATTCCGGAGTCTGCGGAAGAGCCGGCTTCCGAGCCTGTCGAAGCGACCGTACCACCACGTACTCTCCAACAGATGACAAGGAGGAAGCTGATTGAATATATCAACGGCAAGGATGGGAAATATTCCCTTGAAGAGATTGTCGCAGAGTTCGACAATCCCTCAAAGAACTATTCTCCCGACTATCTTGAAATCCTTCGCGGACTCATTGACGACGGTGACGTTCCGATGTACGGTATTTACTCGATGACAAGGCCGTCGTAGGCGGGACGGACGATGGAATTGATGTGGCGTTCTTGGCAAAGGGCTTCAAGGTCTTCGCTGAACCGGTCATGCCTTGGGAAGGTGTGGGACAGGTGTGTCAGCCATGTGTGTCCGGCACCGATCCGGCCGGCGATCTCAAGGGCTTCGTCGAGGCTGAAATGCGAGTGATGCTTCTTGTAGCCTACCGTGTTGAGGGTCACGTGCTTGAGTCCGGCAAGCTTTGCATATTCACTTTCCGGGAGAGAACTCATGTCAGTTATGTAGGCGATGTCCCCGAAACGGAATCCGAGAACCGGAAGCCTGTCGTGCAGCCCGCGGATAGGGATGATCTCCACGCCGCCGGCGGGGGCTGACATCGAGGAGGTATCCGCCTTGTCAATGATGTCCTCCAGCTTGCGTCCGGTCGGAATCAGTCTTCCTTCAGGCGTCCGGTAATGGTAGCCGACGTCATGCACCCACACGAGTTCCATGTCCTTGGCGTTCGGATAGACCAGAAACGGATTCTCGTCGATCACATGAATGTGCCACTCCGGTGCCCCTGGATATTTCGGAAAAGCGAAAACGTAGGGATATTCCTTTATCAGCTCATCGAGGACATTCCGTTCGCAGTAGATTTCGGCGGCGCGCTTGTCGATGTAGTTGAGCGACCGCACATCGTCAAGGCCGCCGGTGTGATCCTTGTGGTTGTGTGTCAGCAGTATGGCGTCAAGGTGGCAAAGGTCGTGGGCGAGCATCTGCATTCTGAAATCAGGTCCGGCGTCCACAAGGATGTTCAACCCTCCATATTCGACGAACACCGAGGAGCGGAACCGCTTGTCCTTCGCGTCAGGGGATTTGCACACATCGCATTTGCAGCCGATGATCGGAACGCCCTGTGAGGTTCCGGTGCCAAGAAAAGTAAGCCTTGCCTTGTCCATGATATTCATTTGTAAGTCGCTTGAAATTAAAACCATCCGTCAGATCGTGATGTCCTCGACCATATTCACAAGATCCGGGTCGTAAGGCCTCTCGACACGGATGTAGTTGCCGGTGTAGCCTCCCATGAGACCGCCTTTGACATCGGATTCCCAAAGCACCTGCGAGCGTCTCCCGCGGTTCCTTGCGACAAATTCCGAATGCAGCTCTTCGCAGAGGGCCTCCAGCCTCGCCACCCGTTCCGTCTTCACGGAATCCTTGACCTGATCCTTCCATCCGGCGGCCACAGTTCCCGGGCGGCGGGAATATGGGAACACGTGGATGAACGCCGGCCTGACTCGGTCCCGGAGGAATGAATATGTCTGTTCGAACAGGTCGTCCGTCTCTCCGGGCAGACCCGCGATGACATCTATGCCGAAAAACACGAATGGCTTCACGGTCTCTTCAGGCCGCGGATCCATCACTGAGCGGATGTAGTCGATCCTGTCGGCGAAGAACTCCGTCGTGTAACGGCGTCCGACTCTTTTCAGAATCGTGTCCGATCCGGACTGCAAAGGAATATGAAAGTGTGGCTGGAACTTTGTCCCCGAGGCTATCCAATCGATGATGTCTTCGGTGATTAGGTTCGGTTCGATGGACGAGATGCGGTAGCGTTCGATTCCGTCCACATCGTTCAGGCGTTTCAGCAGGTCGAGGAAACTTTCACCTGTCGTCCTGCCGAAGTCTCCGGTGTTGACCCCAGTGATGACTATCTCCTTGATCCCGGACCCGGCTATCTTCCGTGCCTGCTCCAGCACCTCTGAAATCGGGATGTTCCTTGAATTTCCCCTTGCGTAAGGCACAGTGCAGTAGGCGCAGAAGTTGTTGCATCCGTCCTGCACCTTGAGGAACGACCTCGTTCTCTCCTCCGAAGAGAACGCAGGCATCGTCTCCTTTGAGATTCTCTTGTACTCCGCCGCGCTCATCGGCTTCTCCGTTGTGATGTGTCCGTCGCCGGAAGCATTACGAATAAGATTCATAGTCTCCGGAACCACCCGTGACTTCTCCTTGGCGCCGAACACGAGAGCGACACCCTCGATGGTCATCAAATCATTCCGGCGAAGCTCGGCGTAGCAGCCTGTCACGATGATCCTTGCCTCCGGTGAGGTGCGGTGCATCTTCCGGATCACATTCCTGCACTTCTTCTCAGCCCTTTCTGTGACAGAGCAAGTGTTGATGAGATATACATCCGCCTTGTCCTCCCACGGCACAACCGTGAGACCGTTCGCCGCGAATCCCCTCTCGTAAGTCGAAGTCTCGGCGTAGTTCAGCTTGCAGCCGAGTGTCAAAAACGCTATCGTCATCCTAAAATTTCCATATTGGCTCACCGTACATGACAGTCACTCTGGACCATGCGCAGTTCCCGTTAACAGGCGGGTTTTTCTTTGAAACCCTTACCTTGCAAAATCGTATCTCTTTGAATTCTTTACTTATAGCTTCCAGAATCCTTCCCGCCACATTTTCCAGCAGGTTGGACGGGATGGCCATCTGTTCCGCCACTATGTCGTAGATCCTTCCATAGTCAATGGTCTTGTTGAGCTGATCGGTCTTCACCGCCTTTTTCATTTCAGTCTCGGCATGGAAATCCACCACGAATGTGTTGCCTTCCTTCCGCTCTTTCTCCAGACACCCGTGAAAGGCGTGGAACTCCATCCCTTCAAGTTCTATTATTCCGTTGTAGCTCATATTTCGTAAATTCATCTGTAAGTGACCTTCAGGCCAGCAGCAGGAAAACGCATGGCCGCTTCCCGATGGTGATAGGCGACCGCTTCCATTCCTTGACGCTTTTCGTAAGGATCGTCTCGTCAGGCAGTGTGATGTCGGCGGCGATGCAAAGCCTTGTCCCGGGTTGTAGCGTGGTAAGCAGGTCGGAGAGCATCGAATCGTTCCGGTACGGGGTCTCTATGAACATCTCCGTCTGGTGCAGCTGTGCGGAACGCCTCTCGATCTCCCTGATCTCTTTTCGTCGATCTTCGGTCTTCACCGGCAGATACCCGCAGAACGCGAAACTCTGCCCGTTGAGTCCCGAACCCATCAGCGCCAGCATCAGCGAGGACGGCCCGACCAACGGAACGACCTGGATCCCATGACTATGACAGAGCGCCACCAACTGGGCTCCAGGATCCGCCACAGCCGGAAGGCCGGCCTCGGAAATCAACCCCACATCGGTCGGCGTACCGTCCGGAGCCGAGAACATGTCCAGAAGAGCCTCCACATCTTTTGCGGAGGAGTGCTCGTTGAGTTCCCGAAGCTCAAGTTCTCCGATGTGTCCTCTCAGGCCTGCCGAGGAAAGATACCGACGCACGGTGCGCGTCTCTTCCACAACATATTTCCGGATGCTCTTGAGCCTGTCAAGCACCGGCTGCGGAATGACCTCCGCGGGATCATATTCCCCAAGAGGGGAAGGAATCAGATAGAGTCTGCCATTTGCCATAATAGGACAAATTTACGAATATTGCCGAATTTAACTTAACTTTGCATGAAAGAAAAACTGTAATGAAAAAGACAATCGCATTTGTTTTGTTGGCGGCCATTCTTGTCGCCCCAGTGGGAGCAAAGGACAAAACCCCGAAGGATGAAAAGGTTAAGAATGTAATTTTGATTATCGGGGACGGAATGGGGCTGGCCGCGGCCGCCTCGTGGATGATTAGTCAGGACTATGCCCCGACATGTTTCGACAGGGCTCAGTACACCGGCGTGGTGAAGACATATTCGGCGAACAGCAGAACAACCGATTCCGCCGCCGCCTCGACGGCGATCGCCACCGGCAACAAGACCAACAACGGGATGTTGGGAATGCTGCCTGACAGCACAAAACCTTCCAGCATCGCCAAACTTGCCAAGGATAAGGGACTCTCAACCGGAATCATCGCGACCTCTTATGTGCTGGACGCCACGCCAGGAGGATTCTATGCCCATGTCGCCAATCGTAATGACAAGATGCAAATCGCGGAGGATTTGATCGCCTTCAAGCCGGACGTGATCCTGGGAGGTGGCCGTAAGTATTTCACGGAGAAGAAGTACACGGACGAGAACCTTATTGGCAAGGCGAAGGATGCCGGATTCACCTATGTGGAGACTCCTGAGGACTTCTATGCGACGCAGGGAACTCCTGTTCTCGGGCTTCTTGATCAAGAGGGTAGGGTCACGGCGACAGAGATGGACTCGAATCTTCTGCAGGACCTTGCAGGGCACACTTTCAGTCTCCTTGAAAAAAACAAAAAGGGCTTTTTCACGATGATCGAGGGTTCGCTTATTGACTATGCCGCCCACGCCAACAACACAGAGGAGCTGCTTTGGTGGATGGAGGAGTTCGACAAGGTTGTCAATGCCGCGTTTGACTACGCCGACACCCACAAGGGAACCCTTGTCATTGTCACCGCCGATCATGAGACGGGTGGAATCACCCTTGTTCCAGGCAGCAAGGATTTCACGAAAGGGGAGAGCGGGCTTGGAGTCAAATACTCTACGACAGGCCACACCGCCGTGCCTGTACTCCTGTACGCTTATGGTGCGTCCTCATGGAAGTTCAGCGGCGTGATGGAGAACACCGACATATTCAAGAGAATCAAAAGTGTCTTGATAGACAGATGAACTTGAGCGCACTTTCGGTACTGTTCATAATCCTTCCGGCTTTCCGTCATCATCGGCCTTGCCGTCGCCGTCCTTTACCTCGTCCAACGTCTTGGGAGCTAACGGATGTAATACAAGTCGTGGCTATCTGGAAGGCTGAGAGTCTTCGTCAGATTGCTTTTCCTTGTACTTGAACCGGCGGATCTTCTGTGTGGCCGTCTTCTCGAAGTTGTCCTTCATCGCCTCGACCTCGCCGATCTTGGACTGCTTGCTGACGTGCTTGTTGACATATTCAAGAACCGCATCCTTCATTGACTGGAGGTTATCGAAGAATTTGTCCTCACGCTCCTGGTTCCAGTCCAGCACGTTGTCATCGAACTTGACAAGCGCGACCAGCTTGCCGTTCCTCTCGACCACGAGAGACTCATTCACCCCGGAGAAGGTGTTGATTACCTGCTCGATCTCCTCAGGATAGATGTTTTCCCCGGAAGGTCCGACTATCATGTTCCCGAGCCTTCCCTTGATGAAGTAGCGTCCCTTGGAATCCTTGCTCGCAAGGTCGTTGGTGCGGAACCAACCATCGTCAGTGAGCACCGAGCGGGTCCTTTCCGGATCGCGGTAGTAGCCAAGCATCACGTTGTCACCTTTAGCGACAATCTCGCCCTCGCCGGTCTTCGGGTTCACGTTCTGAAGTTTGACTTCCACATTGTAGGCCGGCACGCCGATGGAGCCGACCACGGTCTTGCCCACGCAGGCGTTTGTGATCAGTGGGGCGGTCTCGGTCAGACCGTAGCCGATGGCGTAAGGAAATCCGGCCTTGTTGAGGAAATCCTCCACGGTCGAGTCGAGTTTAGAACCGCCGATTCCGAAGAATTTCAGCTTGCCGCCGAATTTCTTGTAAAGTTTCTTCCCTACCATCCAGTACAAAATCCGCGGCGTGTGTTCTTCCATCCATGAAAGGATACGGCTCTTGTGGATTGTAGGTACGACACTGCTCTTATAGACCTTCTCGATAATCAGCGGCACGGCGCACATGATTGTCGGGCGGATCTTTTTCATCGCATGCATCAGGATGCTCGGAGTAGGCGGTTTCTGAATATAATAGACGCAGCCTCCGACAAACAGCGGGTAGAGCACGCTGAACGCCATCTCGTAGGTGTGAGACATCGGAAGGATCGAGAGCCAACGGTCCCGCTTTCCGGCTTTCTGGGCGTGGTAGGCGGCGATGATGTTCTGGCAGAAGTTGCGGTGGCTGAGCATCACGCCTTTTGCCTTGCCGGAAGTCCCTGAAGTGTAGATGATAGAGGCCAGGTCATCGGCCTGGGGATCGACTCCGTGTCCTTCGCAGGTGAACGCCCTGTCATCCTTCTTGATTAGCTCGAATGTCTCGATGTCAATCACGAGCGTCAGCTTGTCGATGATTTCCTGACTCAGTTTTCCGAGCTGTTTCTTGGACACGAAGATGGCCTTGCATTCCGAATGGTTGAGGATGTTGGTGACCTCGCTTTCGGAAGAGTCCGGGAGGATCGGGACGGTCACACGCCCGAACGGCACGCATGAGAACATCGCCACAGTCCAGTTGGGCATATTCCCGGAAAGGATAGCCACTTTGTCTCTCGCGCTGATTCCGAATCGGTTGAATCTGTGGGAAAGCTCCAGACAGGTGTGCTTGAAGCTTTCGTAGGTATATTCCTGACCTCCTTCCACGAAGCGTGACAGCGGCCTCTTGGCGTAGTTGTCGGTGGCATATTCAAATAGCTTGGCAAGGGTTGTTACATAGTTCTCCCTGCTTTGGCTGAAAATCGGCATGATTCGTCTTTTTTAATGAGTGATGTAGCCTTCCGGGTGTTTGCCCTCAAAGTGCATGGTTTCGTAGATCGCCTGGATTCTGTCGGTGTCCGCTCTTGCATCGTCTGTCAGTTCGACTTTCTCGCCGATGCCGACACGTTTGCTCCTCCAGTCGAAGTAGCCCATGTAAACCGGGCATCCTACCTCTCTGGCGATCAGGTGGTAGCCGGTCTTCCATTTTTTCACCGGCTTTCTGGTCCCTTCGGGAGCGATGGCAAGGTGGAACCGGTCTTCTTTCTCCATCTCTTCTATAAGGCTCTTGACCATGGCGGCCGCGCTGCCCCTGTCGACAGGGATGCAGCCGACCTTGCGGAGGAACACCCCGACCGGCCAGAAGAAAAACTCTTTCTTTATCATGACATGCGCCGTCCGGTCAAACTGCGTGTAGAAAAGATAGGAGATGACAAAGTCCCACACAGATGTGTGAGGCACCCCGAGAATGATGCATTTGTTTTCCGGTGCCGGGCTGCCGACCGTCGTCCAGCCCATTTTTTTCAGCAACCAGCCGCAAAATTTTGCCCAGCGTGACATATTCTTTGAATATTAGATGTTTACGTCTTCAAGTTCCTCTTCGGAGCGCAGGTTCGCGCGGATGAAGTTCTGACGGTCTATCGTGTTGTCGCCCATGTAGAACTCCATGATGTCCGCGATGGACTCCTCATCGGACAACTTCACGAGGTCAAGCCTCATGTCCTCTCCGATGAAATCCACGAACTCATCCGAAGAAATCTCTCCCAGACCCTTGAACCTGGTAATCTGCACGGAGGTTTTCAGTTCCTTGACGGCGGCCTCCTTCTCTTCCTGAGAATAGCAGTAGCGCCTCTCTTTCTTGTTCGCCACTCTGAAAAGAGGGGTCTGAAGAATATGCACGTGTCCGCGTCTGATGAGATCCGGGTAATATTTCATGAAGAAGGTCAGCACGAGCATTCTGATGTGCATCCCGTCATCATCGGCATCGGTCGCCACGATGATGTTGTTGTAGCGCAGGTTGTCGAGGTCGTCTTCTACTCCGAGGGCTGAGATCAGCAGGTTCAGTTCTTCATTCTCGGCCACTTTCTTGTGGCTTTCCTTGTAGCAGTTGATAGGCTTTCCCCGCAGACTGAAGACGGCCTGGTATTCGGCTTTTCTCACTTTGGTGATGGTTCCGCTTGCCGAGTCTCCCTCAGTGATGAATATGCTCGTGAGTTCCCCGAGATCCTGCTTGTCCTTAGGCAGCTTGTCACCGTAATGGAAACGGCAGTCGCGCAGCTTGCGGTTATAGACATTCGCCTTCTTGTTTCTCTCGCGTGTCTTCTTCTGGATTCCGGCAATCTCTTCGCGCTCCGCCTGCGACTCCTTGATCTTGTTCTCGATGACGGGGACGATGTCCTTGTGGATGCGCAGGTAGTTGTCCAGATTTCTGGCTATGAAGTCGTTGACATACGAGCGGATGGTAGGCCCGCGGTCAATCTCGATGGAGCCGTCCGGGTTTTGCACCTTCTTGCCGTTTTCATCGGTCTTCTCCTTCTCCCACATGTAGGTCGAACCGAGCTTGGTCTTGGTCTGACCCTCGAAGTTCGGTTCCTGGATCTGGATGCTGATGGCTCCGATTATGCCTTGGCGGCAGTCCTCCGGTGCGTAATTCTTCTTGAAGAACTCCTTGAGGGTCTTTGCGATGGCCTCCCTGAAGGCTGCCAGATGCGTTCCTCCGTCACGGGTGTTCTGTCCGTTGACGAACGAGGCTATGTTTTCCCCGTAGGAGTTGCCGTGGGTCAGCACGACCTCCACATCCTCGCCGACAAGATGGACAGGCTCATAAAGCGGAGTCTCCGAGATTGACTCTTTCACGAGATCCAGCAGACCGTTCTCTGACTTGTAGGTCACACCGTTCAGGACAAGGGCAAGGCCTTTTTTAAGGTAGGAGTAGTTCTTGACCATTGTCTCCACATAGTCCGCATGGAATTCGAATCCTCCGAACATAGTGCTGTCCGGTGTGAAGATCACCAGCGTGCCGTTCTTCTCGCTGACGTTCTCCTTCCTGCCACTGTCCACAAGCACTCCGCGTTCATAGCTGGCCCAGGAACTCTCCCCGTTTCTGAACGATTCCACGTAGAATTTCTCGGACAGGGCGTTCACCGCCTTGGTACCGACACCGTTCAACCCCACGGACTTCTTGAAGGCCTTGTCATCGAACTTTCCTCCGGTGTTCAGCTGGCTCGTGGCCTTGATGACGGAGTTAAGCGGGATTCCTCGTCCGAAGTCTCTCACCGTCACCTGTCTGTCCTCGATCTTGATGATGACCTGTTTGCCGAATCCTGCGGAGAATTCGTCGATGCAGTTGTCCACGATCTCCTTGAGGAGCACGTAGATGCCATCCCCGGGGTTGGATCCGTTTCCGAGTCTTCCGATGTACATTCCCGGACGCCTCCGGATGTGTTCGACACCTTCCAGAGTCTTTATGTTGTCGTCAGTGTAGTCGTAATTCTGTTCTATGTTCGCCATCTAATCTAATCGCATAATCGTACAAATTTACAAAATTTACGTGTGATTTGAAAAAGTATCTTTAAAGTGGTAAATTTGCGTTCGGAAAGGAATTTGTGTTCCTTGAATATTGTTTGTCTGAAAAGTTTTTCTGTCGAAGGTGCTTCAGGCATATTCTAAAAATGCTGTTTTATGAACATATTCAAACATATCGCCGCCACGCTGCTTCTGCTTGTGTCCGCCAGCGGCCTGATCGCCGCCCAAGGGTCGGGCAAGGACAACACATTCGGCGGAGTCGTCCGGTTGGACAAGACCGTGCACGATTTCGGAGACATTCTGGTGTCAGACGGGCCGGTGACCGCCACGTTTTCTGCCAAGAACTTGGGTGACAAACCGTTGCTGATCTACAATGTCGTGTCTTCATGCGGCTGCACCAATGTCGAATGGACCAGGAAACCGATTGCCCCGGGGGAAGCCGGAACCATCAAGGCCACTTTCAAGAACGATGAGAAAGGTTATCCTTTCGACAAGTCCCTGACCGCATATTTCTCAGGCTTGAAGCAGCCTGTCATCCTGAGGTTGAGGGGAGTGAGCCACGACAAGCAGCTTTCTTTGGATGAACTTTATCCGATCCGTTTCGGGAATCTGGCCTTCAAGAAGGTGGATATCAAAGGCGGCAATCTTTCCCAGGGGCAGCAGAAGAGCGGAACTGTGACTGTCGCCAACCTTGGTAAGCAGCCGGTCACGGTAGAGTTCTCCGATGTCAGTGATGGATTGTCGGTCAAGATCTCTCCCAACCCCGTCCCCGCTAATTCCACGGCAAAGATCTCTTACACAGTGACCGCTGACAGGCGGCATTGGGGGAAGAATTACTACTATGCCACGCCGCTTGTTGACGGACGTCAGTACAAGGCTGTGACGTCGTCATCGTCTGAAGAAGAACCTGCCGCCGCCGGAACCGAGGCCATTGTCGCGGATCCGAACCCGGAACTTGGAGCGGGGAAGAGCCGGATAGGAATATTCATGCGCACCAAGGAGAATTTTTCTGACCTGACAGAAAAGGAACGGAATGACGGTCCGAATCCGATGGCTGACGAGAGTACCTTTTCTTTCGGCAAGGTCAAGGCCGGAACGAATGTGGACTGTAGGTTCACGTTCACCAACAAAGGCAAGTCTTTTTTCCGAATATATAAGGTGGATTCCGAGAGTTCGCACGTCAGCGTTCTGCCTTTCACCGACGTTCCGGCCGGAGAAAAGGGAGAGTTGAAGGTGACGTTTGACACGAAAGGATTCCCGGCGGGGGAGTGTCTGGTGATCCTGACTTTGACCACTAACTCACCTCTTCGCCCGATCATCAATCTTTATCTTACCGGTTGGGTGACCGCGTAGCAGGCTATGATAGTTTCCGTTTTAATTGATGCATTGAGAGGTTCGGTGTTGATTTCCGGCTTGGTTGTCGTCATGATGATGATAATCGAGTCGTTCAACGTGGAGTCGGACGGCAGGATATTCAGGTCCCTCAAGAAATCAGGCTTTGCTCAAGTGCTTGTGTCTGCTTTACTTGGCTCGGTTCCGGGATGCGTCGGGGGCTTCGCCGCCGTGTCGCTTTACACGCACCGGATGCTGAGTTTCGGGGCGTTGGTGGCGATGATGATCGCCACGGCCGGGGATGAGTCGTTCATGATGCTGGCGATGTTTCCTGGCAAGGCCGCGATGCTGTTCCTGGTTCTTTTCGCGCTTGCCATCGTGACCGGTCTGCTTATCGACCGGTTCTCCTCGAAAGACAAACCGTTGCCAACCCGTCTTGAGGATTCTTTTGAACTTCACGGTGACGGGTGTGAGCATCATGAGGGACATAATCATAAGGAGGGAAGACATTTTGGCAGGACAAGAATATTCATGTTCATCGGGGTCGTGATATTCATAGCCGCCCTGCTGCTTGGGTTTCTTGAGGAAGGAGGTGAAGCCGAGGGGCTTGAGGTTTTCAATGAAGAGTGGACTTTCTGGCTCTTCGGTGCGCTGAGTCTTGCCGTGTTGGGTACTCTGCTCTTCGCCTCCGACCATTTTGTGCAGGAGCATCTATGGAAACATATTGTCCGCAAGCACCTTCCGAGCATATTCCTTTGGACTTACGGAGTGCTTATGGTCATTGGTTTCCTGTTCAACTTCATCGACATTTCGGCTTGGGTCAGCGACAACACCGCCCTTATGATCCTGCTGGCCATCGTCGTCGGCTTGATTCCGGAGTCCGGACCACATCTTGTGTTTGTGACCTTGTTCGCCGGCGGAGTTATTCCGTTCCCAGTCCTTCTGGCCAATTCTATCGTGCAGGACGGTCACGCCTCGCTTCCGCTCCTGGCCGACAGCAAATCCTCTTTCCTCAAGGCAAAGGCGATAAAAGTAGGAATCGCCCTCATCGTTTTTGTGCTATGGGGTTTGATATTGTGATTTTAAGATTTATATTTGCATATTGTTTCCGCCGCGCCGGAAACTGACAGAAATGATAACAATTTTATTTATTTTGAATTATGGCTTACAAGATTTCAGAAACTGATTGCGTAGCTTGCGGCACATGCGCAGGCGAGTGCCCTCAGGGCGCTATCCACGAGGGTGACGTTTACACCATCGACCCGAACGCCTGCATCGACTGCGGCACCTGCGCCGACGCCTGCCCGATGGGTGCCATCCACCCGGCTGAGTAATCAGGCATCACAAGATTTCAAGAGGAGGGTGACCAAAAGGGTCATCCTCTTTTTTTTATGGTACGGAGTGCGGCTGCAGCTTGCCTCTGAGAGGACTCCGCTCGCTGCCGTATCCGGAGTCCGCGCGGATCTCCTCGCTCTGACGCCCGTATCTGTCACTGAATGATGTCACAAACGTGATGAAGACAGACTACGAATAATACGCAGTGTCATTTAACGCTTGTTTGGATTCGGTTATGCGATAAAAAACCGCTAATTTTGTCGCAAATATTGCGGCATTATTATTTGGTTAATGCCGCATAATGGATTTATTGATTTATGTACATTCACGAAAGAGATAATTGGACGACATTCAGATGGGAGGCTTCCGATCTTACGACTGTTCTTGAAAAGGTCAGCCGTAAGCAAGGATTGTTGTATGGTCGGCTTGCTTCACTTGGATTAGATGACAAGCTGAAGGCCATGGCTGAAAACCTGACGTATGACGTGGTGTATTCGTCTGAGATTGAAGGTGTCCGTCTGAATATGGATGAAGTGCGCTCGTCTATAGCCAGAAAGCTTGGTATTGAGAATGTCAAGCAGACTGCTCCTTCTCATTATGTCGATTCCGTTGTCGCGGTAATGCTTGATGCTGTAGGTCATTATAATCAGCCGTTGACAAAAGAAAAGTTATGCGCATGGCAAGCCGCCTTTTTCCCGACAGGCTTTAGCGAAGGCTCACATATTGAAATCGGGAAATACCGCACCAATGAAGAACACATCGTCTCCGGGATGTTGGGTAGAGAAAAAGTGCGCTATATAACCCCGGCCCCGGAGAGGGTGGAGGTGGAGATGGACAAATTCCTTAAGTGGTTTAACAAAGAAGAGGATATAAGCTCTATTGTCCGTTCTGCCGTAGCGCATCTTTGGTTCGTATGCATTCATCCGTTTGAGGACGGGAATGGACGACTGGCACGCATCCTTTCGAATATGCTTTTGGCTCGCACCGACCAAAGCGAGTTCCGTTTCTATAATATATCTTCACAAATCAACAAGGACAAGAACCATTACTATGATATCTTGGAAAAGACGCAGCTTGGCGACGGTGATATCACGGAGTGGATATTGTGGTATGCCGGCACGTTATCGACAGCTCTTGACGAGGCGGTGAATGAGGTTAGAACAATTTTGAACAAGAGCATCTTCTGGCAGAAGGCTTCAAGAGTTGCGTTAAGCCGACGGCAGACAGGTATCCTTAACCTTTTCCTTGATGGTTGCGAGGCCAAGATAACGTCAAAGACTTGGGCTTCACTCGGCAAATGTTCCAAGGATACCGCCATTCGCGACATACAAGACCTCATGACCAAGGATATTCTGCGCGAAGACATTCCTGGAGCCAAGCGTCCGAGTTATTCAATCATATACGACACAGATGATATTACCGGGTTCTTTTCCGGCATCCATATAGAAGAGGAAGATGGTATCCCTTATCTGATAGCGACATACAAAGACAGAATACCCGTATGTGAGCGAATACTGTCATTGGATGCGGAGCGTTTCGAAAAAGGTGATTTGCCTTTGGATAATTTGCTCGCTAAATATTGCTCGTATATCAGTGCAAGCCAATAAGACAGAATTGTCATAGCCGACTCGGACAATATATAAGTGTGTCCAAATATGCCATCTTCCTGCGGTAAAAATACCGATCTTTGCGTCAACGAAAAGAGAAATTATTTTTAAACAGCTTCTGATAATGTCAGGACTTCGTCGGTCAGCAATAAGCCGGATATCGGTCACAAAGGATGCGGCGCAGGGCGGTGGCGACGGGATTTGTGCCATCTGTGGCCTCAAGATGCACATCTATAGCCAGTTCAGGCAATGTGACTGGCAGCGGGATTAGTTCGGGCGGTGCGGCAGGAAGAGGAATCAGGCCGATGATGTCAGGTGAGTCCTTCACCAGTCTCCCGATGGCCTCGGCGGAATCAGAAACGACCGCCACGCGGGTCTTCAAATCCAGGGGCAGAATCTCTGAATATGCCTCCAGAACCGCAAGTCTGATGTTCCTCGGAAGGGTTTTCAGATCCGTGATTTTTGAATATGCCGGGTTGGAGCAGACCGCCGTGGCCGTCACACTGAACGCTAACGTGCCTATGTCCTCGAACGATGGCTCTACCACGTGCCTTTGGGCGTAAATCCTTATGTCAGAATCCTCGCCGGAAGAATTGCCGTGAATCGTGAATGTCAACGAAGGATTGAAAGTCAAGAGCTTGGAAATCGCTTTAGGGAGAACGTGGCTGGCGATGAACCCGTCCGCCGCGATTCTTACGGACTTTGCGCCAGTCAGTTTTCCGTCAGGACCGAATATCCGTCCTGCGGCGGAGTACCAGTACAGGATCTTTTCCGCATATTCCTTGAAAGTGATTCCTGCCGCCGTCAGGGTCACCGAACCTCTGCTTCTGGTGAAAAGCTCGGCTCCCATATTCCTTTCCAGTTCGGCGATGTTCTGGCTCACGGCAGGTTGGGTGACACCAAGCGTCTTCGCCGCTATGGTGAAGCTGCCGTTTTCGGCTACGGCCATGAAGACCCTCAGTTTGAAATCCTCGAACATTGTCCTTTTACTTTTCGTTGCAGCTTTGTTGCTGTTGTTCCATTGCGGTTGGCCGCATCGACTCACAAAGATAACGTTTTTTTGCCTCAATTATCGCCTATGTTGACATATTCAATAAATATTTATCGAAAAACAAAAACTATATTTGGAATAACGAATATTTTGAAGTAAGTTTGCCACATTGTATAATTGAAAGATATGCCTATAGTAGTCAATGTCGATGTCATGCTGGCGAAAAGGAAGATGTCTTCCGCCACTCTCGCCGAGAAAATAGGAATCACTCCCGCCAACCTTTCCATCCTTAAGACAGGGAAGGCTAAAGCGGTGCGCTTCACCACCTTGGAAGCCATCTGCAAGGCCTTGGGATGCCAGCCCGGAGATGTCCTTGAGTATATTGATGAATAGTAATAATCCTAAATATAGATTAGTATGAAAAAATTTTTGATTTCAGTTTCGGCTTTTGTGCTGTCCGCTTCGGCGTTCATCGCGCAGGCGCAGATGCAGCAGCTTCCGAACGACCCTGCGGTCAGGGTCGGCAAACTGGAGAACGGTCTGACCTATTACATCAGACACAATGACAAGCCGGCGGGTAGGGCTGAATTCTACCTCGCCACGAATGTCGGCGCGATCCAGGAGACTCCTGACCAGGATGGCCTCGCTCATTTTCTGGAGCACATGTGCTTCAATGGCACGAAGAACTTCCCGGGAAAAGGAATTCTTAACTGGCTCCAGAGCATAGGTGCCTCTTTCGGGGGCAATGTCAATGCGGCAACCGGCATAGACCAGACCACCTACATGCTCAATAATATTCCTTTGGTGAGGGAATCGGTTGTGGACACCTGTCTTCTGATTCTGCACGACTACTCTCATTTTGTCACTAACGATCCTGCCGAGATCGACAAGGAGCGTCCGGTGATCATCGAGGAGAGACGCTCCCGCAGGAACGCCGGCTGGAGGACTTTCGAGAAGTCTCTGCCATACCTCTACGGTGACTCCAAGTACGCCACATGCACATTGATCGGAAGCAAGGAGAACCTTGAGACCTTCAGGCCGGAGAGCCTTGTGAACTTCTATCAGACGTGGTACCGTCCTGACATGCAGGCGGTCATAGTTGTCGGTGATGTGGACGTGGATGCCGTCGAGGAAAAGATCAAGACGGTATTCGCCGACATTCCCGCCGCTGTCAACCCTAAAGCCAAGGAGAAGATCCGGTTCAAGGAGTTCACGGAGCCTCGCGTGGCTGTGCTCACCGACCCGGAGACGACTTCGTCATCCATTGAGATGGTATGGGAGAGCGAGGCAAGGGCCGAGGCTCTGAATTCCACTTCGGCCGGTCTTATGATGGACCTGATCGAGAGCGTCGTTCAGTCAGTTATGAGCGAGCGTTTCGACGACATCACCTCCAAGGCCGACGCTCCGTATCTCTATGGCAGTTTCGGCTTCGGAAAGCTTTGCGAGGCCATTGAAGGTGCTGACGGCAATGTCGGTCTTAAGGAAGACAACATTCTTGGCGGATTCAAGGCTTTCGTGACAGAGCTTGAAAGAATGAAGAGATACGGTTTGACGGAAGCCGAGGTCGGCAGGGCCAAGGACAACATCATCGCCGTTTATGAGAAGGCTGCCAACAGCGCAGAGACCAGAAAGAACAGCGAGTTCGTCAATCCTCTGATTAACAACTTCTTCAACAACCATGCATATATGGAGCCGGCCACCAGACTTGAATTGGTGAAGGCCATTCTGACGCAACTTAACGCACAGGTTATGAATCAGGTCATGGCACAGGCGTTCGCTGATGAGAACAGTCTCGTTGTCATCTACAGCGGCCCGCAGAAGGATGGCATCGCCACTCCTGCTCCGGAGCAGTTGCTTCAGGTCATCGAGGATGTGAAGAATTCCGAGATCGAGGCTCCGGCCGAGGAGATGGCAAGCGAGCCGCTCATGGATCCGGCTGCATTGAAGGGCGGAAAGGTAAAGAAGACTTCCAAGACCATTTATGGTGCGACGGAATGGAGCCTTTCCAATGGCGTGAAGGTCGTTGTCCTGCCTACCGAGTACAAGAAGGATCAGATTTTGTTCTCGTTCTACAAGGCCGGTGGAGAAAGCCTTATCACGACGGAGGATCTGCCTTCCTTCGACGGCAGCATTTACGGTGTCTTCCAGAGCGTGCAAGGTCTGTCCAAGTTCAAAGGAACTGAACTTTCCAAGATGCTTTCCGGAAAGATGGTCAGTGTCAATCCGTTCATAGATGATCTTTATAACGGAATTTCCGGTAACTCTTCCGTAAAGGATCTGGAGACCGCTTTTCAACTTCTTTATCTTGAGTTTACCGAGCCTCGCTTCGATCAGGAGGAATATGACAACGCCATGGCTCAGATCAAGGCTGTGCTACCAAACCTCGTAAACACTCCTAACTTTGCTTTCCAGAAAAAGTTAAATAAGGTTCTCTATAACGACAACCCGAGAAATGAGGTGCTTTCTATGGAGAAACTTGAGAAGGCCAACCTTCTGACCATCGAGAAAAACTACCGCAAGCTCTTCGCCGATGCGGCCGGAGCCACGATGGTGATTGTCGGTGATGTCGATCTTGACACCCTCAAACCTCTGGTTGAGAAATATGTCGGATCTCTTCCTAAGGGTAAGAAGGCAACCAAGTGGGCTGATGTGCAGCCTCAGCTTGTGAAGGGTAAAGTTGTGGATGTCTTCGATCAGAAGATGGAGACTCCGCTGACCACCGTTCTTCAGGTTTACAGCGACTATCGTCCTTTCAGCGTCAAGGACGAGACTCTTGCCAGTGCTGTCAGCTACATCCTCGACCAGATCTACACGGAGACTCTTCGCGAGGACGAGGGCGGCACCTACGGTGCTTCCACGGTTGCGAATGCCCGCAAGGATCCTAACGGAAGGTACCTCCTTCAGATTTACTTCAACAGTAAGCCTGCCCTTGCCGAGAAGCTCAGGACCCTCGCTCAGGATGGATTCCGGAAACTCGCCGAAGAAGGCCCGACTGACGAGCAGTTCACAAGAACGATAGAGCATTTCAAGAAGAACGTTCCGGAGAGCCGGATCAACAACTCCTACTGGCTGTCAGACTTGCTCCGCTACTTCCGCAACGGCTACGACTACGACAAAGAGTGGGAGGCCGCTGTCAATGGTTTGACCAAGGAAGGCATCCGCGAGGCCGCGTCCAGACTCTACAACTCCGGCAACTTCGTCGAGGTCGTCATGATGCCGGGTGAAACCACCGAGACTGAGTAGCTTTATGAATATGTTCCCGTTTCGGGATAATTAAAAAGAGCCATCCTCAAATCGGGGATGGCTCTTTTTGTGTGTTATTGTGCTTTCGGCGTTTCTGCAAGTTCGGCAAACGACAAAGCGTCGAAGCGGCTGCCGCTATAGTTCCCTGAGGAAGCGGGCCATGGAGGCGAGGAAGTCGTTTCTATATTCCTGGATAGGGTCGCTGCCGTACTTGACGTTTCTGAAGCCGTAGCCGTGGACACCGCCCGGGAAGGCATGCATCTCGCAAGGCACGCCGTTTTTCACAAGCGCGTTGAAGTAGCGGATCTCGTTCTCCGGAGGCACACCGTAATCATTGGAACTGAAGATGATGAATGTCTTCGGTGTGTCAGCGCTGACCTGCTTGTCCAATGAATATCTTTCCTTGAGAGCCTCGAACTTCCTCTTGCCCTCGTCCCAAGTCTCAAAGTCCTTGCCCTTTCTGCTGTACCAGCCTTTCTCCGTTCCTATCAGGTTGTTGAAACTGCCCTCGTGACCGACTCCTGGTTCGGAGGAGATCACCGGATAGACAAGAATGGAGAAATCAGGCCTTGTCTGGGCGTCAACATACTGGGTCGAGGCTGTGGCCGCGAGATGTCCGCCGGCCGAGAATCCCATTACGCCGATCTGCGTCACGCCCCACTGCGGAGCGTAATGACGGCAGTAGCGGAACACGTTCTGCACATCGTTCAACGGCACGTTCCAATGACCGTAAGGAAGCCTGTATTTCACGACGGCTGCGCTTATGCCTTGACTGTTGAGCCATTCCGCGGCGTATTGTCCCTCGTGTACGTAGGCTGTGAACCAATAGGCTCCGCCAGGACAGATGATGACCATCTTCCCGTTAGGATTCTTGGCCAGGTAAAGCTCGAATCTCGCGCTGTCACCGGTGAACTTGAGATTCATGTCCTTTGTCAGTTCCTCCGGCTTTGTGCAGCCGTTGGACTCTCCCGGGCCGAGAGTGACACCTTCGATTCCCTTATCAACATTCTGACCTTCCGGATAGAGATAGACGACTTTGTCGGGTTTGCGGGTGAACTCTTCCCGGGCGACTTCCGGCGACTCTTTCTTGCCTTTCACGCTTTCCAGTTGCTGTCCGAGCCATCTTTCCAAAGCCGCCGAGAACTCCGGTCGGCATGAGCCGAGATTGTCCTTGCAGACTTTCGGGTCAAGACCGATGCTCAGATCCGTGAATCCCCAACCGTGGCCTCCTTGAGGATAGACGTGGAACTCGGCCGGAACCTTGTTCCTGACAAGAGCCTGGTAGAACTTCACGGAGCTGACAACCGGTACAGTCTTGTCGTAGGTGCTCACGCCTATGAATGTCGGTGGGGTGGTAGGGGTGACATCACGGTAAGTGGTGTACATTCTCTTCAGCCCGTCATATTCAGACATCCCGTCATACCATTCGTCGAAAGGTTTGTTTTCCCTGTCTGTCCAAGAAGCCTCGCTTCCGAGAAGATTGTCCACGGATCCCTTGTGTGTGGCGTTCTCGTCCATGAGTATGACCGGGTAGATCAGAACCGCGAAGTCCGGCCTTGTCGTGGAGTCCACGTACATCGTCTCCGCCGTGCTGGCAAGATGCCCTCCTGCCGAGAACCCCATCACTCCGATCTGCTTGATTCCCCAGTCCTCTGAATGGTGTCTGCAGTAACGGAAAGCGTTGTGCACATCCTGAAGCGGAACTTGACGACGCCCGTTTGGCAGACGGTATTTCAGCACAGCGCAAGCAATGTTTCTGTCATTCAGCCATTTCGCCACGTATGTCCCTTCATTCCAAGTGGAAATTCCGGAATATCCGCCGCCCGGACAAGCGATCACCATCTGCCCGTTAGGTTTTTCAGGCATGAATATGTCAATTCGCGCGCTGTCCGTCACATTGTAGATGAATCCCCAGCCTCCGGCCACTTCAGCTCCTTCCAAGCCGTTGGAAACAAGCGGCCCTTGGGTCACGGCCACGCCGTCCTCGACTATTCCCTGACCCGCCCCTTGTCCCTTTGGATAGAGATAAACGATTCTTGTGGGAGCATATTCAATCCCCGGAGTATTTTTGGTCTTCAACTTCTCCTCGACAGGCGATGTCCTTGCCGATGGATTGACATTCACTACTGTACCGTCAAGAATCAGTTGACTTTTCTTGACCTTTCTCTGTGCCGAGACATCTGTTCCGACGCAGAAGGCAGCCGTCAGCGCGGCCGCCAGAAGTATTGTTCTTTTCATATTGATCATGTTCATTCAGCATTCTCGCCGCTATACTCAAGCAAATCTCCCGGCTGACAGTCCAACGCCTTGCAGAGTGCGTCGAGTGTGCTGAACCGGACACCCTTGGCCTTTCCGGTCTTGAGAATCGACAGATTGACTGTCGAGAGTCCGATCTTGTCAGCCAGCTCGGCGGAAGTCATCTTCCGCCTGGCCAGCATCACATCGACATTTACTACTATCGGCATGGTGATTATTCTTCAGCGGTTTCTTTCCGTGGCTGCTCCTCAGACTTGGCTTCCTTGCCTTTGAGGTATTCAGGCAGATTCATGCCGGCCATGTTGAACAGATCCTGGAGCGGAGGCACGGATCCCATCAGACCGGAGATGAAGTTCGCGGTCGAAGTCTTGCCGTTCTTCCCTTCACCATTGCCGTCCCAGACGGTCACCTTGTCGATCTTTATGCCCTTAACCGCCTCGACCTGAGTCTTGACGAGTTCAGGAAGTTTGTCGGCGATGAGCATGAGAACAGCCTTCTGAGGGTCTCCTGCGGCTGCGCGTACCATCTCGTTGAAACCTTCAGCCTGCTTGGACAGGATCTCAAGTGTACCGCGGGCCTGGGCGTCCATCTTGGCGAATATGGCGTCTGCCTCTCCTTTCGCCATCCTGCGTACCTTCTCGGCCTCGGCCTCCGCCTCGATGATGAGTTTCTCCTTGTCGATCTGGGCCGGAACGACGATGTTGGCCTGCTGTGTGGCCCTTTCCCTTTCGGCACGTGCAAGCTCGGCGTCACGCTCGCTCTGGTAAGCCTCCTGGAGGGCTTTTGCGGCCTGTACCTTTTCGGCGGCCACAGCTATGCGGGCGGCCTCGGCCTCTTTCTCGCGACGCAAGGCATCGGAATTGGCGATGTCGATCTTCGAGGTGTTCTCTCCCTGCACGGCGAGCGCATTAGCCGCCGCGGTCTTGATACGGGTGTCCCTCTGTGTCTCGGCGATTCTGATGTCCTTGTCCCTGTCGGCCTCGGCCTTGCCGATCTCACCGTAGCGGTTCTGCTCGGCGACGCTCTTCTTGGCGTCGTTGATGGCTTTCGCTGCGGCTTCCTTACCGAGGGCCTCGATGTAGCCGGACTCGTCGCGGATGTCGGTCACGTTCACATTGATGAGCTTCAGGCCGATCTTGCGGAGTTCGGCTTCCACGTTCTGGCTGACGGCCACAAGGAACTTGTCACGGTCGGAGTTGATCTCCTCGATCTCCATGGTGGCGATCACCAGACGGAGCTGTCCGAAAAGGATGTCGGTGGCGATGCTCTGGATGTTGTCGATCGAGAGTCCGAGAAGTCTCTCGGCGGCGTTTGTCATGCTGTCAGGCTCGGTGGAGATGCCGACGGTGAAGCGGCAAGGCACATCGACACGGATGTTCTGCTTTGAAAGTGCGTTGGTGAGGTTGCACTCGATGGAGATCGGTTTGAGGTCAAGGAACGCATAGTCCTGGAACACAGGCCAAACGAAAGCCGCACCTCCGTGTATGCACCGAGCGGATGAGATCGACCCGCTCTTGTTCTTGCCGGTCTTACCGTAGATGACCATCACCTTGTCGGAAGGACATCGGCGGTAGCGCCTGAGGATCGCCGAAAATGTCACGAATATGACAGCGACGATGATAAGGATCAGAGATAGTTCCATATTCAAAATGTTTATTGGGTTTATAGTATTCCTTTAATATATTTGTTAGGGTTAGAATCATTCATGTTGTACCGGTTCATCAGATGATGGTCGGTGTCATCTCTTCCACCAGCAGAGTGTAGTCATTGATGACTTCCGTGACCTTGATGGCCGTGCCGGTCTTTATCGTCTCCCCGTCTGTGACGGCGTCATACTCTCGGACGGCATTGTTGATGGAGATCTGGACCTTGCCTTCGCCCTTGCGTTCACCCGGGACCGTTAAGTAAACCTTGCCCTCGCATCCGACAGCCGACTTGTGCACGTCGATGTTTCCTGTCTGCTGCATTCCGCTGAGCCATTTGAAAATCCACATCACGGCCGTGACCAGGAGCACGCCCACGATGACTGAGACGGTGATCAGCAGCGCGTTGGACTGGATTTTATCGTGCATCAGCACTGCCGTCCATCCGAAACCGAGGCAGAAATTGACCAGATTGCGGAACGTCAGGAGGTTCATCGAAGGATCTGTGTCAAATGACCCGTCCGATGTGTCAAAGTCGAAATCCGTGTCGTGATCCCCCATTCCAAGGAATGTCATGACTGTCTGAATGACGAAAATCAGCGACGCCGAGAGAGTGATGGCCCAAAGAACCTGCATCGCCGTACTAAGTGATGTCCACCAGGTAATCATATCTATTCTATTAGTTTTTAGTTATGCGGCCGGAGTCATTTCCGCACCGCTTCTTTTGCAAATATATTAATTAATTTATGAAAAACAATAATATATTTACAAAATTCATAAATTATTCGAATATATTCAGCCGTGGATCGCTCAAGAAGCATTGACGCCTTTACAGAGATCTTCTCGTTTTTTTGAATATCCCCGCGCAAGATTTCAGAGCGGCGGGATTATGTTATACGTAGCCCCGCTGCTTGATTTATTCTTAAACTACTCTTTGCACAGCATGATCTGCTGGATGAGGTGATCGGTGGATTGCATTCCAAGCGAGCCGATTCTGCCGAGATTCTTGATTGTCTTCTCGATGTCCTTGTCGATGATGCCGTCGGTTTCCTTGATGCAGGTGCCTCTTAGGGCCAGGACACAGGACTGGACGGCGCAGGCTACTCCGGAGGCCACTTTCATGGCACATCCGACCTTGGCTCCATCGCAGACCATTCCGGTGATGTTGCCGATCATGTTCTTGATCGCCGCGCAGACCTGACCGAAGTTTCCTCCACGCAGGAACACGATTCCGCAGGCGGATCCTGTCGAGGCTATCACGCAGCCGCACAGGGCTGACAGTTTACCAAGATAGCCCTTGATGTGGATGGCAACCAGATTACTGAGGATCAACGCTCTGGCCAGTTTCTCGTCATCGATGTCGTATTTAAGCGCGTATGCTATCACAGGCATGCTTACCGTGATTCCTTGGTTCCCGCTGCCGGAATTGCTCATCGCCGGGAGTTTGCATCCAGCCATCCGCGCGTCAGACGCCGCGGCGGTCATTCCCATCGCGAAGCTGATGAAATCATCCCCGAAGACCTCCTGCTGGTTCTCCCTGATGGCCTTGCCGACATTAAGTCCGTAGTCGCCGTTCAGACCTTCATGGGCAAGAGCGAGATTCAGGTCCCTGTCCGCCAGAATGAACTTGATGTCCTCGAAGGAGGCGCTTTGGGCGAATGAATATATTTCCTTGACGCTCAGGTTATAGTCCAACGTGTTCTTTACCGGAGCGGTATTCCCGCCACAACCTTTCCGGAAGTCTGAGACCGAGGTGTCGAGTCCTGTCTCCACAACCCTGTCGTGATCGTCCTCAATGACGGTCCAGGCCTTGTGTCCTTCTGATCTTACAGTGACCTTGACATAGAGAAGTATTGGGCTGTCGGCGACCTTTATCCGCACCTTGCCGGCATCCACCAAAGCCTTGGCTGCCTCTACATCATTGTCTGTCAAATCCTTGAGAACCTCAAGGCCGTACTCGCTCCTTCCGCAGACCGCCCCGAGGGCAGAGGCGATGTATAGCCCGACCATTCCGGTTCCAGGGATTCCGACCCCCATTCCGTTCTTGAGAATATTCCCGCTTACCTCAATGTCAAGTTCATGTTCAGAGAGTTCCGGAACGGCAGTTTTCAGGATTTCCATGGCTTTGGCCGCGGCCAGCGCTACGGCGATCGGTTCAGTGCATCCTAAGGCTGGCTTGACTTCCTTGTGCAGGAGTTCGATGAGTTCGGATTCTCTTTGAGTCATAACTGGTTATTTGTCAAGAAACTTCATGATGTCTTTAATCAAGTCTTCGATCTGGCTTTCCTCCGTGATCACCTCGATCGGGAAGCCGATGCAGACAGTCCTGTAGCCCTTTCCCTCGAAGCATGTTCCGGCTGAGATGTTCGTGTCGGAGTAGCGGAGGAAGGACTGTGCCTTGTCGCAGGACGGAATGATTCCGTCAGGGGTCTCTACGTTGTAGATTATCGGATTGCGGTCTTTCCGGAAAGTGAACTTTCCCGAATCCGGCTTCAGGAGGGTATTGTTCCTCGGGCAGACCGTCGCATTGCGGCTGGCGTAGTTAGTCATCCATCTGTAACCCAGAGTATTTTCCACAAAGGCCTTTGTCATGGCCGTGAAAGTGCTGTCTTTGTGTACGGGGTAGATCTCATCCCAGACGTCCGTACCGATGTTCGCTCCGGAGACGAGTACGTGTCCTCCGCGATCAGTGTAGGAGGAAAGCGCTTTCTGGAGTGCGGCGGGGAAGACCTGATACCTGTCAGGTACCTGTCCGGTACCCACAACCGTGGTGATCTGTTTCCCGCAGATCAGGTCAACCGCCATGTCTTTTTCAGCCGATGATCTGTCATCGCAGAAGGCGGAGACACTGGCGGAATGGAACGCGTAGCCGGCGGCCATCAGGGCTTTACCGTGTATTCCACAGTAATCAAAAGTGTTTCCGGCGAAGACTTTTCCGGCCTCGTCGGTCCAGGTGGCTCCGAAGCCCGGATTGTCATCATCCATCCACGGAAGTTCGCGGCGGAACTGGTACTGTGGACCGATGAAATTGATCTCCCTGCAGTAAGGAACTCCGGCGTCAAGCTCGGCGTTGAATCCGGCATAGTCTTGAGAATCAAACCATGCCGGGGCGGAAACCCTTGTGAAGTTGTTGACGACCAGTACGCTCTTGCCGTTGCCGGCTTCAGGTGTGCCGACACTGAGGGTCTCGGAAGGGAAACTCTTTCCGCCTTCGTTGAAGGCAATGATGCGGTAGCTGTAGATGTGGCCCGGGACTATGGAAAGTTTGGCGGAAATCTCGTCTCCTGAGATTTTCACCTTGTCCAGAACCCTTCCGGAATCGAATGCTCCATTGTCCACACGGGTCTGGAGAATATATCCGGTTGGCACAGCCGTGGCTTCAAGAGAATCCACAGTCGCTTTCCAGCTGAGACGAACCTTGCCTTCCTTTTCCAAAGATGTCGAGAAAGAATTGACTGGCAGCGGCTGGACCGCGTAGGAGCACCCGTAGCGTGCGCTCAAGTATTTCAGCATTCCTTTGTAGATCGCCCTGCTGACAGTGAACCTGAATGACGGATCAAGACCGAATTTCATGTCGGCGAAATTCTGATGCGACAGGAGTTCCAGAAGCATTGCCGGAACGGTCGCCGTGCGGGATTCGCTGTAGGAACGATCCCAAAGGCCTCTGCGGCTCCAGTCCGGGTTGAATCCCTTGCGGATGTCATTGACGATCTCAGTTTGGACGAAATCGGCGTACATCCTCTGCTGGAGCCTGTCCTCGCCGTTGGCGAACTTGTCGCTCCCGTCGCACATAAGGGTGTAGATGGACAGGGTTCCGATGATGGAGTCATCCATCGTGGTACCTGCGTCCGTGTGGAAGGCGAACGAAAGGTCTATCGGAATATTCAGACCCTCCGCGTCAGGATTTGCCCTTGAGCCGCCGGACATCCAGCCGACCCATGCTCCACGGTTTCCGTAGTCGGAGGTGTAGTCATCCTCGTATTTGCTTAATATGGTGGAGTCAGCACCGGCCCACTGCATCCAATAGAAGGCTCCTTCAGTGAAAGAAGGCATGCCTGAGGTTGTATATTCATTGACAGGCAGTTCTTTCCGGCCTCTTGCGATCTTTCCCATTCCGCCACCGAAGCGCACGGCGTCCGCCGTGATGATGGCGTTTCTGGCGACATTGTAGCCTTCCGGCACTTTGTTGTCAAGGATGACGCACCCGTCGAGACCTTTGTCGAACTCGAATGTGCCAAGGTATATCCATGTGCCTCCGCCCATTTTCTGATTGACGATGAATTCGCTTTCGCCGCTGAGATGCCTGACTGTGTAGTGGGCGCACGGAGAACTGTTTGGAAGGGTCTTGTAAGAAATGTAAACTGAATATTCCCCACGCTCGGGGATGTCCGGTGTCCAACGCGCCTCGGCCGCCTTGTCCTTCCTGTGTTCGGCGCATTCGGCCTGGCGGGCGGTGCCCATCAGGAACGGGTTCTCGATTCCAGAATATGTCGCCTTGGCATCGGCAAATCCAACTCCGGCATCCGACCAAGTCCCTGTTTCTGAATATCTTCCTTCGATTCTTACCGATTCGCCTCTGCCTTCCTCGAAAGCCGGGTCATTATCGGCGACCACCTCGCAGGTCTGCGGATCTCTCTCGCGAGGAGTCATGACGTAGGCTCCGGCGTTCTCAAGCATCGGAATAAGGAACGGGAGGACATAGCTCTGTGTGTACATGTCCTCGACCGTCTGGAACACCGGGGCGCGCTGCCATTCCCAGCGGTCGGTCTTCTCCTCGAAATACCTTCCGTGGCTCTGCCACAGGGCGATGTTACGCCCCGTAAGCCCTTTCTCAAAGTCTTGCTCATCTACCCTTGTGACGAACGGGTGGACATTGCGCAAGTCCTTTGTCCTGAATTTGTTGTCTATCGGTTTTCCATCGCCGCCAACTTCCGGCATGACGTATGACTCAAGCTTGTTCTTTCCAACGAACAGATTCCCGATGTGATAGTCGGAGCACGACTGAGGCATCAAGTCTTTCAGCGTTTCCCTCAGCCATTTGACATCCTCCGCTCTCCATGGAAAATCACCCATCGCCGGGGTGAAATGGAAATCCAGTCCGTATCCTCTTCTGACAACCTTTGTGGCTTTCACTTGACAGGCCACCTTTGTTCTTTCAGGAAGCCATGCCTGAAGTGAATCTACCGCATCCTTGAAGTCTTTGACAGACTGTGCATCCATGCCGGCGGAAAAGGCGGCTGCGAGCGAGACGACAGTTAAGAATCTTTTGAACATGTCTGTTTATTGTGTTTTTTTATTATGTGCAGGTCAATGAACATAACCATGATGGAGGAGACCGCAAGGGCGGTCGCGTCTGCCGCGAAGTCGAGGATGTCGCCGCTTCTGTAGTCTGTGAAGGACTGCCCGATCTCGGTCGCGGCGGCGATCATGCAGCCGGTCGTGAAGACGCAGCCTACAACGAGCATTGTGTGCAACGGCTTTTGTGTCCGTCCTGTGAACGTCAGGAAGCACAGTATCGGGAACGGGAAGAACATAAGGAAATGCACGATCTTGTCCGTCGGTATTCCGAACAGTGTGTCATTTCCCATCTCCGGCAATTCGCTGAAATGTCCGAAGCAGCAGTAGGCCACGGCCCCCAGATAGATGAGGAACAAAGACAGTGTAAGAAGATTCCTTTTCTTCATCATGGCTCGCCTTATCTTAGAATTATCTCGCCGAAGAATTCCGGCCTGTGGAAGTCCGGCTTAGGTGTCTTGATCGGATTCCAGCTCAGGTAGTGAGGATGCTCCGTGAGGTCTCCGCATTTGTAGAAATTGCCCCTCAGGCTGACCGGAAGGTTGTCCCTGTCCAATCCCATCAGCTCGAACGGAATCAGCATGGCCACTGTCCAGCTGAAGATTCGGTCCTTTACCGTGACCTCTTTCCTGTCGAGGGAGCTGTGCCTTGTCACGCTTGCCAGAAGCGCTGGCGAAAGCATTGTCTTGTTGATCCTGCTGGTACGTTTTGAAGCCAACAGCGAACCGATGCATGTCAGTTCGAAGTTGTAGTAGGTTCCGTCGTACGGATCCGTCACGAAAAACTCGCAGCAGCTGTCTTCCCAACTGTGTCCGTTGTCTTCCATGACCGTGGCGCGGAGGTCAAGTCCTCTGACATGGAAAATCACCGCCAGGTGGGTATGCGTCCGGGCGATCGAACCGTTGCAGTCCGGGGCGTAAGGCGCATCCTTCGGCCAGTTCCGCTCGCAGACCGCGAATTTTGAAGCCCCCTTTTCCATCGCAAGGTCAAGCTCCTGCAAGTCCATCGTTTCAAGTCCCTCGATAAGGGGAACCCTGATCTGTCTGACAACGTTTTTCATGATGATCCGTGAATATATTCATGAAGGCTAAAGCGCCTGCATGTCGTTTAGTTTCCTGTAGTAGCCGTTCAACTCCAACAGTTGTTCGTGTCTGCCCCTTTCCACGATGCGCCCCTCGTCCATGACGATGATCTCGTCGGCGTTGCGAATTGTCGAGAGCCGGTGGGCGATGGCGATTGTGGTTCTGGTGGACATCAGCCTGTCCAGAGCCTCCTGCACGATCTTCTCGGACTCTGTGTCGAGCGATGCCGTGGCCTCGTCCAGAATCAGGATAGGAGGGTTCTTCAGGATCGCCCTTGCGATGCTGATCCTCTGTCTCTGTCCGCCGGAAAGCTTGATGCCGCGGTCTCCGATGTTGAAATTGTAGCCGCCGTCTTTCTCCATGATGAAGTCATGGGCGTTGGCGATTTTCGCCGCCTCGATCACACTCTCCATCGTGGCGTTCTCCACACCGAAGGCTATGTTGTTGAAAATGGTGTCGTTAAACAAGATGGATTCCTGATTGACATTGCCGATGAGGCTTCTGAGGTCTGCGATTCTCACATCCTTGATGTCGGTTCCGTCGATCGTGATCGCCCCCCCGGTCGGATCGTAGAATCTCGGGATGAGATCCACAAGAGTTGATTTTCCCGCTCCTGAAGCTCCGACGATGGCGATGGTCTTGCCTTTAGGAATCTCAAGGCTCACATCGTCAAGGATCATCCTATGCCCGTCCGGATAGCGGAAGTTCACATGGTTGAAAGACAGATTGCCGTTGAACCCTTTCAGTTCTTTTGGCTGATTGGATTCGACGATGTTGTTCTCCGCGTCCAGAATCTTGTTGATCCTCTCCATAGAGGCCATTCCCTTCGGAATAGCGTACCCCGCTTTGGAGAAATCCTTGATAGGGTTGATGATGCTGTAGAGAATCACCATATAATAAATGAATATGGGCGCGTCGATGGTCGCTTTGCCTCCAAGGATCAGCGTTCCGCCGAACCACAGCACTATCATGATCAGAACTGTTCCGAGAAACTCGCTCATGGGGTGGGCGAGAGACTGGCGGATGGTCACGCGGTTGTTCTTCCTGCGCATCGCCTCGGTGACGTTGTCGAACCGCTCGGACATCTTCTTCTCGGCGATGAACGCCTTGATGATGCGAAGACCTCCGAGAGTCTCCTCCACCTGCGCCATCACATCGCTCCAAAGCTGCTGGACCTCAAGGGATTTTTTCTTCAGGTTCTTGCCCACGACACCCATCACCCACATCATCACCGGGGCGAACAGAATCGTGAAAGCCGTCATCTGCCAGCTGATCACCAGCAAGGCGGCGAAATAGAAGATGATGAGGATCGGGTTCTTGATCAGCATTTCGATGGAGCCGGTTATCGAGTTCTCGACCTCCTGCACGTCACCGCTCATCCTGGCGATGATGTCGCCTTTCTTCTCCTCGGAGAAAAATCCCAGCGGAAGAGCCAGAATCTTGTTGTAGATGTCCATCCTGATGTTCTTGACGACACCCGTGCGGATCGGCACCATCACCGCTGACGCGCCGAAGTAGCAGGCGGTCTTCAAGGCGGTCATCGCGACCAGGAATATGCACAGGTACAGCAGCACGGCGGAAGGTCCCACCGACGCGATCTGCTGCTCCAGCATCCAATAGACATTCGCCATGAACGCGTCCCCGAGATCCTTGAAAGGCATGCTCCACACCTCGTCCCAAGGGGTGAAGGAATATACCGTCTCGTTGATCTTGAACAGGATGCGCAGGATAGGCACGATGATCGCGAACGAGAAGATGTTGAACACCGCCGACAGGATGTTCAGGACGATCGAGCCGGCGAGGTATTTCTTGAAAGGCGCGACATAGCGCTTTATCATTGACCAGAATTCTTTCATTGTCAGAGTATTTTTTCCAACCAGTGGAAGATCAGGAATATTCTTTTGCGTAGTATTTCGTAGTCCAGAGTGTCCGCCGTGTCTCCTGTCTTGTTCGTCAGCATCGTGATGCCGGAGGTGAAGACAACGCATGTCAGACCGTTCTGCGAGAAGACCTTCTGGTCTCCGAAGCGGCTGTGGAACATCTCCGTGAAGCTTTTGCTTCCGTAGTAGCTTGTGGCGATGTCCAGTCCGAGCCCCCTGCCTTCATTCGCCCTTGTGAGGTCGAAAGTGTACTGTCCGCCGCTGAGCATGATCAGGAAATCGCTTCTGCCTTTGTGCAGCGGAGCCAGGGTGCTGCCCATAATGTCCAGCACGACCGCGGAGTGTATCTTGTCCATCGTGATTGTTTCCCCGTTCACGGGATCCTTGAGCTTTCCATGCCTGATGTCCTTAAGCAGGGCTTCGGCTCCCGCCGAGTTCCTTTCCTTCGCGTCCGTGGCCACGAAGATGATGTTCTTTCCGTAGGAGCGTCCCAGTTGCTTCATCTTTTGGAACATCTCCGCGAGGCTCAGCATGGCGACAACGCCGGAAGCGTTGCTGTCCGCCCCGGGGTAGAGATTCCCGTCGATGACTCCATGACTGTCGTAGTGGGCGCAGACGATGGTGTACATCTCCCTGATCTTATCCCTTTTGCCGGGCAGGAAACCGATGATGTTACGCCCGACGAGACTGTCAACCTTGAAGGAACGGCTCCATGCGCCATCGAATGGGAGCAACCCTGCGTCCTCGTAACGCCTTGAAAGCCAAAAAGCGACCTCAACGGCACCTCGCGAGCCTGTCGCACGTCCCCCGAATGTGGAGTCGGTGAGGAACTCGGCCCGCATCCGAAGGTTTTCGGACGAGACCACCTTCTCGGCGTTGGTTCCGGAAGGGATCATTTTCACGGTCGCTTGCTGTGCGTGAAGCTCTCCGGCGGCTGCCGAGATGAGAATGAGTATGAAAATTTTACTTAAAATCGTCTTCAAGGCACGATAAATGTTTATCTTTGCAAACGACAAAATTAGGAATTTTAGGAATGTGAAAAAAATAAATCACTTCAGATTTAAGGATTATTTTTGAAATTCCATAAGCCTCAAAATATTTCATTATGAAAAGGTCTGTGCTGACTCTGTTTATCCTGCTGTGCTCCGCTTTGGTCTCCAACGCGCAGTACGACAAGGACGTGTTCAATTTCAGAGGCCGCGCGGCCCTGTCGGAGGGGAAGTATTCGGAAGCCATCAGACACTTCAACGTGCTTGCCCGTCTGGACACGACGGACTGCTGGACTTTCTTCTACAGGGGGATCGCCAAGTACAACCTCGGTGACCTGCGGGGTGCGCAGGCCGACTTCAACACCTCTGTGCGTCTCAATCCGGTCTTCACCAACGGCTACCATTTCAGGGCGATAACCCTAAGCCGTTTCGGGAAGTATGACGAGGCTCTTAAGGATCTTGAAAAGGCGATGGAGCTTAGACCCGGCCTTAACGGACTCTATTTCAGCCGTGGCGTCACCTATTTTCTCGCCCGGCAGTTCGACAAAGCTGTGGAGGATTTTGACCGCTACATAAGAAAGGAACCCAAAGACCCTTCCGCCTATCTGAACAGGGGAGCGTCATACCTTTTCCTTAATGACACGACGAAGGCTTTGGAGGACTACAACAAGGCCATCAAGCTGGACCGTTTCGATCCCGAAGGCTACATCCGCCGAGGACGGGTCTATGCCTTGAGAAGGGACTACAAGGACGCCATCTCAGACATGGACAAGGCGATCAGCCTTGACACGGCCAACACTTTCGCCTATTTCAACAGGGCTCTGATGTACTACGACCAGAACAACTACAACGCCGCCATGAGTGACCTGAACAGGGTGTTGAGGGACGAGCCCGGCAATGCTCTTACACTTTACAACCGAAGCCTGATCAACGCTCAGGTCGGGAATATGGAAGATGCGCTGGAGGACATGGATCACGTCATCAACATCAATCCGGAGAACGTTCTGGCGTACTACAACCGTGCCTCGTACTTTGTCCGGATGGGACGCTGGTTGGATGCCCTTGACGACTACGACAAGGCCATCGAACTCTACCCGGATTTCGCGAAGGCCTACTTGAACCGGTCCTACGTCAAGAACATGCTCGGGCGGACCAAGTCCTCCAAGCAGGACTACGACACCGCACAGAAGAAAGTCCAGGAGTACCGCGCGAAAAACGCCACTGACGAGGGGTCTTTCGCTGACACGACCAAGAAGTACAGTTCCTTGATAGCCTTGGACGCCGATTTCGCCAAGAAGGATTTCGACAACGAGCTTCTGCAGAACAGGGACATCAACATCCGTCTGAAATCGCTTTACAAGTTCAGTCTTGCGGCTCGGCGAGACAACAGGAACATGGCCCTTCGTCACCGTTACGAGAATCCTCTGATCGACAAGTTCATATCTGACTCACCGGTAACGTTGATTGTCTCCAATTCCGATTCTCTGGCCAAGCCGGTCTTCGCGCATGGTATCGACGCTTCGATCTACGGCGATTCCTATCTGTCCGCCGGGAATCCGAATTCCCTCACGGATGCGGACAGGGCTTTCATCAAAGGACTGTATTCGGTACAGTCCAAACAGTATACCACGGCTCTTAATCAGTTTGATGCGGCCGTCAACGCCGCGGGGCAGGGGAAATATTCAGAGTACTACAAGGCGTTCTACTACCTGAACAGGGGAGTGCTCCGCGCCGAGATGATCGATTTCATCTCCTCCATAGAGAACAACGTCCAGACCCTTACCATGGATGACAAGGGTACGACAAGAGCCCGTGTGCGTGATCAAGTAAGCAGGACTTATGACTATTCGGAGGCCATCGAGGACATGCTGGCCGCCGACAGGATCCTTCCGGGAGTCCCTTATGTCTATTTCAACCTTGGCAATCTCTATTGTTTGTCATCCAAGTTCGTTGAGTCGGTTGACAGTTACACGAAGGCCATCAATGTATATCCTTACATGGGTGACGCTTACTATAACCGAGGGCTTGTCCTGATCTATCTGAAAGACAGGGAGAAAGGTTGTATCGACCTCTCCCGCGCGGGAGAACTGGGTGTCGGGGATGCCTACAGTGTGATTTCGAAATATTGCGAGGAGGAGAATAAGTGATGCTTAAGTTCTTGAGTCTTTCCAGCGGCAGCAGCGGCAACTGCTATTTCCTTTCCGACGGCAAATCCGGACTTCTCATCGATGCGGGAGTCAGCCAGCGGCGTTTGAAAAAGACGTTGATGGAGCATGGTCTTGACACCGATTCCTTTCAGGCTGTACTTGTGACTCACGACCATCTGGACCACATCAGGCATCTTGGTTCCTATTGCAAGCATCTGAAAAAGCCGGTCTTTGCCACGTCCGTCCTTCACGATGCTCTGGCGAACCACACGTTCACGAGGGACTACATCGCTGATTTCAGACAGGTTCTGCCTGAAGGAAAGCCTTTGAGAATATGTCTGCGCGGTGGTGTTCCGGATGATGAACTCCCTCTTGTCAGCCATTTTGTCGTGCCGCACGACGCCACCCAGACCGTAGGCTATTTCATAGAGTGGAACGGAGTGCGGTTCTTCCTGATGACCGATGCCGGCAGGGTCACGGACGAGGCCATTGAATATGCCCGTAAGGCTGACGCTGTGGTCTTCGAGTCGAACTTCGATTCCGGAATGCTCATCGGTGGCCCTTACCCTCACGAACTTAAGATGCGAATATGTCAGGGCAACGGCCACCTGAGCAACGATGAGTGCGCTTCGGCAATCCGCCGCTTCTGGCATCACGGTCTGAAGAATCTGTTCCTCTGTCACCTGAGTGAGAACAACAACACCCCGTCCCTAGCCTTCGATTCCGCCGCCGAAGCCCTCCGTTCAATCCGCATTGACGGGTCTCTTTCGGCCAAAGACATCACAAACCTCCAGACCCTTCCCCGCACCCACGCCTCTGCGATGTTCACCCTCTTTCCGGGCCTCTGAGAATCTGGCCCAGTGACGTGTGCGAATCGGTGTCTTGGCGCATGAAGGGGAAACTCTGCTATTCAACCGCTTTATAATAGACTGGCGAGTGTCTGCCATCGAGGCAGAAGATCCCCGCGAGGTCGCGCAGCAGCAGGTCTGGGCGGACGACTCCGCTTTCCCAGAAATCGTTGCCGCCTTTGACGTTGAGGCGTTTGTTGTCGTTCCAGACAACGTGTGGCGCGTCTGCGACATCTTTGTCAGAGTAGCCTCTGGCGGCTGCATTCTCTTGAATGTTCCTAAGAAAATCCCCGAACAGCGGATTGACGGAAAGCAACTGCTCTAATGTCCGGCACCAACCGACATTCATCCAAAGATCCGCTCCCTTTGACAAGGAATATGCCGTCTCCACGGAGATCTGACCGGAGACTGAACTTCCCGCCTTTGCACCGAGAATCTCTCCGCCTGCATCCTTGAACAGGGTCGTGAGGTAACTTTCCTGCCCCGGGATGAACCATTGGTCCTTGTAGGGGATGTTGACCAGAATCTTCCTTGTGCCGCGCGCCGCCGTCGCAATTGAATCCCGTAGGCCTATGTAGTTCTTCGAGACGGCATCAAGCACTGAGTCCGCCTCTGGCATATTTCCGGCCAAGGCTCCGAAAAGGCGTATGTAGGCGGCTCTTGCGAGAGGGTGTCGTTCCAGATGTTCGTTGACGATGAAAGTCCTGATTCCCAGCGATTCGAGTTTTGAAAGGAACTGCGATTTCACCAGTGACACCGAATAGGTCAGCAGCAAATCCGGCTTCAATGCCATGATCTTCTCATAGTCGGGACTTGCGTCATAGCCGATGTCAGCCACGGTCCCGTTGTCCAGGCGGGCGACCACGGAAGAGTCGCAGACATATTCACCGCCCGATACTCCTACAATCATCGAGTCCGCCTTTATGGCGTCCAGAAATCCGATGTAGGAAGTGCTCATCACAATCAGCCGGTTCAGCGGCTCGCTGATTTCCAGAGTGTCCCGGCTTCCGTCAAACGGTGAGACCGAGACCAGCGAATATCCACCCTCGGGGAGCGCTTCTATAGTCAAGAACTGAGGCTCGCACTCGTTAGAGGCCGCCGCATCTCCGCCTTTGCGCACGCAGCCACACACACTTGCCGCAAGCACCGCGGCAAAGAAAATATATTTGTAAAGTTTCATCCCGTCGCAAATTTAATAGTTTTTTGCTATATTCGAAGTTTGTTCATGGAATCCGCTTTTTCGTTTTGAGGCATGGTGAGATTTTATGGCTTCTAAGAGGAAAGAGGTGAAATCAATGCAATTGAATATGGGAAAATATAACTTTGACGAGATGACATCGAGGCGCGGCACGAACTGCGTCAAGTGGGATGCCGAGAGTCCTGTCGGGCCGATTACGGAGGATGTGATTCCGCTCTGGGTGGCTGACATGGATTTCAAGGTGGCTCCGGAGATTGTGGAAGTGCTGAAAAAGCGTGTCGATCATGAGATTTTCGGCTACACCCACGTGCCGGATTCGTACTACGAGGCCGCCATCAATTGGTGGGAGCGCCGCAGAGGATGGCACACCGAGAAGGACTGGTATCTCTACATTCCGGGAGTAGTCCCGGCGATGTCAGTAGTAGTCAAGGCCTTGACCCAGTACGAGATTGTCGGAGGTGAGGTTGTCGAGAAGCCGGACCGCGGCCGCGGCCCTCACGGCGAACTGCCGAAGATGATCATCCAGAGTCCGGCTTACAACTGTTTCTTCTCCACGGCGAAGAACAACCTGTGCGAGCTTTCGGTCAACAAACTGATCTACGACACGGAAGGAGACCAGGCAACGTGGTACATTGATTTCGACGATCTTGAGAGACGCGCGGCCGATCCGATGGCAAAAGTTCTTCTCTTCTGCAACCCTCACAATCCTTGCGGACGAGTATGGCCTCGTGAGGATCTGGAAAGAGTGGCCGACATCTGCCGCAGGAACGGTGTGATCGTCATCAGCGACGAGATCCACTGCGAACTGGAAATGCCAGGCTATCACTTCACCCCGATGGCCTCGCTCTCGCAGGCGGCTCAGGACAACACCGTCACGATGAACTCTCCGAGCAAGTCGTTCAACATCGCCGGTCTCGGAATCTCGAACATCATCACGAACAATCCGGACTGGAAGAGAATCATCGACAGGGTCATCAACATCAACGAACTCTGCGATGTTAATCCTTTCGGGGTTCTTGCGCTTCAGGCAGCCTACAACGGGGGCGAGCCTTGGCTCAAGGAACTCAATGAGTACCTTTACGGGAATTACCGTACTTTGCTCTCGTTCTTCGAGGAGAATCTTCCGGAGTTCCCTGTCAGCAAACTGGAGGGTACGTACCTTGCATGGGTGGATGTCAGTGCTTTGAACATGTTCGCGAACGACATCGAGAACAGTCTGCTGCTTAACGAAAAGGTGTGGATCAATTCAGGAGTCATGTACGGTCTCGACGGCTTCATGCGCATCAACATCGCCTGCCCCCGCAAGCGTCTCCTGCAAGGCCTTGAGCGTATCGCCTGCGGTTTCCGCCGTCTGATGGCCTGACCGGTCTAGAAAACAACCTGAAAATCAAGGACTGTGTCCTTGCCGAAAGAACCTTCGATGCGGATGCGGCCGTCCGCGCGGTTTGCCAACGGCTCTCGTGCGGCCAGTTCTATGGCAATGAGGTCGCCGGTGCGGATGTAGAGCAGTCTGGTGGCTTCCACGAGAGCGTCCTCAATCATATTCAATGATGGTTGTCCGAAGCTGAAAAGTTCTTGTCCGTTCCGCAGCAGCCGGAACTGACCGTATTCCTCCAATTTTAGCGGAGGAAATGTCGGCGATGGAAGGAAGGATGTGTGATCCAGACAGATTGCTTGGGCATAGCCTTCCGGCGTGCCGTCCAGAAGGCTCTCGGGGTAGAGAAGCACACCGTAGCCGACGCTGTCGTAGTACCTTGATGCAAACTTTCCGCCGACGCTGCGGCCCGGCTTCAGGACACGGGCGAAAAGAACCGGTGAATATGTCAGCGTGTCCACGAACTCAGGAGGGTAGAAATCCTCGTTGTCCTTCTCCCATGTCGTGTCCGGACGTACGGAGATGTGGCCGGATGATGTCTTTACTATTATATTCATGGAATAAGCTTCCCTATGGGGAGGGTCAGAAGAGCCTGCTGCCGCCGAATTTGTCCTTCAACCCGGCAACTGCACTGTCAAACGCCTCTCCTTCAAGAGGTTTGCTCATCTCTGCTTCACGGGCCTTGTCGGCCTCTTTCTTTTCCTTCTCGAACTGCTCTTTCAGACGCGCGAACTGACGTTTGGTGTCCATCGTGAACTCACCGTTCTCGATCCACGCGAAGTAGGCGGGTTCCGTCTCATAGACCTCGCGGGCGGTTCTTCCCTTGTGCTTTCCGAAACTGATCGTAGGCTCGTCATTCTTTCCAAGGATCAATCGGCCGGCGTAGTCCACCGTGCGAGGGCGTCCGGCCACTCCGGCCAGAAATTCGACATCATTCTTGAGGGGCTGCTCGTGGTACTTGCTCGGGGTCTGGTACATGTCCAGCTGCCCTTTCAGCACCTCGTAGGTGGCCATTGTGTCGGCCTCCGCCGAGTGGGCGTTCTCGAAATCCTCCCCACCGCAGTAGAAGCGGTATGCAGCCTTGAGGTTGCGGGGCTCCATGTAGTGGTAGATCGTCTGCACGTCGATCATCTGCTTGGAATGAAGGTCGATGTCCGTGGCCTTAAGCATCGCCTGAGCCTTCTCCTTGTTTTCCGGAGTGTTTCCGGGGGCGGCAATCCTGCGCAGACAGTATGCCCTTACCCTCTCAAGTTCCTCGGACAGCATCGGAAGGTCGAACTTCGTGGAGTTGTAACCGGCCAGATCGCTGTCCCTCAGCCATTCCACAACTTCCGGTGCGATTTCTATGAACTTCTTTTCCCCCGCCACGTCCTCGTCCTTGATTCCGTTCACCTGACTGGCTTCCGGATTGATCGGATGCTGTTTGCGGAGTGTGTAGTCCCACGGGCAGACCCTCCATGTCTTTACCTCGTGATGGCCGTCCGGGAACACCTTGACAAAACTGAGTTCGACAATGCAGTCATTGACAATGTTAAGACCTGTGCTCTCGATGTCGAAGAAAAGCAAAGGCCTCTCAAGAGAAAGTTCCATAGCTCTGATTCTTGTATGATTAAACCATGATAGGCATCAGGATTCCGCAGATCTTGCCACTTTCGGCATCCTCATCGGATGGTATGATGAGGGCGGCTCTGCGGGCGTCGGCGAATTTCATCACGACGGTCTCGCAACTCATGTTGGCGAGGATTTCCGTGAGGAATGTTGACTTGAATCCGATGGAAAGTTCGTCTCCGCTGTAGTCGCAGCTGATCTTCTCGTAAGCTGCGATCGCGAAGCCGAGATCCTGTGCCGTGATTTCCATCTGCCCGGGCTTGAGATCCAGTTTGATGTGGTTGGAAGCCTTGTTCGCACAGACGGCCACGCGTCTTACCGTGTTAAGGAACATGACCCTGTCGATCTTCAACACACTGGAATTGTTCTGAGGGATCACGTCACGGTACTTAGGAAACTTGCCGACGATCAGTCTGCACACCATCGTCGTCTTTCCGAACGTGAAAAGAACCGTGCTTGAGTCGAATGAGATCTCTACCGTTCCGTCATCCTTCCCGAGGATGGACTTCAGAACCGCTGCCGGCTTCTTGTGGAGGATAAACGAGCATTTTTCCGGAGTCTTCACTTCCTTGGCCGTGTAGCAGATGAGCTTGTGGGAGTCAGAAGCCACAAGAGTGGTCGATTCCGGGCCGAAGTCAAAGAATATTCCGTTCATGGCAGGCCTGATCTCATCGTCGGCCGTCGCATAGATCGTGCTGTTCACGCCTTCGATAAGACTTTCGGCGGGGAATTCGATTTTTTCAGCGTCGTCGCTTGTCCCTTTGATCTCAGGATAGTCCTCTGCCGGGAAGAAAGGAAGCACGGAGTTTCCGCTGGTCCATTTGCACTCGATCGAGCTGTCGCTTGCGGTCTTGATGGCGACCGGCTGGTCAGGAAGCTCCTTCAGAAGATCGATTATGTGCCTTGCCGGAACGGCGATCTTGCCTTCTTCTTCCGTGGTGTCCACCTCGATCTCGGTCTTCAGGGTGAGCTCTGAATCCGATGCGGTCACCTCAAGGATGTTGCCTTTGAGGTCAAACAGGAAGTTTTCCAGGATTGGCAGGGCGGACTTGGCCGGGATGGCCTTTGAGATGTCCATCAGCCCTTTCAGAAGCTCTGAGCTCGATACGTTGAATTTCATATTCGTATTTTTTAAATTCAGAAGCTGTTTTAAAATAATTCCTCTTTTTTCTTATGCGGCCTTTCCGGCCGCCGGAGGCGGGCCTCTGTAAAAGGCAAATATACGAATATTCCCTTAATAATATGGCATCATATTTGATTTTTTGCCGTGGGCTTCGTAAATGCGATACGGAGTCATGCGGAATGATTGATTTTAGAATTTAATAATATGTCAAAAATGAAAAAAGGTTTAGTAACAGTAATGCTGTCAGTGTTGTTCAGCGTGCTGGCGGCTTACGGTGTCGTCAAGGCGGCGACCGTGGAAGAGGGGGACAAAGTGACAAGAGCGGAGAATGGAATGGTCACGAAGACTGTCAATCTGGCACAGTCCGACTATCCTGATTTGACATATGCGGCTGAAGCCGCTGTGGACGCTGTCGTTTATGTTGAGGTGACGGTCACCCAACAGTACCAGATGGTTGATCCTCTGTTTCGTTTCTTTTTCGGTGACAGCGAACCTCAGACCAGAGAGCAACAGGGAATCGGCTCCGGTGTGATCATCCGTCCTGACGGTTACATTGTCACCAATAATCATGTGGTCGCCAACGCGACAAAAGTGCAGGTGACTCTGAACAACAACAAAACTTATGAGGCCAAGGTGATCGGTACCGATCCCGCCACTGATGTGGCTCTCATCAAGATTGACGCTGAAGGGCTTCCAACTCTTCCTTTCGGAGACTCTGACCAGATCCGGCTTGGTGAGTGGGTGCTTGCTGTGGGAAGTCCTCTCGGCTATCAGCTCAGGTCAACGATCACTGCCGGAATCGTCAGCGCCAAAGGACGTTCCATGGCTCATGATCCAAGAGAGAACAACACTGTCCACATCGAGTCATTCATCCAGACCGATGCTGCGGTCAACCCTGGCAACTCGGGCGGCGCGCTTGTGAACAAGATGGGCGAGCTTGTCGGTATCAACACGGCGATTGTCTCTCAGACAGGATCTTATTCGGGATATTCATTCGCCGTTCCGGTCAACATCGTGAAGAAAGTCGTCGGCGACCTGATTGATTTCGGTTCAGTGAAGAGAGCGATGCTTGGCGTCAGCATGGCGGGACTTACCGATGCCTTGGCCAAGGATCTGAAATATGATTCAGTGAATGATATGTTGGAAAAATTGAAACTTTCTTCCGCCGAGGGCGTATATATTGTTGAGGTTGTCAAAGGTGGGGCCGCTGAAAAGGCCGGTGTGAGGAAAGGTGATGTGCTTTTGGCCATTGACGGCTCGGCTGTCAAAGACGGTGCCGCTGTTCAGGTCAAGGTTAATTCTTTCCATCCTGGAGACAAGGCTGTTCTGAAAATTGTCAGAGACGGCAAAGAGAAAGAGATTGAGGTGACATTCTTAGGTACAAGCCGTGAGAATGGTACTGTGGTTGGAGACGGAGAGATCGCTTTCTTCGGTAGTACGCTTAAGGAGGCCGGAAAAGAGGATCTTGGAAAGTTCGGTCTGAAGAAGGGTGTCCTCGTCGCTTCTGTCGGCAGCGGCAAGATGCTTGAGGCCGGCGCTTCGGAGGGAATGATCATCACCTACGTCAACGATCAGCCTGTCGGCACACCTGAGGATGTCTTGAACATCGCCAAGTCCGCGAAGAGGGCGGTTTACATCGAGGGCGTCACGGCCAACGGTAGGAAAGCCTTCTTCGGATTCAGTAAGGAATAAGTTGAAGAAGGTTGACGGATAGAGTTTCCCTGACGGAAAAGGATCCAAGCCTTCTGTCAGGGAAATTTGTGTATTACAAGATATATGAGGCAATTAAAGATTACAAAGTCAATCACCAACCGCGAGAGCGCGTCTCTGGACAAGTACCTTCAGGAGATCGGTCGCGAGGAGCTGGTGTCTCCGGAAGAGGAGGTCGAACTTTCACAGAGAATCCGCAAGGGCGATCAGAAGGCGTTGGAGAAGCTCACAAGAGCCAATCTCCGATTTGTGGTTTCTGTTGCGAAACAGTACCAGAATCAAGGTCTCAGCCTTCCGGACTTGATTAACGAGGGCAACCTCGGTCTGATCAAGGCCGCCGAGAAGTTCGACGAGACAAGAGGGTTCAAGTTCATTTCATACGCCGTCTGGTGGATCCGTCAGTCGATTCTTCAGGCTCTTGCCGAGCAGTCGAGGATCGTCAGGCTTCCGCTCAACCAGGTCGGCTCCCTGAACAAGATCAACAAAGCTCTGTCACAGTTCGAGCAGAAGAACGAGAGAAGCCCTTCCAACGAGGAACTCTCCGAGATGATAGACATCCCTCAGGACAAGATTTCCGACACCCTCAGGGTCTCCGGAAGACACGTGTCAGTCGATGCTCCGTTTGTCGAAGGTGAGGACAACAGCCTTCTGGACGTGATTCCTAACGATGACTCCCCGATGGCCGACAGAGGTCTGGTGAACGAGTCCCTCAGCACCGAGATCGAGAGGTCCCTCCAGATCCTTACTACCCGCGAGCGCGAGATCATCAAGTCATTCTTCGGCATCGGCTGCCAGGAGATGACCCTTGAGGAGATCGGAGAAAGGCTTGACCTTACGAGGGAGAGAGTCCGCCAGATCAAGGAGAAGGCGATCCGCAAGCTCAAGAAACCGTCCGCAAGCAAACTTCTTAAAACCTATCTCGGCTGATGACTCCGGAACTTTTTATCGCCTCGAAGGCTTCAGAAGCCATAAAGGCACTCTATAACGCTGACATAGAGCCGTCAGCCCTTCAAGTCTCCGTCACAAGGAAGGAATTCACCGGAGACTTCACACTCGTCGTTTTTCCGCTCCTGCGCCTGTCGCACTCCACTCCGGAGAACACCGGCAAGGCGATAGGAGAATGGCTGAAGGCCAACGTCCCTGAAATTTCTGAATATAACTGCGTCAAAGGATTTCTTAACCTGTTGTTTTCTAATCTGTTCTGGAACGAGCTTTTCGGAGAGATCGTCTCGGACAAGGCATTCGGAGACCTGCCGAAGACAGGACGGAACATCATGGTCGAGTTCTCTTCCCCGAACACCAACAAGCCGCTTCACCTCGGCCACATCAGGAACAACCTGCTGGGCGACTCTGTGTCAAGGCTTCTTAAGGCCAGCGGCAACAACGTGATCAAGACGACCCTCGTCAACGACAGGGGAGTTCACATCTGCAAGTCGATGCTTGCATGGCTTAAGGTCGGAAACGGTGCCACACCTGAGTCCACCGGGATCAAGGGAGACCATCTTGTCGGGGATATGTACGTGGCTTTCAACGACATCTACAAGAAGGAGGTCGATGACCTCGTGGCCGGAGGAATGGATGAAGAGACAGCCAAGAAAGAGGCTCCATGTCTGAAGGAGGCTCATGAGATGCTTCAGAAGTGGGAGGCCGGAGACAAGGAGGTGCGTGACCTCTGGGCCAGGATGAACGGATGGGTTCTCAAGGGATTCGACGAGTCCTATAAGGCTCTCGGAATCACTTTCAACAAGGTTTACTACGAGTCCCAGACTTACCTTCTCGGCAAGGAATTGGTGCAGAAAGGATTGGACATGGGCGTGTTCGTGAAGGATCCTGACGGCTCCGTCTGGTGCGACCTCACGGCCGACGGCCTTGACAGGAAACTGCTCATCCGCTCTGACGGCACATCGGTTTACATCACCCAGGATCTCGGCACGGCCGAAAGGCGTTTCGCCGAGTACCACCTTGACTCGCACGTCTATGTGGTCGGCAACGAGCAGAACTACCATTTCCAGGTGCTTAAGTTGATTCTCAAGAAGTTGGGATTCGAGTGGTCCGACAGCATATTCCATCTTTCCTACGGAATGGTCGAACTGCCGGAGGGCAAGATGAAGTCACGCGAGGGTACGGTCGTGGATGCCGACGACCTTCTCCAGAAGATGTACGAGGAGGCGAGGGCCACTTCCGACGAGTCCGGCAAGTTGGCGGACATGAGCGAGGAAGAGAAGACCAAACTCTATCACATGATCGGCCTTGGAGCCCTCAAGTACTTTATCATCAAGGTGGATCCGAAGAAGACCATGCTCTTCAACCCGAAGGAGTCCATCGACTTCAACGGCAACACGGGTCCGTTCATCCAGTACACCCACGCCAGGATCCGCTCCATCCTTCGCAAAGCGGCTGAAAAGGGCATTGAATATTCCTCCTCCACTCTGCCGAAAGTCGAGCTGAGCGCCAAGGAAATCAGGCTCATAAAGCTGCTGAACACCTTCCCGGCGAAGATCGATGAAGGGGCGAGGGCATATTCACCCGCCGTTGTCGCCAACTACGCCTACGATCTCGCCAAGGAGTTCAACCAGTACTACCACGACACGCCGATTCTCAAGGAGGAGAACGCCGATGTGCTGTGGATGCGTCTCGTGCTGATCGACACCCTTTCCGCGGTGCTCCGCAAGGCGATGGGTATCCTTGGAATCGAGCTTCCTGAGAGAATGTAGGATCCTTTCTATGTCCGAGGCGGATTACATGTTCCCGACCTCCAAAAAGGAGGTTGAAGCCTTAGGGTGGGACTACATTGACATCATCCTTTTCACGGGTGACGCCTTTGTGGACCACCCTTCTTTCGGTACGGCGTGCATTGCCCGTTGGCTTCAGCGTTTCGGCTACAGGGTGGCTGTCGTGCCGCAGCCCAATTGGAGGGATGACCTCAGGGATTTCAAGAAACTGGGCGCTCCGAGACTTTATTTCGGGGTCAATGCCGGAGCCATGGATTCGATGGTGAACCACTATACCGCTGGCAAGCGTCTCCGTCATGATGACGCATACACTCCGGATGGCAAGGCCGGACAGAGACCGGACTATGCGGTCAGTGTCTATACGAACATATTGAAGGAGATTTATCCTGACGTCCCGGTCATCATCGGCGGTGTCGAGGCCTCGCTCCGCAGACTCACCCACTATGACTATTGGAAGGATGAGCTGGTTCCGTCCATTCTGGAGTGGTGCAAGGCTGATTACCTTTGCTACGGAATGGGGGAGAAGCCGATGCTTGAGCTGACAAGGGCCATTGATGCGCGGAGGAATATTCACGAGATCCACAGGATCCCGCAGATCGCTTTCCGGATGAGCGGGAAATGGAGGGTTAAGGATCCGCTGGTGCTGCATTCGTTCGAGGAGTGCAAGAAGGACAAAACGGCGTTTGCGGAGAATTTCCATCTGATTGAGACACACGCTAACATGATGCATCCGGCCACGATCGTCGAGCCAGTCGGGAACGGTTACGTGCAGGTCAATCCGCCATATTCCCCGTCCACCACCGATGAGATGGACTCGTTCTGGGATCTTCCTTTCACCAAACTGCCGCATCCTCGCTACAAGGGGAAGAGGATTCCGGCATATGACATGATCAAGGATTCGATCATCACGCACCGTGGCTGCTTCGGAGGGTGTAATTTCTGCACCATCGCGGCTCATCAGGGGAAGTTCATCCAGTCCCGTTCGCAGGCTTCTATCTTGGCTGAGGTGAAGAAGTTGGTCAAGATGCCCGGGTTTGCCGGGAATATCTCTGATCTTGGGGCTCCAACCGCGAACATGTACGGGATGACGGGCAAGAATCCTGCTCTCTGTGACAAATGCCGCAGGAAATCATGTCTGTTCCCGGCTCCGTGTCCGAACATGAACAGGTCTCACAAACAGATTCTTGAACTGTACCGGAAAGTGGACGCCGTGCCGGGGATCCGCCATTCCTACATCGGCAGCGGAATCCGTTACGACCTTTTTCTGGACGAGAACGGCTTTGTGGACGAGACCTCCAAGCCATATCTCTCCACTTTGATTCTTGACCACACTTCAGGGCGATTGAAGGTGGCTCCGGAGCACACGGAGGACAAGGTGCTCCAGTATCTCGCCAAACCGTCGTTCAAACTGTTCGTGCGTCTGCGCGCCGAATTCGACAAGATCTGCGCGCGGTACGGCCGCCGTACCGGAATAGTGCCGTACTTCATCTCATCCCACCCCGGCTGCACGATGAAGGACATGGAGAACCTTTCCAAAAATCCCGCTTTGAAGGGAATCTACATGGATCAGGTGCAGGACTTCACCCCGACTCCGATGACCACGTCATCCGTTATGTACTACACCGGAATCGATCCCCGGAACATGAAACCTGTGTTCGTGGAACGTGATCCGGAGAAGAAGAGGAGGCAGAAAACTTTTTTTTTCAGAAAATAGTGAAATGGTTGTTTATCTATTCGGAAAAATGTCTTAATATTGCACCCGAAAACGATGAACAATATTTTATTCGGTTTATATGAGTATGGCACCTGATCAGAAGAAAAGACACGTGGTAAGCTACGAGAACATGTCCGAGGCTCTTGCCGCTGCTTTCAATGAGAAATATCCTAAAGGCTTCAGCGATTATCTCCCCGACCTTGTAAAGTACCCCAAACCGGACGGCACGACATTCTATGCCGTGACTGTCGAGACCGAGGACTCGATCAACCTTGTCAAGATCAAGGTCAAGACCGATGATGTCGAGGCTCTTGAACGATGGCTTGATGGCGAGGAGGACGCTGAGAACGAGGAGGTTGCAGGTGCTTCAGCCGATGCTCCGGCCGATTCCGCTCTTCCCGATGACAACATCTCCCAGTACGGAGGAGACGACGACAACGCCGAATAATCATCCTCGGTCAGTCGCTACAGCAGCTTCGCCAGACTGTCATAGTACTGCTTGCTGACGGGAATATGACCGACCCCATCCCTTATGAACTCGGTGTAGATCACCCCGTCCTTGTCCCGGCTCAGCACCTTGATGTGCCGAGGGTTCACGTAGTACGATCTGTGACAACGCGCGAATCCATGTCTTACCGCTTCGCCTTCAAGGCTTTTCATCGAATTTCTCAACTGGTAGGTCTTGACCCGGTCATTCTCCAGATAGTGGATGTTGATGTAGTTGGCGTCCGCGCTAACATATAGCACCGCCGCCGGATCGATCGTCAGCTTCAGCCTCTTATGCTCGTCATAGAACTTGACAAGCGACTCTTCCGGAGCTTTTCCGGCATCCTGCAGATCCAGATTCTTGTTTGAGATGATCCGCAGAAGAATGCTCAGGAGATAGGGATAGACCAAAGTCAGGCAGACAACCTCAAAGCAGTAGGGGAGAGCCGTGAAGTAAGGCATCCCTCCATCCTTTCTGTAGAACAGGGATGTGTACAGCGCGAAGAAGAACGCCGTGACCAGCACCTCTCCGAAGCACCAGACCACATAGTGCCACCATTTGAAAGGAATATACTTGTAGAGAAACGAGAAGACAAGCCTGGTCAAGGCCAGCACCCCGAGCATGATGCAAGACAGCATCAGCAGATGGAAGGTCCACGATTTTCCGCCCACGTCGTAGAAATCCGACATGGAGAACGGATTATAGACAAAGCAGAACACAAAGAAGAACAGCGGCAGCAGAACCGCATACTTGACTTGGCGTCCGTAGCCTTTTGAAACTCTCAACGGTGTGTCCATGACCTGCGTTTTTTTTGTCCCGAGGCTGAAATTTCGTCCCGATTCACTCTGGGACGAAAAATCAGAATCCGGTTTTTCGTCCCTAATTTAATCAAATTTTTCCGCCAAGGCAATCTTTTATGTCTTTTTTACAATCCCTTGCCACACTTCCTTCGTCACATTGCCGTGATTGGATACCTTTGCAATGTCCTGACAGGAAGGTTCCTTCCCGGAAGGAGTAAAATCATTAGGAAATGACACGGATTGTTAACACTTTTGAATATTCGGTAGCCCCGGAACACATCGACTACCAGGGACACGCCACCGTTCCGTCAATCTGCGGAAGCATCATCAACGCCATCGGTCAGAACATCCGCAAGGAAGGATGCGGAATCGATGTGATGAAAAAAGCGGGACGTTCGTGGGTTCTTTTGCGCTCGGCTTTTGAGATAGACGAGCGTCCCGCTCTTTACGACAACTACAACGTCATGGTCTGGCCGGTGAAAGGCAAAGGGCTTACCTACAGCAGGTGTGTCAAACTCACTGATGCGGAAGGAGAGGAGATCGGACGTGGCACGACCGAATGGTGTGTTATCGACATCGGCACCAGAAAACCGATCTTCCCGGAACTGGGACTTATGGATGTGGACATTCCCGTGCCTTGCAGAAGTCCGAGACGGATTCTGGATTTCCTCCCGGATTTCATCAAACATAAGGAGGTCGGTTACAGCGAGTGCGATTTCAACGGACACCTGAACAACACCCATTACATCGAGATGTTCTATAACCTCTTGCCTGAGAGCGTGTTGTCAAGCGGGCTTTTCACAAGGATCGACATCAACTTCAGACGTGAGGTTCACCGCGGGGATGACGTGGCTTTCGGAATCCGCAAGGCCAGTGACGATGAGTACCTCTTTATCGCGAAAGCGGGAGACGCGACACTCTGCCACGCCTCCCTGCAAGCCATTTAGCCTCTAAATCAAACCTCTGTCGTGAATCAGTCAACCTTTTCCACCGAAGCCGTTTTTCCGCGGATTGTAGCGTTGACGTCAGCTGGAGCCTTGTATCTGATTTTTGAAGTGCCTGTCGCGTCTTTGATCGTGATGGATCGTGTCACGTTGACACCGCAGGAGGCAGCCCCGGAAGCCTGGATGACCGCATCCTCCGTGACGGCGCCCATCGCCTTGACCTTGGCGGCTCCGGAAGTGTCAGCATTCAACAGACCCACCGTCCCTTTCAGGCGCAGCTCGCAGGCTCCCGACGCCTCTATGTCGGCCGTCCCGAAAGTCCCGTCAAAGGTAGTGTTGGACGCTCCGCTGACTTCAGCCTCCAGCCTGTCCGCATTGATTGTGAAAGAACCTGTCGCGGCCCCTGAAATCTCGAGCTCCGCCTCGCCAATTTCCCCTGTGATCTCGTAGGAGCTGGCTCCGCTGATGTCAGCCTCCAGTTTCCCGGCGTTGACGTTCAGTGAAGCGAGCCGGCTGGCCCCGCCCATGTCCAGAGAGAATTCTCCTCTCCCGAGGTCAAAGGTGTCGCTGCATTGCAGACTTGTCACCCCGGACATCTCAAGCTCCCTGAGCGAAGGCATGTGAATCTCGGCCTCGCAGGTCCAGCCGCTCGAATTCTTCAGGAACTTAGGAGGAATGTTCCTCTTCCATCCGATTTTCAGCTCACCCTCCTCGACACGCACCAGAAGGCATTCCTCAAGCTCCCGTGGCAGCGTGACTTCGACCTTGTACGTGTCCGACCTGACGAGGTTGACTTTGACGCTTCCGCTGAGATCCAAGCCCGTGAACCCCTTGCAGCCGAATTTGCAGGTGGTGTAGTCAACGTTCTTCCCGGAAGGCACCGACTGGTACGGCGTTTCGCCCTGACGTTCGCCCGGTAAACTGAAAGCCATGGTTGCAAGCAACATGAGAGCCGCAGCTCCAAAAATCATTAACTTTTTCATAACTCTTTTATTTTGTTGATTTTGTCTAGTCCGTTGAGTAACTTTCCATAGTAATTCTTGAGAACCTCCGCCTTCGCCGCGTCATCCATTTCCTCCGGCAGCAGGTCAATCATCGGCACAGTCTCCTCTGCGACGCTCCCGACCGTAATCCCCCACTTCCCGTCAATGTCTTTTGTGAGGATTTTCCTGTACATGGAAGTCGCTTTCTCCGAATATGTCAGATAAACCTCCGTCGGGTCATCCGCCACGTCGGCGAACCAATCAACCTCACCGGCGGGACGGTTTATGAATATGACGGCGGCTATGACTGCCGCAGCCGCGGCTGTGAGGACGCTGAATGCCCTTATGAGCCTCCGATGTCTTTCCGGAGTCGCAGTCATGGTGATTCCGTCCACATGACCGACATTCAGCAAAGCGTCCAGTTTCGCCTCGAACCGCTTCTCGTGTCCCTCCGGCAATTCCATATCGTCCAGAATCTCCGGATTCCTGTTGACATATTCTTTAAAGTCTGTCATATTCCAACTCTTTTAATTTCTCGGCCAATTTTGCCCTGCCTCTTGAGAACTGTGTCCTGAGAGTGCCTTCACGCTCGCCGGTCAGAGAGGCTATCTCCTCATAGTCAAGTCCTTCAAGCAGAACCAGGTTCAGTATCAGTCTGTAGTTGTCCGGCAACTCATCAATAGCCTTGCGGATTCTGACTGCCTCCGAGACTGTCCCTGAGAACTCGATCGGGCTGTCGCTGACATGTTCGGAAGCCTCTGCGGCATACTCCTCAAGGAAGGTTTTCTCCCGTTTTTTCCGCCTTACGGCATCGATTGATTTCCTGATGCATGTCCGGCTCAGCCACGTTGCGATCTGTGCCGGGTCTTTGGGAACGATGTCCGACGAGATGAACCTGAGGATGGTGTCCTGCATGATCTCCTCGGCCTCGCCGCTGTCGCGGACTATCCGAAGGCTTGTGTTGTAAAGCCTTTTGGCGTGCGCCTTGTAGAATGCTATGGACTCTTCTCTTGTCATCGTTTCTTTGTCGTTCCACAATATAAACGAATATTTCCGTTCGTTGTTACAGAAATCTCATAATATTTAGTAAGCGTTAAAAATAATTCCTCTTTTTTCTTACGCGGCCTTTCCGTCAGACAAGGCGGCCGACCTGATTCCGCCGAAGCGTCGGGCGGGAAGAAGCGGTAGGCATACAACGAAAAAGCCCGGAGTCTCCCGACCGCAGGCTATTTCATTTCATTTGGCTTAAAAGATTCTTGTTTTGTGACGATAATCACTATCCGAATGCAAAGGTACGTCCTTCGCCCGACTGCCGCAATACCAACATGTTGGTAAAGAAGTCCGCCCCGCGCGCCGGAATCATACCAAGATTTCCGGAATTTATAGTATAGTCATCGTGACGCAGACTTCGCCTGACACGATAAATCAATATTTTTCCGTACTTTTGCTCCCAAAATTTCAAAATATGAACTTCACTGGGATCATTGTCGGCGCGGCGACCTTTCTTATCATAGGAATATGCCATCCTATTGTCATAAAGATGGAATATCATTGGGGCAAGGGCAGCTGGTGGCTGCTGTTGCTTGTGGGGCTGGCTTTCGCCGCCGCATCCATATTCATGGAAGGGGATGTGCTGTCAACGATTCTTGGCGCCGCGGCATTCTCATGCTTCTGGGGCATCCTGGAAGTGTTCGAGCAGGAAGAGAGGGTGTTGAAGGGCTGGTTCCCCGAGAATCCGGCGCGTCATGATTATTACGAGGCCATCCGCCGAAAAGACAACGGAAACAATATAACAATATAACAGCATGAACTTCAGATTGTTGCCAGCTTTGGCGATCGCGGCCGCCCTGTCGGGAGTGACAGATGCGGCAGCCCAGAAGAAAGAAATGGATCACAGCGTTTACGATTCATGGCAGAGCGTGTCGGACATCCAGAAAAGCGATGACGGCAACGTGCTTGTGTGGTGCGTCAATCCTCAGGAGGGAGATGGAACCCTTTATGTCAGGAATATGACCCCGGAAAAGAAAGGCAAACCTTCATGCCGGGAGATCAGCATTCCCCGCGGCTCGCAGGCTTCCCTTGATCCTAAGGGGAAGTGGCTTTACCTCAGGATAAAGCCTCAGTTCGCCAAGACCCGTCAGGAGAAGATTGACAAGAAGAAGTCTGAGAACATGACGAAGGACACCCTCGCCGTTGTTGACCTCACGTCGATGACAGTCAGGAAATACGGCCGCGTGGATTCCTACACCACCGGCTCTCTTGCAAAACCTTACATCGCCTACAAGTCCACCTGGAAGCACTTCAAGGACACCACGGACAAAAAAGGAACCGACAAGACCGGACTCATCATCCTGAATCCGGCCACCGACAGGAAGGACACCCTTGCCTGCATAGACTCATATTCTTTCAATCAAGACGGTTCCGTGCTTGTGATGACCTCCAAAAAAGACAAGAAGGATTCGCTTTCCGTCACCGCCGTGCTTGTAGCCCGCGCTCCTGCGTGTCTTGACACCCTTGTCAAAGGGGCGGAGTCCTACAGCCGTCTGACATTCAGCGACGCTGAGGATCAGCTCTTGTTCCTCGGCTCCAGAGACAAGAGCAAGAACCGCAACAAGTGTCAGGCTCTGTATCTTACGAACATCCAGGCTCTGAAGACGGGAAAGAGATCAGTACCGGCCGCTATGCTCCGACAGGCCGGCCAACCGCTTGCCGACAGCATGACCGTCATCAGCAAGGACGGAGGATGGGTTTATTCAACTAAAGAGATCGTCGCCGAGGGGACAAAGGTCGAAGGCACTCCGGGCTGGACTCTCAATGAGAACACCGAACTTCAGTTCACCCCTGACGGCAAGCGCCTTTTCCTCGGAATCGGTGCCATCCGTCCTCCTAAGGACACCACGATCGTGGACTTCGAGACAGCCCAGCTTGACATCTGGAACTGGGACGCGGTTTACACTCCGCCGCAGCAGAGGCTCAATGTCAACAAGAAACTCAAGAAGACATATTGGGCAACCATCGATCTCTCCGAACCTGACAGGATTGTTCCGCTGACGACATCGTATTTCGACAACATCCGTTTTATGAACGGAGGTCTTTCTGAATGGGTGCTTTCAGCAGACAATCTCAAATATGCACGTACATCCGTCTGGGACTACAACAACCGTTATGACTTCACCCTCGTGAACGTCAGGGACGGTTCAAGAAAGGTTGTGGCTGAAGGACTCAATGTAGGACGGTTCGACATGTCCCCGAGCGGAAAGTACCTTGTCTGGTTCGACAACGAAGATATGAACTGGTTCACCTACGACACCCGGACCGGCGAGAAAGTGAATCTTACCGCACAGACCGGTGTCCCTTTCTACGACGAAGAGGATGACCATCCTACCGCCGCTCCGGCCCACGAGTTCTCTCCGAAATGGTACAAGGACGAGGATGCGGTTCTGATCATTGACCGTTATGACATCTGGAAGTTCTCTCCCGACGGAAAGACCGCCGTCAACCTGACTGGAGGGGTCGGCCGTCAGACCCATAACCGTTTCAAGATTGTGGATCCTAAACCGGACACCAGAAAGCCTAACGAGCGACGCTGCGGAGTGGCCAGACCGTTTGACCCCAAGCAGACTGTTTACCTCAGCGTCTTCAACGAGGAAAGTCAGGAGAACGGCTTCGGCAGCGTGAATCTCGCCAAGCCTGCCAAGACCCTGAAGTATTTCACTGACACCGTCAGCTTCAAGTACGTCGCCGGAACCCGGAGCACAAACAGGATTTTCTACCAGAAAGGCAATTTCCGCAACTGCTATGACCTTTATTATACTGACGATTTCTTTGCGAGTTCAACAAAGGTCTCCGCTGTCAACCCTCAAATGAATGACTACCGCTGGGGCTGCGCCGAACTGTTCCGCTGGAACGCCTACGACGGCACACCTTTGAAGGGTCTCGTCTTCATCCCGGACGGAGTTAAGGAAGGGGATAAACTCCCTGTGATGATCTACTTCTACGAGAAGAACGCCAACAGTCTCTATTCATTCTGGACACCGGCTCCTTCCCGCTCGATAGTGAATATTCCTTTCTACACCTCCAGAGGCTATATCGTCTTCGTCCCGGACATAGTCTATAAGGTGGGGCACCCGGGGGAGAGCGCCTACAACTGCATCTGCTCCGGTGCCGAAGCCCTCTGCGGGAAATATTCCATCGCTGACAAGAGCCGGATGGCGATCCAGGGCCAGAGCTGGGGCGGCTACCAGACCGCATGGCTCATCACACGCACGAACATGTTCGCGGCGGCAGGTTCCGGAGCTCCTGTCGGGAACATGACCTCGGCCTACGGCGGCATCCGCTGGGGTTCGGGCATCACCCGCGCCGGCCAGTACGAGCATGGCCAGAGCCGGATCGGAAAGAATATGTGGGAGCCGGGCGCTCTTGACCTCTACATCGAGAACTCACCGGTCTTCCATGTCGATAAGGTTCAGACCCCTGTGCTTATCATGCACAATGACGCCGACGGAGCGGTTCCGTGGTACCAGGGAATCGAGTTCTTCTCCGACCTCCGCCGTCTGGACAAGCCGGCTTGGCTGCTCCAGTACAACAAGGAGGCCCACAACCTCGTCCAGAGACGCAACTGCAAGGACTTGTCAGTCAGGCTGCAACAGTTTTTTGACCATTATTTGAAGGATGCGCCGATGCCGGCGTGGATGAAGACCGGCGTGCCTTATGAGGACAAAGGCGAATATTTCGGCTTCGAGAATGCTGAATAGATTGTAACGACAAAAACAATATAATGACAAAACTGGCGATATTCGACCTTGACGGCACGCTGCTGAACACCGTTGAGGACCTTGGGAACGCCACCAACTATGCTTTGGAGCGGTTGGGCTTCCCGACGCACCCTACTGAAGCATATTACCAAATGGTCGGCCGCGGAATCTACAACCTTTTCCGCGCCGCCATTCCTTCTGAATATGCAACCGAAGACAATGTCCGGAGGATGGCTTCATATTTCATTCCCTACTACGACGCTCACAAATGCGACTTTACCAGACCCTATGACGGCATCCCGGAGATGTTGAAGACCATCAGCGGCAGGGGAGTGCGCCTTGCTGTGGCCTCCAACAAGTACCAGGACGGCGCGGAGAAGCTCGTGGGCCACTTCTTCGGGGAATATGACTTCGTAAGGATTCTTGGTCAGCGTGACGGCCAACCGATAAAACCTGATCCTGCGATTGTAGATCAGATTCTGGCGGAGGTTCCTTCGACCACTAAGGATCAGGTGGTCTATGTCGGTGACTCCAATGTGGACATGCAGACAGGATCCAACGCCGGAGTCCGCACAATCGGTGTCACCTGGGGATTCAGGAGCAGGGAAGAACTCGCCGCCTATGCTCCTTCTGCCATTGTTGACACTCCCGGGATGCTGTCCAAAGAGATTCTGGAAGGTTGAGTGGCGGACAGAGTCCTCCGAATCCGGTTCATTTTGGTTCATATTGCGTTTACCGTCAAAGCCTGATGAGAGCTTTGTTGCTTATAAAAGGTTAATATTCAATTAGTTAATTGTACGGGGGGGGCGATTCCTAATCAAGATTTGTTTCAAGTCCGCTGAAATAGTCGCCGCTTTCTATTGTTTATTAGGGCGAAAGTGTTATATTTGCCGTGTAAAAGCAGGTTACGAAAATGACTCTTGGATTGGAGTCGTTCGAGATCAGAACTCTTATGCTGACAACCGTAGAACTTACCCTTACGCTAAGACTGAGGGGACTTCTCTCATATTCATTTTGTAACCGCTTATGCATCTTCCCGTTGACCAATGACATTCTTGCCTTTTGATGAACCCGGTTCTCCGGATGACATCAGGTTTTCGTATAGTTCGATTCCGAATTGGTTTGCGCTTCGCATCTTTTACAACAGGATTGAACCGTTGAGACAAACCTTGGACGCTGCCACGATCCGCTATTTCTACCCGCATCATCTGGTAGAGAAATGTTCGGATGGTGGCATTGACTATGTTCAGGAACCAATCATCAAGTCTCTGATGTTTGTAAAGTCAACGTTCGAGACCCTTGACATGGTCCGTAAAAAGCATGTCGGCAGTGTCTCTCCTTATTTTGACCAACTTACGCACAAACCGCTTGTCATTCCCACCGAGCAGATGGAGCCTTTCATCAAGCTTTGTGACATCAAGGATTCCGGATTGGAGTACCTTGGCGAGGATGGGCCGCAGTTCCACAAAGGCGACCGCGTGAGGGTGACGGAAGGAATTTTCAAAGGCTATGAAGGCTACATCAAACGCATCAAGCATGACAGGCGTCTGATTGTCACCATCGAAGGTGTCGCCGCCTTTGCGACGAAATTCATTCCTCCGGCATTTCTGGAGAAAGTGGAGACTGACAACAAGAAATAACAGATAACTTTACGAATATGTTTAAGAAGAGGATACCGCTGCTGCCGTGGCTTCTTGCCGTAGGCATGCTGGCATTGCCGTCTTGTTCCACCCCGACGAAGATAACGTACTTTCAGGATCTGTCGTCGGCCGAC
>CAVIHT010000008.1:0-75322 GCA_963642795.1 Bacteroidaceae bacterium
TGTAGCGCCGTATACGAGACCCGTACGTACGGTGCAATGAGAGGTGCTAGGGGAGAAATCCCCTACATCTACTCTATTCTCGACTTACCGAAAATAATGCGTATCTTTGCGAGCATAAGAGGAAAAAAGTCGGTTACAAACTGAAAGTTCATTGACTCAGAATTACAAGTTACGGGGACAAACAAGCATAGAAATACAGAATTATCCGTAACGGAATATTCAGAAAGTTACAAACTGACAGTACCGTTTTTGTGGCAAATTGTACGAAAATTTTGTTACTCCGTTGTTACTCGGAGGCAAAAAGAGGGGTCAAAATACCACTTATTTAATTGAGAGATAGAAACTTATGCCAGATAGCAACTTTATAGACTATAAACAATAACACTAAAAACGAATTCGACATGAAAAATCTAAATCCGACGATAGAACCGGAGCAGATTCTTGGGGGACAGATCTATGACGCGCTGCAGGGGGGAGTGGTTGAGGCGGTGCTCAAGAAGGCCAAGCTGAATAGTGGGGATGAGTACTGGAGGAGCAACATGGAGGGACACAGCATCAAGATCACGAAGCCGTTGTTGGGGGATCTTTACGCGCTGTGCCAGGAGGTTAAGGAGAGACTGGGCTTCGAGGAGGCTGTTGACTTCTATGTGACTGGTGACTCGACGGTCAACGCGTTTTCTGTGGCGGCCGCTGAGGAAGGGATGCCGCACATCGTGAACCTGAACTCCTCGCTGGTCAGCCTTATGACCGAGGATGAGCTTCGGTTTGTTATCGGACATGAGCTGGGGCACCTCATCAACCGGGACAGCGCGCTCAAAAGGCTGATAATGTTCGTGTTCCCGCCGGACAACACCACACCGCCTATGACCCTTCAGTACAAGATCAGGCTTCATGACCAGCTGGCCGAGCTTGTGGCTGACCGCTATGGCTACATGGCTGTCGGGAAGGTGGACGCATGCGTGACGGCTTTCTTCAAGATGGCGTCAGGACTGGATCTGGCCAAGATGAATGTCAGCATGGAGGCCTTGCTGGAGGACAACAGCAGACATCTGGACTATTTCCTTAAGGACAAGGGACTCAACCGCGCGTCACATCCTGTCAATCCGATCAGGGTGCAGGCGCTGAATCTGTTCGCCGGAGCTGAGTCCGAGGAGGAACTTTCAGCGGGCATGGAGCCGCTGATCTCGATCCTGATGAAGGTTGGGAACTCTCCGATCGACGAGTACATGGCTGATTTCATAGCCTCGGTCGGACTGATAGTGGCCGGAGTGGACAACGAGGTCACAAGCGAGGAGGTCAACCACATCATCAGCACATTGGCCCCGATGACGATCTTCCCGCGTGTCTATCTGGATGAGATCGCGAAGGCGAATGTCAGCGAAGTGTTCTCCAAGGCGATCACAGCCATTCTGGATATTGATCCGGGCATGAGAAGTCCCATGCTGCGCTATGTGATGTCTTTGGTGCTGTCTGACAAGGATATAGCTGAAAAGGAACTGGAGTTCATCTACTCGTTCGGAGCCAATCTGGGATTCGGCGAGAAGGAAATCTCGACGATGTTCGCCGAAACAATCCAGCGGGAATATGTCCCGAGCCTTAACTCGATCTGTTAGCGTCTCTTCGGTCCGATGATCGACAAGGTGATTCTGGACATCGCGCACAGCGATGACTACACGGACTATCTTTTCATGACCGCCGCTCTGACCAACAGCAGGGTCATTCCGCTGATAGACCCTTCGGCGGAGGAACTGAGGATGCAGGGTGGCGGCAACACATTCATATTCAAATGCCACAATTCCAGAAAACCGCTGGAAGACGGCGACAGGACGGTCCGTGCAGATCAATATTCACACACCATTTTGGTGCTTTCGCGGATTTATTTGGATGACGATGGAGAGATTTACGCCAGCAATGCCGAGATCGTGAGGAGCCTGATCCAGAAAGCCGCCACCGATGTGCTGGAATCGGCGGAAAACCTCAAGGAGGTTTACAGGCTCCACTTCCCGACGTTTTGGGCTGAAAGGGAGCGTATTTACGGAAATCCAAGGTTTTTCCACGCCCGCACGGGAATATTCAATCGCCAAATCTACAAGGAAGTCCCTTTGGGGGTGATGCTCAAGGCGATAGAGGAAGCACCGGATCTTTTCAGACCGGTGTCCGTCGGTGGCTGCCACTGCAAGGAAAGGCCGCTTCTTATTGACTATGAATATGATGCCGTGGCTCTGGATGAGTGCGCCCTGCACACATGGTGCCCGACTTGCCGTTCAAGACGCTGCTTCAAGGTGCGGAACTTTGATCTTGAAAGGACCAGCTCGGCATTCATCGGTCGGATCTATAATGAATATGACAACGTGCAGGAATTCAGCACATTGAGCCTGTTCGACGTGCTGGACGCTCTTGTGTCATCGTAGTTTCATCGTGCAGACCCTGCCGGAGCGGGACATCCAGCCGGAATTTCTCCTGTAGGCCTCCGCGCTTTCGCAGACCCACAGGATTTCTGCCTTGAAATTGTCCGGAATGACGGGTGGGGGAGCCTCTCCGTCCGTGACGATGATCAGGCCATCGTAGCCGCCTTTCGCCGCGTAATCCACCGGAGCCTGAAAATCCGTTCCTCCGCGGCCGAACGCGAAAGTCTCCTTGAGGGCATGTCTGAGCTTGTCTTTGACCGTGACGTACATTTCGAACTGGATGACATCTATCTCCGTGATTCCGTACCTGAACGCGCTGTTGGCAACGCCCAGAAAATAGCCCAGCGCTTCGCTGGACACCGAACCGCTGACATCCAGCGCGATCAGAAGACGACTTGTGAACCGGCGGACGGATCCCATGTTCTCAAATCCGGTCCTGCGTGATGGGCGCATCCTTGTCAGTCTCCTGTCCATGGGCAGCACCGAGGATCTGAACCCGGCAAGCACGTTTTTCCAGTTGATCGATGCCTGGGATGAGGCCTTCACGCTTTCCAGCAGGTCGCCGATCACCGACCCCCAGTCCTTTATTCCTTCAAGGATTCCATTGACGAGCGCTATCTGGAGAGGGTCATCGTCCCAAAGTTCCGACACATCCCGCAGCGAAGGATCTCCTGACGGAATGCTTCCTTCTTCCATGGCTTTCTCGACTTTTCGGGAATATGCCTCATAGGAGAGCCCGGCATCGAATCCTGAGTCATCGGCAGTAGGCAGGTTGAAACGGGAGAACGTGTAGTTGTCGCTGATCACAAGGTTGCTTCCGAAGGCCATCGCCTCCCCTCGGCAACCGTCAGGGCGACGCTCGTAGGGATGCTTCAGCATGATGCGGATCACTTCCGTCCTCAAGGCTTCTTCCAGGGCGTCGTCGGACATCTCTCGGACAAAATCCGGATTGTATTCGATCCTGCCGCCTCCGCTGCGCACGGGACAGCGCATCCTGACATTCCCAGCGATCTCATGCGAGCAGATCACGGCGAATAGCGCGGGCTCGGTGACGAACCAGCGTTTGATGATCTTCTCGATGCGGTCTTCCATCTACTTGAGGCCTTTGACGAAACGGACCAGTGTGATTGTCAGAGTCCGGCATTCCCTGGCCATGAAAGCCACGGCCTTGGGGTAGGCCTGGCGGACATAAAGGTTGGCGAAATGCGCGGCGGCTTCCTTGTGGGAGTCTGCAAGGCATTCAAAATAGTCCACAAGGTTCTTTTTGACTTCTTCCAGATCAACCTCTCCGACTTTCTCGACCTCAAGGCATCTGAATATGCTGTCGTTCACTGTTGACAACTCGTGCAGTGAGTAGCCGTCGATCCTGTCCCTGACGGAATGGAAACTGTACAGCACATCCTTTCCGCTGGCCAGCCTGTTCATCGTCACGCTGCTTCGGAACGCGACGGTTGCCTTTGCCCCGACAATCGCCGCGATTGCCTTTTGATGGACAGGAGTCACCGTCTCGACTCCGGAAATGATGTCCGACACCCGTTTCCATGCCCTTCGGTCCGGTGTCTTGTCCAGCCCGGTGTCCTCGTTCTCTTTCATGTCCGGGTTCCTGTCCAGCCAGACAGGATTGTCCTCGATGAAATCCATGACACGTCTGTCCACTCCGTTGCGTCCCGCCCACAGAAGCCATTCCTGGACCGTGGGCTGGAAATTCACAATGTCGAAACGGCTGACCAGAGCCGGGTCCAGATCCGTAAGCTGGTACTGGTCGCCCTCGTTGACCGCGCTGATGATCCGGCTCCCTTCCGGCAGCCGGCGTCCGGCCAGTGTCCTGTTGAGTGCAAGGTCCATGATGGTCTGGAGAATCTCCGGACGTGCCCTGTTCAGTTCGTCCAGAAACAGGACGATCGGCCTGCCGTCCAACGGAAACCAGTATTGGGGCATGAAGTCGGTCTTGCCGGTCTTCTCGTTCCTCGCCGGGATGCCTATGAGGTCTCCGGGGTCGGCCATCTGGCCGAGGAACAGAGGGACTACAGTCATGCCGCGAGAGTTGAAATATTCAGTGAGAATCTCTGACTTTCCGATCCCGTGCCGTCCGACCAGCATGATGTTGTGGCTGGCGGGGATCACGTCAAGGAGCTGCAGAAGCTCGGTTGTGTTTACTCTTATGTTTGACATCACCAATCGTTTTTAGAAACCGATCCTCCCTTTCTTGGAGTCCCATTTGAAGGTCTCGATGTCGGCCAGCTGCACCTGATGGGACTTTGGCGGTCGGGAGAGGCCTGATTCCCTGAGAATTACCTGCTGGTAGATTGTCCGGGACATGAGTTTCATGGTTCTGGCCGATGCTCCGATCGAGGAGTTCAGGGATTTCAGGAAGCCCTTGATGTGCCTTTCGGCGGCAGGACTGAAACTTATCGAGAACTTTGAGAGACATCCGCAGAGAATCTGGAAGAGTTCGTCCGGAGTGAAGTCCTTGAAGACCAGCGTGTGGTCAAACTCATAGACTCCGCCGTCCGACAACTGCTCGGCCACATTTTTGTTAGGTGCGTCCAGTTCGGCGAGGATCAAGGCGCATTCGCCTCCGGTTTCGATGGTCAACTCTTTGACTTTCAGCCTAATTTGCTCCACGCCGCGTCCATAGTAGCTTCTTGTCCCGTCAAATTTCGAATCATCAGCATCAATGAATATCAACCCGTTGCACGACTTTTTCACTGCCTCCTGAAGCACTGCGTCACAGTCTGACTCCGAGACATTGAATATTCGTTCGCCCTTTATCTCGGTGATGTGGCTGTTCGCGATGAGGCGCATTCCCTTGAGGATCTCCGCCATGATCTCCGCCACCGTGCTCTTGCCGGTTCCGCTCTTGCCGATGAATCTCCAGGACAGAAGCCCTTTGCCGACGTAAGGCTCTCCGATAGAGTGGAGGTAGCGGGCGGATTGGACAAAATTGTGGATCGCCTGCTTGACATTTGACAAACCGGCGAGGCTGTCAAGCCTCTTCAACGCCTCATCGATCGCCACATCGTCAAAGATGACATCTTTCTGGGCCTTGTTGACCACGACATCCTCGGGGAGGATCGTGCTGAGGTCTTCGGCTGTGGGATTTTCCATCTTTGCGGTTCTGGCCCCGAGGGTGGCGAGTATCTCGTTCTGCAGCAGATTGGACACAAACCGTCCGTTGCCGAAGCGTGGAGACGGCTTCTCGGATTCGGCCCGGATGATGGCTTGCATATTCAGTTCCGCCCCTTCGGTCAGGTTGAATCCTTGCTTGTGGATCATCAGCTTGCCTATCTCAAGGAGCTCGTCGGTCGTGTAGTCCTCGAAGTTGAAGACATTCGGGAAACGGCTTTCTATTCCTTCATTGCTTTCCAACAGTTTTTTCATCGGAGCCGTGTAGCCGGCAAGGATCACGACCATGTCAAGGTTGTTTTTGCCGAGCTCCGTCAGCAGGGAATTCATCACGATCCGTCCGAAATCCCTTTCTCCGCCCTCTACCAGCTGGTAGGCTTCGTCGATGAAGAGAATATTCCCTCGTGCCCTTGCCAGCAGGTTGTTCATCTTGTACTCGGTCTCTCCGATGTACTGTCCGACCATCTGGCTTTTTTCCGTGCGGATGACCCGTCCGACGGACAGGATTCCCCATTCGGCGAACACTTTGCCGATGATCTCCGCGACGGTGGTCTTTCCTGTTCCGGGATTCCCGAGGAAGGCCATGTGCAGACGCGGCATGCTGGTTGGAAGTCCGAGTTCCATCCGCCTTGATGCCAGCCTCACCGCGTTGAGGTAGTCCTTGACTCTTGTCTTTATCCTCGCAAGTCCGATGAGCTCATTGAGTTCCGTCATCCCGTTGCCGGAACTGCCCTTGATTGAAGGTATGCTTTCCGCCACGACAAGTCCCAAGTCTTCGGCGACTTCGGGATCCTCGCTGTCCGCTATCCTCTTGTACATCGCCGGGATGATCTTCTCGTCGAAAAGACGCTGCACAAACCGGGCGTTCCCAAAGCCGGGCCCGCGCTGGTTGTACTTGTGAAGAATGAACATCTCAAGTTTCTTCTTAGCTTCCGGGGCGAGGTGCACATCCCTTTCGTCGCAGCATCTGTCAGCGATCCGGTACAGTTCTTCCGGCTTGAAATCCTCCATGTAGATCGGCTCCTGAAAATGCTCCCTGAGCTCAGGATAAGCGGCGAGCAGGGATTCCATCCCTTGGGGCTCTCCGCTCAGCACGAGCATCCAGTTGGATTGTTTCGTCGGGTCATTCAGCTCGTTGATGAGACCGCGGACTATCTGTTGCTCGCTGTCGATCGGCTTGTTCTCGCGGTGGTAGAGCTCGTGGGCGTTTTCAAAGACGAGGACACCTCCTGCCGCATAGTTTATCTCACTGGTGATGGTACTGTTGGACACTTTGGCAAGATTGGTCAGTCTGATGCTGTTCTCAGGCAGCATGCCGAGACTATGATATATTTCCGCCAGATACTGGACACAGCAGGATTTCCCGGTGCCGGGATTCCCGATGAGAATGGTGTGCATCGTGGGCAGATTCTTCTTCAGCCCTAAACTGTCTCTGATTTCAGCCACACTGTGGAGGGCGATGACCTCAGCCATTCTTTTCTTGAGGTTGTCCCAGCCCGGCATCTCATTCATTTTCCTCAGGACTTCTCTGGCAGAGAGATGTTCCGGCTCCGATGACTCGGATTCTGACTCCGGCTCTGTTTCAGTCTTGTCTTCCGGGGCTGAGTCAAAGGCAAGCATTTTCTCCAGATCTTCATCGTATTCCGATTCGGATTGCTTTTTCTGCCCCAACTTCCAGAGTGCATAGGACATGCAGAAATGGAAAGGCGTTTCGTCCATCAAATCCCCGATCAAGGATTCCTCGATGTCCGATCTGTCCATTCCGTCTTCTATCCTGCTGTCAATCAGCTTCATCAGCCTCTGCTGCTCGGGATTTGGATTCTTGAATATCTCTGAATGATCGGTAGGCAGTGTGAACATGATATTGTGTGGTTTGTTATTCTCTTGCAAAAATAACAAATTAATCCCTCAATTTACACACGTGACGGTGAATCGTCACAAATGTCACATCCTGCCGAATCGCCGCAGGTCTGAGCGGTAGCGGGTGTAGAAGAAGATGCCGGCGAGGGTAAGGCCGATGGGGAAGCCCAGCCATATTCCGTGGATGCCGAGACCGGCCTTGAAACCAAGCAGATAGGCGGACGGGATGGCGATCAGGTAGTAGCTGACAAAGGCTGCGTACATGATCGGTTTGACATCCTGGATGCCTCGCAGAACGTTGGCGAAACAAAGCTGCAGTCCGTCGCCGAACTGGTAGGCGAAGAGCAGGAAGAAAAGCGACACGGCGAGGGACGTTACCTCCGGGGAGTCACTGAATATTCCGGCGGCCTGGTAGCGGAAGCAGTACAGCAGCACCGACAGTGTGGCGGAGATGCCGAGGGTCATGAAGTAACCTTTGCGGGCATATTCACGGACGGCACCTAAGTCTTTTCTGCCGAAGGCATTGCTGACAAGGATCGAGACCGCGAAGGAGAGTCCCTGCATCATCAGGAAGAAAAGTTGCGAGATGGTGATGACCACCTGATGGGCGGCCAGCTGGATGACTCCCAGCCAACCTGCCATCACCGCCGCGAACGTGAATGTTGAGGATTCCAGTGCCATTTGGATGCCGACCGGGTAGCCCATCCGGAAGACTCCTTTCATCTCGCTTCGGGAAAGGACAGCCTCCTTGATTGCGTGGGCATATTCATTCATCTTCTTTGACTTGAATATGAAGGCGGCGAACACAATCAGAATCAGCACTCTGGAGACAAGCGTGCTGATGCCTGCCCCCATGAGCCCCATCTCCGGAAATCCGAGCTTGCCGTAGATCAGCACCCAGTTTCCGAATATGTTGAAGATGTTTCCGAGCATCAGGAGTGTCATGGAGATCATCGGACGGCATATTCCATCTGTGAACTGCTTCAGGACGTTGAATCCGAGGGCGAAGACAGTGGAAATCCCGACTATGACAAAATAAGGCTTGATGTAAGGCATCAGTTCCGGTGCCTGGCCGAAGTGGTCCAGACAGAAATAGATGATTGTCAGGATGATGACGCTGATCCCGCCGATGATTCCATTGGTCACGAGGCCGTTCTTGACCGTTATTCCGATCCCTTTGATGTTTCCTGTGCCGTTGTCCGCCCCGATCATCGGAGTCATGCCGGTGGCGAATCCCAACTCTGTCAGGATGAACAGGTTCATGAGATTGTTGACGAATGATGACGCCGCAAGCTCATCCACGCTGTGCCATCCGATCATGATGTTGTCGGCGAACGCCAGGATGATGACGCAAGCCTGCCCGAGCATGATCGGCAGCCCGATTCTGAGTATTTCCCTTATCTTCTGCATAATGACAACTTTCGCCGCCTATGCCACTGCTTTCCCCTTGCTGAGGATGATTGTGATCACTGCCGTGAGGATCAGCAGGATGCCGGCGGCGAGGTTGGCCGTGAGGGCTTCATTGAAGACCGTCAGGCCGATCACGACAGCCGTCAGAGGTTCCAGAGCCCCCATGATGGCTGTCGGCGTGGAACCGATGATGCGTACGGCGATGCCCATCGAAATCAGCGAGAAGACAGTCGGGACGATGGCGAGCATCAATGAATATCCCCATTCGCGGCTTGTGACAAGCGGCATCAGCTGACGTTCCGGCGAGGTGAACGAGAACAGGATAATTGACATGGCGCAGACGATCAGTACGTAGAAGCTCAGCTTCATGGCAGACATGTCGAGCCTGTGGATCGTTGCCCTGTGTGGCAGATACTTTGAAAACCTGTTGTGGCTTGCACCAAGTTCGGATTCCGGTGCGGAGGCTCGGTTGGCCACAATGATGTAGAGGGCGTAACTGAGAGCCGAGACCATCACCAGAAGCACCCCGACGGTGCTTAGCACGGTCTCGCCGTCACCTTTATAAAGAAGCAGCACTCCGATCAGTGACAGGACTATCGCGGCGGCTGTGGCTTTAGTGATCTTCTCCCCGTAGAGCATGGCCATCAGCACGGCTGTCATCACGGGATAGACGAAAAGCAGGGAGCAGGCGACTCCGCTGTCCATGTAGAGGAAACTGCAGTATAATGTAAGCGATGAGATCACGAACAGCAGTCCGAGGGCTGTCAGAGTCGAGAGCTCGCCTTTGCTAACCTTGAATGTCTCGATGCCTCCGGCCTCCGAGCCTGTCGAAGCGGCCTTGCTTCCAGTAATTCCCCGTCCGGCGATGATCTTGCCAAGCATGATCACCCCGATGATCAGCGCCGCCAGCCCATACCTGTAGAACAGCACCGACTCCACATTCAGCCCCTCTTCGTAAAGGTACTTCGCCCCTAGAGGATTCACACCGTAACTAACAGCGGCTAAAATTCCGAAAAAGAAACCTTTAGCCTTGCTTTCCTTTGCCTTGACCATATTCCATTTTCAAAAGACGACTGCAAAGATAGCATTTTCCCCTTTCCGTTGTACTTATCAATGTCACTTGAAAAACTTTCTTGAAATATAGTATATTCTAATTATGTTTTTTTGCCTATCTTTGCTTGTTATATTTTAAAGTAGTTAGCAATGGCGGAGACCGATCCAGTACATCCTCTTGATCCAGAGAAGGTTTATTATTCAATGGATGAATTGACCCTTGACACGGACGAGGGTCCAAAGACGTTGAGGGTAGGTGCATGGCTTAACTATGATCCCGTCAGGATCCACAGGATGATCGTCAAGGAAAAGACGATGCAGGTTGATCAGTTCGAGGTCTATAATCCCTTGATGAGCAAGCTCCGGAGGGCTGATCAGCAATATTACAAGCAGTTCATGGGGCTTGGACTGACGATCGATTTTCCGGGCTACACCTCCGAGATTCTCGCAAGGATCCCTTTCGGGAATGATCCCATCGGATTCTATAAATGGTGGCGCAAGGGAAAGCATGAGGACAAGGTCTATCTCTCCAGGGCCAATCAGTTCAAACTCTTCCAGAAGGTGGCTTTGATGGATCCGAAAATCATGTTGAAAAAGGATCTCGAATTCCTGAAAACTTTCTGACATAAGAATTTCTGAATATGCAAGACTGGCTACAGGCTCTCAGACTTGACACGTCGGCCGCTGAAAAGGACCGCGCATGTGATGTCTGGGACAATGACAATTGCTGCAATTATTCTTCTGACGGCGCGAAGCTTCTGGATGCGGAGAACTATCCGGGCGAGATCCATGTCAAGGAAGGCACGAAAATCATCTGCGACGGAGCGTTCGCCTTTCAGGACTATATGGCCGAGGACAGGAAGATAGGCGAGGATATTCCGGAGGAGGAAAGAGCTTCGTTTCTGGACAAGATAGTCCTGCCTCAGAGCGTGACCCACATTGGCCGCGAGGCTTTCCGAGAATGCGGTTGGCTTAGGAGTATCCGTCTGCCTAAAAGCTTGATGTCCATTGGAGAGGGGGCTTTCCTCAAATGTTGGGAGCTTCGTTCGGTGGGTTGTCCGGCGAACCTCGTCGCGATTGGAGACGGTGCTTTCGAGGAGTGTTTTTCGTTGAGCAAGATAAAATTGAACAAGGGTCTGAAAGCTGTCGGGGCCGGAGCGTTTCTGGCTTGTGAGTCATTGGAGGAGATCGTTCTTCCCGCCGGTTTGGAGTTCATCGGGGAAGACGCCTTTTACGGAGCGTCCTTGAAAAGGATATTCGTGCCTCGGAGCGCAAGGGCTCGACTGACCGGACTCCTTCCTGCGAACCTTCATCGAAAAATCCGCGACATGGAAGTTGTTTAAATTCATTGTTGAATGAAATTCAAACAACTTCTACAAGAGGACGTTTTCAAATTGAAAGTTTTTGATTACATTTGGAACTGCTATTTTAAATAACACCGCGAAAAAAATGAATAAATTTTTAAATATCATCGCCGTTTTGACAGCCGCCATGACCGTGTCGGCCTGCAGGACGACAGTCCGGAAGCCTCAGAGTGTGGACTATCAGATGAGCTACTCTGTCGGGAACGTGACATTCGATATGGTCAAGGTTCCTGCCGGTCACTACACGATGGGGCTTTCTGCAGACAACCGCAGGAAGGTCACGAACGGGATTCCGCACGAGGTCGCCCTTGACGGATTCGTCATCAGCGCCAAGCCTGTTTCGCAGGCTCTGTGGGCGGCTGTGATGGGTGACAATCCGAGTTCCGTCCAGAATCCCGCCGCTCCGGTGGACATGGTCTCCTGGGTCGATGTCATCAAGTTCCTTGGCAAGCTGAACAAGGCAACCGGCAAGATATTCATTCTTCCGACAGAGGCTCAGTGGGAATATGCCCAAAGGGTTCAGAGCGGGAAGGATTTCACTTCAGTGGCGGAATGGTGCCTTGACAGCTATGATGCGGTGCCGGATGGCTCAACAAGCAATGAATATTTCAAACCTATGGAACTGGCCGTCAATCCTGAAGGCCCGGCCGAGAAGGATGACAAGGTTGTCCGCACCGTTCTGGAGAGGATGGCGGTGGAAAGTCACACACGAAGGGCCAAGGTCGGTTTCAGACTTGTACAACCGAGCGGGGATGTGTTGACGGACGCCATTTTGGGACCGATTGAAGGAACAGTTTTAGACCGTGAGAGAATAGACGCATCGGTCTTGAAACCGGAAGTCTTCACTGTCTGTGATGTTACATTCAAGATGGTGAAGGTTAAAGGGGGCACCTTTTCGATGGGATTCAATGACTACGATGCCCCTTTGGCCGCATTCTCTGTGCCGGAGAATGAACAACCGGCTCATTCTGTGACTCTTGACGATTTCGAGATAGGAGAGACCGAGGTGACCGTCGCCCTTTGGAACGCCGTGATGGGATCTGTCCCTTATCTTAATGATATTGATGAGCCTCAGAAGCCTGTCGGGAATGTCTCCTGGTATAACTGCCAGACATTCATCGGCAGACTTAACGCTCTGACAGGCCGAAAGTTCCGTCTCCCGACCGAGGCTGAGTGGGAATATGCCGCCAGAGGTGGTCAGAAGTCCCGTCACTATGGCTTCAGCGGCTCCAGCTCCTACGATGCCATGTGGTTCCTTAATAATGCGAAGTCAAAATTGCAGAATGTCAAGACTCTTAAAGCCAACGAATTGGGAATATATGACATGAGCGGAAACGCCTGGGAGTGGTGCTACGACCGCGCGGCTGAATATTCAAAAGACGCTCAGGTCAATCCGGCCGGTGCCGCGGAAGGCGGGACGAGGATTCTTCGCGGAGGCAGCTGCGCCAGCCGCTGGGATGCCTGCAGGATCCCCAACAGGTCTTACATGCCGGCGAAGAACATCAAGGGCACATTCGGGCTTAGGCTTGCACTTTAACATTAGTAACATTCTAAACACTGATAATTGATTATGGAGGAGCAACTCAAAGTTACCTGTCTTCACGACAGTCATCTGGCTCTCGGAGCCAAAATGAGTCCTTTCGCCGGATTCGACATGCCGATCCAGTACTCTTCGATCACCGAAGAGCATCTGGCGGTCCGCGGCAATGTGGGTATGTTTGACGTGTCTCACATGGGTGAGATTTTCGTCAGCGGCCAGGATGCGGAGAAGTTCGTCAATCACATATTCACCAATGACATCCGACCGATGGTTCCGGGCCAGATCCTGTACGGAATGATGCTTTACCCTGACGGAGGCACCGTGGATGACCTTCTGGTTTACAAGGAGTTCACCGCCGACCACTATCTTCTTGTGGTGAACGCCGCCAACATCGAAAAGGATTTCCTTTGGATCAAGGACAACTCCAAGGGGTACGATGTCAAACTCGTGAACGATTCTGACAACTGGGGTCAGATCGCTCTTCAGGGGCCTAAGGCCGAGGAGACTCTCGTCAAGGTTCTCGGCTTCGCCGCCGACGCCGCCAATTTGACATTCTATACCTTCAAGGATTTCGAGGATGCCGGAACAAGGGTCATCATCAGCCGCACCGGTTACACCGGAGAGGACGGATTCGAGATTTACGCCGCTCCGGGTCTCATCGTCAAATATTGGGACGCTTTCCTGAAGGCCGGAGTCGTGCCTTGCGGACTTGGCTGCCGCGACACCCTGCGTTTCGAGGCCGGACTTCCTCTGTACGGTGACGAGCTCACTCCGGAGATCTCTCCTGTCATCGCCGGCTTCAGCATGTTCTGCAAGATGGACAAGGACGAGTTCATCGGTAAGGATGCCATCGCCGACCAGAAGGCCAACGGAACGAAGATGAAACTCGTGGGTATAGAGCTTCAGGACAAGGCCATTCCTCGCGCCGGCTATCCGGTTGAGCTTGAGGACGGCACCGAGGTCGGAGTCGTGACCACCGGTTATCACAGCATCTCCCTTGGCAAGAGCATCTGCTTCGCCCTCGTGAAGAGAGAGTTCGGCGCGCTTGACGCTCCGCTTTCCGTGCGCATCCGTAAGAAGGTGTTCCCCGGAAAGGTGGTGAAGAAGAGATTCTATCAGACAAATTATAAAAAATAAATTCATTATGAGCAAAGTAATAGAAGGCCTCCGTTACAGCGAGGACCACGAGTGGGTAAAGGTTGAAGGCAACATCGCCGTCATCGGTATTTCTGATTTCGCCCAGAAGGAACTTGGTGACATCACCTATGCTGACCTTCCTGAGGTTGACGACGAGGTTGAGGCCGGTGAGGAATTCGGAGCTCTTGAGAGCGTGAAGGCTTCCAGCGAACTTCTCTCACCTGTTTCCGGAAAAGTTGTCGAGGTCAATCCTGAGCTTGAGGACGCTCCTGAGAAGATCAACGAGGACGCTTACGAGGCTTGGATCATCAAGGTGGAGATGAGCGATCCGGCACAGGTTGACTCTCTTATGGATGCCGAGGCTTACAAGGCAAAGACTGAGAAGTAGAGTATGTCCGCATTCCCTTATTTCCCTCACACTGAAGATGATGTCCGTGCGATGCTCGGCCGCGTAGGGGTGAAGTCTCTGGACGACCTCTATTCCGATGTCCCGCATGATGTCATCTTCAAGGGTGAATATGACCTGCCCGAGGCTATGTCCGAGCAGGAGATCCGGGACTTCTTCGAGTCTCTGGACAATAAGGACGAAAAGTTGAAGGTGTTCGTCGGCCAGGGTGCCTACGATCACTACACTCCGTCCGTCGTGCCGTACATCACCTCCCGTTCGGAGTTCCTGACGGCTTACACACCTTATCAGGCTGAGATCTCGCAGGGAACCCTCAGGTACATATTCGAGTACCAGAGCATGATCTGCGCGCTGACAGGACTTGACATCAGCAACGCTTCGATGTACGACGGACCGACCGCCGCCGCCGAGGCCGTGAAGATGGCTCCGACCTGCACGAAGCGCAAGTCAAGGGTGCTGGTCTCCTCCTCCCTGCTTCCTAACGTCATAAAGACCATCCGGACCTACGCCGGCTACCACGGCATCGAACTGGCACTTATCCCTTGCAAGGATGGGCAGACCTGCCCGGAAAGCATGAAGGCCGAGCTTGCCAAGAACGATGTCGCCGGAGTCATCGTCCCTTCGATCAACCGCTACGGCATCGTTGAGGACTTGACCGGCTTCGCGGAGGCTATCCACGAGGAAGGCGGAATATTCATTGAATATTGCGACCCTTCCGCCCTCGCGGTGCTGAAGACTCCTGCGGAGTGGGGCGCTGACATAGCTGTAGGTGACGGCCAGAGCCTCGGAATCCCGATGAGTTTCGGTGGCCCTTATGTAGGCTTCATGGCATGCAGAAAGGAATATGTCCGCAAACTTCCGGGAAGGATTGTCGGTGAGACACGTGACACGCAGGGACGCCGCTGCTTCTGCCTGACCCTTCAGGCTCGCGAGCAGCACATCCGCCGTGAGAAGGCTACTTCCAACATCTGCTCGAATGAAAGTTTGATGGCTCTCTATGTGACTGTTTACATGTCGCTTATGGGGCCGAAAGGACTCAAGGAGGTCAACGACCGCTCCTATGCCGCGGCCCATTATCTCCACGATGAACTTCTGAAGACCGGCAAGTTCGCCGAGGTCTTTGAAAAGCCGTTCCTCAAGGAGTTCGTGCTCAAGCCGTTGATTCCGGTCGATGGTCTGCGCGAAAAATTGATTGCCGGCGGATTCTTCGCCGCCCTCCAGACAGAGGAAGGCTATGTAAGTTTTTGCGCTACCGAAAGAAGGACGAAAGCCGAGATCGATGCTCTCGTCTCGTTGGTGAAGGAGGCCTGATGAGTATGAAATATTACGACAAGCTTATTTTCGAACTCTCCAAAGAGGGGAGAGTCGGCTATTCGCTCGGAAAGAACGAGTGGACTTCCACCATTGACGAGATTCCCTCCGTCCTCAGAAGATCTGAGACACTCGGGCTTCCTCAGGTGAGCGAGGTGGATGTCGTGCGCCACTATACCAACCTTTCCCAGATGAACTTCGGTGTGGACACCGGATTCTATCCGTTGGGAAGCTGCACGATGAAGTACAACCCGAAGATCAACGAGGAGATCGCCGGAATGAAGGGCTTCCTCGGATTGCACCCGCTGCAGCCGGCGTCCACGGTTCAGGGTGCTCTGGAGGTTTACCATAATATGGACAAGGCTTTGGCCGCGATCACGGGAATGTCCCACTTCACGTTCAATCCTTGCGCCGGAGCGCACGGAGAGCTGACCGGTCTGATGATAATGCGTCAGTACCACATCCTCAACGGTGATCTGAAGAGGACCAAGGTGATCGTGCCGGACAGCGCCCACGGAACTAACCCGGCCAGCGCCGCCGTCTGTGGCCTTGAGGTGGTTGTCGTGAAGTCCAAGGCAGACGGCCTCGTGGACGTGAACGACCTCAAGCCGTTGCTCGGTGACGACATCGCCGGCATCATGATGACGAACCCTAACACACTCGGCCTTTTCGAGAAGGACATCGAGGAGATCGCCGCCCTCATCCACGGATGCGGCGGCCTTCTCTACTACGACGGAGCGAACATGAACCCGCTTATCGGTGTGGCTCGTCCCGGTGACATGGGATTCGACATCCTGCACCTGAACCTGCACAAGTCGTTCTCTACTCCTCATGGTGGCGGCGGACCTGGCTCGGGTCCTGTCGGTGTCTGTGAGAAACTGGTTCCTTACCTGCCCGTCCCTAAGGTTGTCAAGGATGAAGACGGCAGGTTCAAGGTTCGCGGTCGCGCCGGAGTGGGCGGGAGCGATGAGAAGAAGAACGCTGACGGCTGCGAAAAGACAGCCGGTGAGGTGTCCGGATTCCTGGGCAACTTCGGCGTGATCCTCAGGGCCTACGCTTACATCCTTTCGCTTGGCCGCGAGAACGTGAAACTTGTCGGCAAGTACGCCACCCTCGGGGCCAACTACATCAAGGAGAGCCTCAAGGAGTACTACAAGCTTCCTATCCCGACTGTCTGCAAGCACGAGTTCGTCTATGACGGTCTTGTGAACGACGGCTCGAAGAAGGCCGCCGACGGAACCATCGAGAGGGAAGGCGCCACGACATTGGATGTGGCCAAGAGGCTTCTTGACTTCGGTTTCCACGCCCCTACGATCTACTTCCCTCTGCTCTTCCATCAGGCCATCATGATCGAGCCTACTGAGACGGAGTCGATCGAGACTTTGGACGCTTTCATCGAGGTGATGAAGAAGATCGCCCTTGAGGCCGCCGAGGATCCGGCGATGCTTAAGAGCGCTCCTCACAATGCTCCGATCACCCGTCCGGACGAGACCACGGCGGCGCGCCAGCCGATCCTCAAGTTCCAGGACGAGAAATAATATTTTAGCTTTATAAGCTCACTTCGACAAGCTCAGTGACCATCGTAAAGATGCCACTGAGCTTTTTTGGTCAATGAATCTTTTCTGTCGCAGTGCCTGTCGGTCGCAGATCCTGTCGAAGTGTCCTGTTGAAGCAATCTTTTTTTTACTGTCAAGCAAAATAAATTTGCATATTAAAACTTTTTCCGTACCTTTGCATTCCCAATGGGGTATTAGCTCAGTTGGTAGAGCGTTTGAATGGCATTCAAAAGGTCAGGAGTTCGATTCTCCTATGCTCCACTTCCCGTTGAACAATGTATTCAAGAGCCTTCTTTCATGTCATGAAACAGAAGCGAAGTGTCATATTCAAGACTCTCGAGAGTTTTCCAAGAGTCGAATTGGAGGACATCCGCAAGTATTTCGGCGCAGATGTTCCGACGAAAGTCCGCAAAGCAGAGTTTGTGGACCGGCTTGGAGCGTACATAATCGAAAGACCCGCCGAATGGCTCGGTAGAATGCCGGAAAGGGATCTGAGGCTTATCAAGCGTCTTATAGAGGCCGGTCCCGGGGTTCCGCTTTATCTGGACTACCCGGATTTCCCGTCTGTCCTTGAGACCATAAAACTTCTCGGTTCCGACACCTCTGACGAGAATTTCAGAGAGGTCTGGATTCCCAAGGAACTCTATGACGTGGTTGCCCCGCACATTGACAATGTGCTTGCGGAAGGTGAGGAGAGCGGTCTTTTTGAGATGGAGCAGGCCGCTTTGGGCTACCTCTGTCTCTATGGGATTATGACCGTGGACGAGTTTTTCGACAAGATGCTGGACTACTGGGAATTCTCAGGCAGGCACAGTATCGAGTTCTTCACGGACATGGTGTATGAGAGTCCTGTGATGAAGCTTTGCAGGGTCGATTCCGGCGGCGAGCGGTACATGTGCGCCCCTAACATCTTCGATCCGGACGAAATCCTTGACAGGAGAAATGAATATGCCGGGATAGAATCCCTGCGCGTGTTCGCTCCTGAGGAGGCTTTGAAGGCCGGAGCCGGTTCTCCGTACTTTGTCTTCGGTTTGGAGTCCAAGGAAGGACGCGGATTGGTCGAGATGCTGGGCAATCTTGGCTATGCCGGTGAGGATTTGATCCGTGAGGAGCATGACATCTGGATGAACGCCCAGATGATAGGAAAGGATGACACCACCGAAGCGATATTCGCAAGTGTGTCCCGTAAGCAGGAAGACATCGAGTCGTTCGATGACTACAACGAATGCATGGAGGTTGTCGCCGCCTATGCCAACACCCTTCCGAAATGGCTTCTGAAAGGATATTCCTCCAATGAAAAAAACTGTCTGAAAGTAGTCCTCCAGACCGAGGATGACCCACTCAGGGCCATGGTCAAGAAGAACCCGCTCCTCGGCCTTTTCGTCCCTCCTACCTCGCTGGACGCTCCATGCCCGTGCGGCAGCCGTCTTTCCTACCGCAACTGCCACGGCAAGAATCGCAACTGACGCCCGGTCGCCGAGCATGCCGAAGTTGGTCGCCGAGCCTGTCGAAGCGTCGGCTAAGTATGATAAACCGTACAACCACACATTTATAAGAAACAATCCTTCAAGGTGCTGTTATTTCAGAAAATATTCTTACCTTAGCGACGTTTTAGGACATTGTGCCTGAAACGGACATATTGATGAAAGTGTTTTCGCACTATCCTTCAAAAGAAATCTGACAGTTTCATTTAAAAGCAAGGATAAACGACAGCACCGTTCATCTGTATTCGTTTGCGTGTTCTCCACACTCAACGATACAGGTGTGGGGATTGTTTCAGTTTATTTGCTTTTAGGTTTTGTCAGAACCCCTTTTGAAATAAACGAAAAGGCTCCACACTTTCTTTGTACAGTTTACACCATCTTCAGGAGCCGGGTGGCCATTTTTAACCTTGATTATGGATAATAATCAAAAACACTATTCTATTATGAAAAAGAACCAATTGCTTGTGTCGGCCTTGTCTGTTGCCGTTCTGTGCCTTATGACAGCCTGTGGAACATCACAGAAAACTGTTTCAGGAGAAGTCAACCCTTATGGAAAAGCGGTGGCTTCCGAGCCTTGCATCGAACTTTATGAGCAGAATCCATCCGTCAGGGCATACGGCCAAGGGCAGCATTTCAAAGAAATGACAGCCAGAAACATAGCTGAGCTGCAGGCGAACGCCATGTTCGCCCGTAAGATTGAGCAGGCGGTGATCTCGGCCACCGAGGATTTGGGAATATCCTTGAGCCAGTATGCCGCGGATGACAAGAGTGGACGTTCTGTGACGGATCAGTCCGCCGAGTCGAAGGATCTGGCTGCATCCATCTCCCAGCAGGTCGTCCGTGACGCCCATGTCATCAAGACTTCCAGGTACATCGGCAAGAACAACCAGTTCACAGTGTTTGTGTGCATGGAATATGGCACGGACAAGGATGCCCTTGTCAAGGACATTGAGGATAAAGTAAAGGAAAAAATCTCCGCCGACGACAGGGCCACGCTCGAAAAGCGTCATAATGAATTCAGAGACAAAGTGTACGGAAAACTGAAGAACCAATAATCCATGCGCAGGAATTTGTCAGCTCTTTTACTGGCTCTGCTTTGCGCTCTTCCATGTGCGTATGCCCAAGGCGGAGCTGGCTTGAAGCCTCGCTGGATCGGTGGTGCCTCTCAGGCGGACTGTCCGGCTTACTATCTTGTCGTGGTTCATTCGGATGCCGCAAGTACGCTTGACGGGGCGCGTTCATCCATCCTCAAGGAACTGTCGGCCAACGTCGAGAGGACCAACAAGGTTTCGGTCACGGAAATATTCGAGGACAACTCCAGTCAGAGATATTATGGAACCTCATCCGTGACCTCTTCGGGTGTGGACAATTATTCTCTTGAAATCCGCACCGACGGCGCTTCGAAGCCGATCCACTCCCGCAGGATCGATGAATATTGGAAATCCACGGTCCGGGGCGGAGTCTCTCTTCTGGACTACTATGCCGTCTATGCGGTGGAGAGGAATGGACAGCAAGCCGATTTCTCGTCCATCCGTGTCACTGATCGTTACGGAGTAAGTGGACTTTGGCGGTCGGCGATCATCCCCGGTTGGGGACAGTTCCACAAAGGGGCCGGCTTGAAAGGCGGGCTCATTCTTGGAGGCTGCGCCGCGTTGGCCGGAGGGATCATATTCTTTGACAATCAAAGAAGTGACTATTCGAGAAAGATTTCCGGCACCCATGACGCCTCTTTGATAAAGAGCTATTCGACCAAACGGGATCATTATGCAACGGCGCGGAATGTGTGCGTCGGTGCCGCTGTCGCTTTGTACGCCTATAACCTCATCGACGCCGTGGCCGCTTCCGGTGCGAGACACCTTGTGGTCGGCAATGGGAAATATTCCTTGGCGCCGGGTGTGTCTCCTTATGGAACGCCGGTTGTCGCAGCTTCCATAAATTTCTAAAACCAATTGAAAAATGAAATCTTTGAATATATTCACGATACTCCTATGCCTGTTTTGCGGCCTGATGGCGGCCGGTTGTTCCGAGGATGAAGTGCCCACTTTCGGAGGCGTTTATGGCATAGTTTCGGATTCGGAGACAGGAAGTGCCTTGAGAAACGCCGAAGTCGTGCTTTCTCCCGGAAACCTCTCTACTGTGACAGGTGTTGACGGACACTTTGAATTCAAGGAGCTGGATCCAGGTCAGGTCAAGGTTCAGGTCTCCTCGGTCGGTTATGTGACTGACAGCCGTCAGGTCACAATAGTTCCGGGAATGTCCTCGCAGTGTGACATCTCGCTCAAGAAGGAGGTCAAGGAAGCCCGGCTGAAGCTGTCGTCCACTTCCCTGGACTTCGGATCGGAGCAATCTTCGCTTTCATTCTCCATCCAGAACACTGGTAATTCCGGAACGGTCAAGTGGCAGATAATGGACGCACCGGATTGGATGACAGTCTCTCCTTTGAAAGGTGAGACAGCTGTCGGAAAGTCAAGCGCTGTCGTGGTCACGCTAAACAGGGCTCTGGTCAAGAAAGATGAGTCAGCCACTATCCGTGTGGTCACCGATGGTGAGTCATTCCCGGTGGACATCATCGCCAAGGCCGGGACCGATTTCTCGTTCTCGATCATGCCGGAGAACATCTCCTTTGGCACCGATGCCACAATCAGTAAGATCACCCTCCGCAACGAGACCTACAACGGGACTCTGCAATGGAAGATCCAAGACTACTCTTCAATCAAATGGATCAGTTCCGTGCACCCTTCAAGCGGCTCTCTGAGCAAAGGGGAATCGGCGGAAGTGACAGTGACGATAGACAGGAGCGGCATCACTCAGAAGACATCGGCTACAATCTACGTTCAGGCCGGTTCAAAGGTGATTCCGGTTATTGTGACATGTGACTACAGCGAGAAGCCTAAGGCCTATGTGGAGGCGTCTCCATCCGGACAGATTGATTTCGGCATGGACAAAACTTCCGCGACTGTGACCCTTAAGGCTCATTATGGCTCGTTCGCCTACACGGCTGAACTCGAAGGCAATCCGGCTTGGGTCTCGTTGGACAAGACTTCCGGTTCGCTGGAGGATTACGAGACTTCGGGCAAGACCGGGACTTTGGCCTTGTCAGTGGACCGGACGAAGATGTCGTCATCGGAAGCTGAAAGTACGTTGATTGTCAGGGCGGGGGATGATGTCCTGCGGGTTGCGCTGAAAGTCAGCCGAGAGCAGGTGGAGGATTATTCTTCGGCGACGGTGATTTCATGTGACAGTAGGATTGAAGCCAAGATACTCAGCTGCAAATGGTCGGGGACGTCAGTGGTGCTCAATTATTCGTTGACTAACACGGGAGGCTTGGGAGATTTGCGTGATTTTTCAATCGGCTCAAGAGGTTATTCCACGATCTATGATGATAAAGGAAACGAATATACGTCATGGACTATTACATTCAGGGATAGTAACGACGGATATTACGTCAGATTCCCAGAAGGCCCTGAATGCAAAGGCACTATTACGATAAAGAATGTTCCGTCTGATGTGAAAACGCTTACGTTTCTGTTAAGCGCATATTGTGCGAATGGCGGTGCCACGTTTGCCGGAGACAGAATATCATTCAAGAATGTTCCGATATTCAAATAGAATTCATGGATAAGAAACAGATCATTCCATTTTTCCTGTTGCTGCTGTCGCTTGAGCTTCCTGCCCAGTCGTTTGACGCGTACCGCAAACAAAAGATGAAGGCTTTCAACGAGTACAAGGAACAAAAACAGGATAAGTTCAAAGAGTACCGGGACAAGGTGAATGCCGCTCTGGCTGACTACATCGCCAAACCATGGGAGAGGCACATCATTAATCCAGCGATTCCAGCTCCGACTTTGCCTGAGCCTCCGGAGCCGGATGTGAAGGATCCGGATTCCGGTGTCTCGGATGACTTGATCCCTTTTGAAGGGATCATTGATGATTTGGAGGAACAACTCAGACCTGAACCGTTCGCTCCTATGGAAGTGCCTGAGGAGGAAAGAGTTCCATCTTTCTCCTTCGACTTCTATGGAAGAGAGTGTGGAGTCCCTTTGAGCGAGGGCAATGTGTTCAGACTTCGTGGAATAGACGGGAAAAGCGTCGCCGCCGCATGGAGAACGCTGTCTTCCGGTAAATATCTGCCTGTTGTGTACGAATCCCTGCAATGGCGTGACAGGATGAATCTGTGCGACTGGGGTTACATACGCTTCCTTGATGAGATGACAAAGGCGTTTTTTCCTGAAAACATGCGCAACGAGGCGAAACTGCTGCAGGTTTACATCCTGACCCAATGCGGGTACATGGTACGTCTTGCCAGCGTGGATGATTCCCTTGTGCTGCTTCTGCCTTTCAAGAATGTGATGTACGATTACACCTATCTTAACATTCAAGGCTGCAAGTATTACGTGATGGACAAGGCTGCCTCCGGCAAGCCAATCCTTCTGACGGATTTCTCCACTCCTAAAGAGCGGATGTTTTCATTGAGGATCACGGGGGTGATGAATCTGGCTGAAAAACCGTGTGAGCCAAGGGTTTATGCCTCAAAGAAATATCCTGCATTGTCGTTCCCTGTTTCAGTCAATGAGAACTTGATTGATTTCTACAACGACTACCCGCTCAGCAGCGAGTGGGGAGTCTATTCAGAGGCTTCGTTGAGCGAGGAGGTGAAAGGGCAGCTGTATCCTGCGTTGCTGGATAAGATTGCCGGAAAGGATTTGTTGGCAGCCGCCAACATGCTGCTGAACTTTGTGCAGACGGCTTTCGAGTACAAGACTGACGCCGCTCAGTTCGGCAGGGAACGGGCCTTGTTCGGCGACGAGACGTTCTTCTACCCTTACAGTGATTGTGAGGACAGGGCGATTTTGTATTCCATCCTGGTCCGTGAACTTTTGGGACTGGATGTGGTGCTGCTGCATTATCCGCTTCATCTTGCGACGGCTGTCCGCTTCGAACAAGATGTGCCGGGGGATCACATCTCCATTGATGGCGCAAAGTACACTGTCTGCGATCCGACATACATAGGGGCTTTGGTAGGGAATGCGATGCCTGAGTACAAGACAGTTCCCGCACAGGTGGTTAAAATTAAATAATAGGATAGACTATGATGAAAAAAGTATTCTTATGCCTTTTAGGCGTTGCCACGTTGGCCGGCTGCCTTGAACCGACCACTACCAACAACACAGACGTTACGGCTGATGACTCCGGGGTCATCTGTGGTTTTGTGTACAATATCGAGACAGATGCTGAGATCAGTGGGGCCAAAGTGACGCTTTCCCCCGGGGAGCTCGTCTGCAAGACAGGCTCCAACGGTTATTTCGAGTTCTATGATTTAAAAGTAGGAACGTACAAGGTCACCGCTGCTGCTGACGGGTACGACGGGGTTTACCGTCAGCTGACAATAAAGTCGGGGCGTGAGTATGTGTGCGATTTCCCGTTAAGGGCGATCTACAACGCCAGTGCCGAGGTCAGTCCTTTGGAAGGTTTGGATTTCGGGCGTGGCAAGAACACTCTGGCAGTGACCTTGAAAGCACATAACGGCACATTGGCTTATCATGCGGAACTGGAAGGAAATCCGTCTTGGGTGTCATTGGAAAAGAATGACGGAACCATCCCGGATTATGAGAAAACGAGTCAGGTGGAGTATCTGAAACTGACGGTTGACAGGAACGCCATGAAGACTGACGAGGCCACATGCTATCTTGTCATAATGGCTGGAAGAAAGGAATTCAGGGTCAAGGTTACCGCAAGGCAGAATGCCGTGAATGACTATTCTTCGGCGACTGTGATTACATGTGACAGCCGCATTGATGCTAAAATTATCAGCTGTAATAGAGTCGGAACGTCTGTGGTATTCAACTATTCGTTGATAAACACTGGAGGCTTGGGAGATTTGAGAGACTTTTCAATTGGCTCGAGAGGTTATTCTACAGTATATGATGATAAAGGGAACGAATATACTTCATGGACTATTACATTCAGGGATAGTAACGACGGATATTACGTCAGATTCCCAGAAGGCCCTGAATGCAAAGGCACTATTACGATAAAGAATGTTCCTTCTGATGTGAAAACGCTTACGTATCTGTTAAGTGTGTATTGTGCGAATGGCGGCGCGAAGTTTTCCGGAGACCGTATTTCATTCAAGAACGTCCCCGTCTATGATTAATTCATAGCGAAGAGTTTCAATCCATGTCATTGAAAAGGCTCTCCCGGTTGATGCCCGGCAGACTCAAGCGCCTGAGTCTGCCATTGAATGCCTTGGCCATCACGGCCATAGCATTCGGCCTGTCATATTTCATAAAATACGATCTGGGTTCCATTTCTGCTTTCGCCCCGATGGAAAAAGCCACAGACTTTGATTTGACCGATGTTTACAACACGGTGGCGGACAGACGGGCCAGCAGGACTTTGAGCGATGACATCGTCATAATCAGCATTGACGGCTGCTCCAGAGAGGACATCATGGAGGTCGTTGACTATGTGGATTATTTGAGTCCTGCGGCCGTTGGCCTTGATGTGTTCTTCAACTACCCGGCTGAGGATGATGCTGTACTGATCGAGTCTTTGACACAGTGTGCCAACCTTGTTTTCCCGGTCGGACTGTGGCGCAATGGGGAAAAGACCGACATATCCGGATCATATTTTTATGATGACGTGCCCATCGGATACAGGGGAGTCGTCAACCTTTCAGTCAATTCGCATCTCAATGTCGTCCGGGATTTTCAGCCGGAGTATATTGTCGGCAAGGACACGTTGAGGAGTTTCTGTGCGGAACTGGCCAGAGTTGCGGATCCTCAGGCATTTGAAACTTTGAAAGCCCGTGGAGGCAAGGCAGAGGTGATCAATTATCCGTCATGGGAGTTCGAGACCATCTCCGCAAAGGATTTGACTGACGGTGAAACTACTTTTGAGGAGGCCAGGCAAAACATTGAAGGGAAGGTGGTTCTGATTGGAAGTGTGTTCGATCCATCGGATTTTCATCTGACCCCTATTGATGAAAGGATGCCCGGACTGATGATCCATGCGAGGGCTCTTCAGACAATTCTGGATTCGTGTTATGTCGATGAGACATCCGATTCCTTGAGCTGGATTATGGCAGCCTTGCTGGCATTCGCATTCATCCTTTTGGTCTTGGTGATAAAGGAATATGTCCCCTTTGAAGGATTGGTGGTCCGTGTCGCGCAGTTTCTTCTCATTTACCTGTTTCTGGTTCTTGGGTGCAATGCCTTTGCGCGTCATGGAAGCTATCTGAATTTCGGCCCGACACTGCTGATGATCGGCCTTGGAATGCTGGCCAAGGACATCTGGCTTGGCCTTGTTGATTTTGTGAAAGACATTCAGAATCGTAAGAAAGATAAAGTATGAAACTGACAAGTATTATAATTTCGGTCCTGTGCTTTACTTTGGCTTTGCAGCCGAACGCACCTAAGGGACGCTATGCGATCTTCAAGTTTTCCGGTGATGTCGCAGTTCAGAAAGACAGGTCCAAAGGCTGGACAGATGTGGCCAAGCGGATGAGCGTGAATCCGGAAGACATATGCCGCATTCCCAAAGGAGGTTCGGTGTCCATTCTTGACAGGAAGACAAACCGTATATTCACCTTTGAGGAGGATGGTGTCTTGAATGTGAAGAGTCTGATTGAAAAGGCGGAAACCGCTTCGAGAAGAATCACCGCAAGGCTTAATGACGCTTTGGCCAGTGATTTGGCAATGGAGCGAAGGGCTGTCCCGACGTATTCCATCCTTGGGGCGACAACCCACGCCGGAGGAAATGGAGACTCCGCTCAGGCCGGGATTCCGACTCTGACGGACACTGTGTGCCATGTCTTGAGGCAATATATCGACAGCCTGTCCACAGGGCATGAGGTCCATCCGTCCGATAGCCTTATGGTCGGGAAAGAGAGCCTTGGAGACGGGGAATTCTGCTTCGTGATCTCAAATGCCACGAAAGATCTGTATTATTTCAACATATTGAGACTGAACCGCAGAACCAAGGATGTCTCGTTCTGCATCACTCCCGTTGATGCGGCGGGCGAGATATTCATCCCGGACGGAATGTACCTTAAACTGACTCAGTACCCTTTCGCGGAAGAGGATGATGATGAATATTCCTACCTCTTTTTCGCCACGGCCAAGATGATTGATTTCAATGCCTTGAGCAAGATGCTGTCAGACTCTCGTCAGGTTTCCGGAATGAACCTTGATGACAACGGCTGTCTGAAGGTCGTCCCTGTCATGTGATGATTATATAACATGAAAATAATTGCCCCCTCTCCTGAGTTTGTGTCACCAACCGGAGAGGGGGCATATTCATTCATCATCTTCTTACCTTCTGTCGTTCAGGAACGAGAGGTAGTAGAGTAGTGTGGCGAGGGAACCTACCGCGGCGATGACGTAGGTGTAGGCGGCCCATTTGAGGGCGTCGATGGCCATAGGCCTGGTCTCGTAGTTCGTGATGCCAGCGCTTTCAAGCCAGTTGACGGCTTTGTGGCTCGCATTGATCTCTACCGGGAGCGTGACAAAGCTGAAGAGTGTCGTCATTGCGAAGAGAATCACTCCGAAGATCAGCATCGGGTAGCTGTGGAACATGGAGACCATGATCACGCCGGCGAGCAGAACCCACTGCACGATCCTGCTGGAGAAGCTGACGACCGGCACGAGGGCTGTGCGCAGCCGTAGCGGCAGGTAGCCTTTCGCATGCTGGACCACATGTCCGCACTCATGCGCCGCCACGGCAGCCGCGGCCACGCTGCTATGGTTGTAAACTTCCTCGCTGAGATTCACGGTCTTTGTCTGCGGATTGTAGTGGTCGGTCAGACGACCCGGGATGCAGGTAACCTTGACATCGGTGATCCCGTGGTCGTAGAGCATCTTGCGGGCGACCTCAGCCCCGGTCATGCCGTTGGTGGTCGGAACCCTTGAATATTTCGTGAACCTGCTTTGGAGCATGCTTTGGATGATTTGGCTCAGAATCATCACTGCAATCATTATTATCCAGATTGATCCGGTGCTCATAATGTTTTCTTAATTAGTTGTTAAACTTTCGCAAGCCGGCAATTACGTGCGGTAAAATCTTCGTCCATGCGGTGATTGCCCACCGGCGATGCCTATCATCAATTAATAGACCAAAATTCAAATATAAAGATTTTGGCGGTGATTTTGGCAGAAAAACAGTAATTTTGTCAGAATTTGAGTTCATGACATGTCAAACGGCGTAACAGATTTCTCAAGGCTGGAGCTGAATCTTCAGAACTGTCTCGGCAATTACCGGTACTTCCGCTCGAAACTTCAGCGGACAACTAAGTTGCTGGTTTTGGTCAAGGCCAACGCTTACGGTCACGGGGCTGTGGAATTTGCGCTGATGATGCAGAATGCCGGCGCTGACTATCTGGCTGTCGCCCTTCCTGTCGAGGGAGTCGAACTCAGACAGTCCGGTATCAGTCTTCCGATCTTGGTGCTGACAGCCGGCACGGACTATTTTGACGAGATCATAGACAATCGTCTTGAGCCCGGAATTCCGAATCTCTACACTCTCAAAGCCCTTGTCTCCACGCTGCAAAGCCGTGGCATTGAGAATTTCCCGATCCACATCAAGCTTGACACCGGCATGCACCGCCTTGGCTTCATGGCCGGTGAGCTAGAGGGATTGACTGAATATCTCAGAACGCGCCCGGAGGTAAGGGTCAAGTCAGTATATTCACATCTCGCTGTCGCCGAGGATCCTTCGATGGATCAGTTCACTTTGGGGCAGATCTCAATGTTCGAGGCCAATGCGGCGAGGCTTGATGAGGCTTTGGGCTACCATCCGATGTGGCATGTGCTCAACTCCGCCGGAATTGAGCGCTTCTCCGGCTACCAGCATGACATGGTTCGCTTGGGTATAGGAATATACGGGATCAGCTCATTGCCGGGTGTCCAACTGAAGCCGGTCGCATCACTGAAGGTGAAGATCTTGCAGATCAAAGAGTTGAAACCGGAAGATGGAGCTATAGGTTATGGACGGCATGGCATGATCGCTCCGGAAGGGACAAGCATCGCTACAATCCCTGTCGGCTACGCTGACGGAATCGACAGGAGACTCGGATGCGGCCATGCCAGTTTTTCGCTGAACGGCCACCGTGTCCCCACGATCGGGAACATCTGCATGGACATGTGCATGCTGGACGTGACCGGAGTTCCGGCGCAGGTGGGGGACACTGTGACGATTTTCGGGGAGGATCCTACGGTCAGTGAGCTTGCAAAAACTCTGAACACGATCCCGTACGAGATCATGGCCTCTGTCCCGCGCCGCATCGAGCGCGTCATTGTCCGCAGATAACAGGCTCAGTGACCATTCCTTTCCGGCCGCTGATCCTGTCGAATCGATTCACCGGTGTCTTTTCTAATCAAAAATCATCATGCCGGCCCTGATCTCTCCGGCCATGGCGGAACCTTTCAGATGCTCCACAATGGCAAGGCCGAAATCCACAGCGCACCCGGGACCGCGTCCTGTGATCAGATTGCCGTCAGCCACGCATGGAGCCTTGACATATTCCCCACCTTTTGCTATCGGAGCCGCCTCGAACCCGTCATAGCAAGTGAATCTCTTGCCTTCCAGCGACGGAAGCCGCGAGATCACCAGTCCCGGTGCGGCGCAGATTGCGGCCAGGGTTCCGCCCTCGGCGTAGTGCCTCGTCATCAGTTCCATGAGTCTCACGTCCTCCGCAAGGTTTTTCGTGCCTGGCATGCCTCCGGGGAACACAAGCACATCTTTCCCGCTTGTCCCCTCGAAATCCGCTCTCTCTTCGAACAGTTCCCTGGTCAAGTCCGCAACCACCGGCACCCCATGCGCACCTGTCACAACCTCTTCCTCCGTGATGGATACTGTGCTTACCTCAATTCCTCCTCTGCGAAGAACATCCAGAGTGGCAAGAGCCTCGATCTCCTCGAAGCCCTCGGCTAAAAAAATGTAAACCCCTTTCATCGTAATATTGTTAGGTGAATGTTGAATGTAGCTCTTTCATCATCCGTCGGTCGCTGAACCCCTTTTCTATGATCGCTTAACCTGTCGAAGCGTCCGGACACGGTCTCCTGACAACAAAAAGTGGTCACTTCGACAAACTCGGTGACCAGAGTGTCTCAATGACCATTTCGTTGAGATATCAGGACTCGAACCTGAACTGGCAGAACCAAAATCTGTAGTGCTACCATTACACCATACCTCAATTCCGTCCGCAAATTTATTCATTTTCCCGCAATTCTGCAACCTTGCCGCAGCGGAAAGACGACATAGAGCGTTGCTTTTTCTTGATGATATTCTTATCTTTGTGGAAATCAATAAAATAAAAAATCCGCTTCAGTATGATAAGGTTCGGGAATATTTCTGTCCTAAAGCCACTCTCCGCACTTGTGTGTGGCTTGACGCTTGCTGTCACCCCGTTGTCGGGATATGATAATCCGGTCATAAAAGGATTTCATCCCGACCCGAGTGTATGTTCCGTGGGGGATGACTATTATCTGGTTAACAGTACATTCCAGTACTTTCCGGGAGTTCCTGTTTTTCACAGCAAGGATCTCGTAAACTGGAGACAGATCGGCAACGTGCTGACCCGCCGCTCGCAGCTTGAACTGGCTGACGCACTGTCCTGGGGCGGAATCTATGCCCCGACGATCCGCCATCATGGCGGCACATTCTACATGGTAACCACGAATGTCAGCCATGGAGGCAATTTCATAGTCCACACTGACAACCCTGCCGGCGAGTGGTCGGATCCTGCCTATGTTGACATCGGCGGCATCGATCCATCGTTGTTCTTCCATGACGGGAAATGCTGGTACACAGGCACATTGGACAGTAAGATCGTTCTATGTGAAATCGATCCGATGACAGGTTCCAAACTAAGCGAGGTCAAGGAGATCTGGCGCGGCACCGGCGGGCGCTACCCGGAAGGACCGCATCTCTATTGGAAGGACGGTTGGTTTTACCTTCTGATCGCGGAGGGGGGAACTGAATATGCCCATGAAGTCACCATCGCCAGAAGCCGCTCTATTGACGGGCCGTATGAGGGAAATCCATCCAATCCTATTCTTACCCACTGCACGATGGCTGCCCAGAGCAACCCTATTCAAGGGGTAGGACATGGTGACTTTGTGCAGGCGTCGGACGGTTCATGGTGGATGACTTGCCTTGGCTTCAGGCCGCAGGGAGGGAGTCATCACCTGTTGGGACGCGAGACCTTTTTGGCACCGGTTGATTGGCCTGAAGGGGAGTGGCCAACGGTCAACGGCATTGGAGAGATCTTTTTGAATATGCCCGATCAGGTCACGGGGGCATTGTCTTCTGTCACTTCGACAGACTCGGTGACCGGAAAGGTTCTGAATTTTCCAAAGGACAAATGTGGCCATGACTGGGTTCACATTCGCAACCCTTTCGCGGATAACTATTCCTATACCCGCAACTCATTAAGGCTCGAATCCTCCGGATTGAACCTTGACGAGAGACATTCATCCCCGACTTTCATCGGACATCGTCAGGAAGACATATTCTTCAGTGCCGTCACATCCCTGACCGTAGGTCCTGATGCCGAAGCCGGACTAACTGTCTTTATGGACGCCGGGTCGCATTATGACATTTTCCTGAAGGAGGATTCTGTGCATCTGCGCTATAGCCTTGGCGAATTGACTCATACGGAGTCTTTTGGGGTTCCGCCAGGCAGAATCTGGTTGAAAGTCGAGGGCAATGAATATTTCTATGTCTTCTACTGGTCATCGGACGGAAAGAATTTCCGCCATGTCGGCCAGATGAACACCCGCTACCTCAGCAGCGAGACGGCGGGAGGATTCACCGGCATAATCTTGGGACTTTTCTCCACCGGTCCAAAATCCACCTTCGCTGATTTTCATGATTTTTCCTGCTGTCCCCTCCAGCCCGGACGCTGAGGTGGGGAAATAGGTCGATCGGCAGTCTATTTCTTCAGAAGTTCGTCGATGTGTTCAGCGTAGTCCAGTGAAGAATCAAGGTGGAAAACAATCTCCGGCACGATGCGGAGCTGCTTGGCCACCTGATGGCCGAGCTCGCCGCGCAGAGCCTTGACGTTGTTGTTCAGGATTTTCATTACTTCCTCAGCCTTTGCGGAAGGGAATATGCTGACATAGGTCTTGGCGAGTGAGAGGTCGGGGCTTACCCTGACCTCACTCACCGTCACCATCGCACCCCCGAATACGGCCATGCCCTTGCCGCGGATGATCTCCGCCAGATCTTTCTGGATCTCTCTGGCAACCTTCAACTGCCTGGTGCTTGCCGGTTTCTCCATGTTAAAGTACGTTTATGATGAAGTAGTTCTTCTTTCCTTTCTGGGCGAGGATGTACTTCCCGTCCACGATGTCCTTTTCGGAGACCTTGTACTCGATATCGGCCACCTTGTCTTTATTGATGCTGACACCGTTGCCCTGTACCATCTTCCTGGCCTCGCCCTTAGATGAGAACACCTGGGTCTTCACCGCAAGGAAGTCAAGGAGGTCGCACGGCAGATCCGATTTCTGAATGTCAAAGGTCGGCACGCCGCTGAACACTGCGAGGAACGTCTTCTCGTCCAGCTTCCTCAGCTCGTCCGAAGTCGAGTTGCCGAACAGCATCTTTGACGCCGAGACTGCGTTGGCATATTCATCCTCCCCGTGAATCAGGATTGTAAGTTCCTTGGCGAGAAGCTGCTGGAGCGTCCTGCGGCCAGGATCCAGACGGTGCTCCTCGATGGCCGCGTCGATCGTCCCTTTGTCCAGAAGTGTGAATATTTTTATGTATCTTTCCGCATCTTCATCGCTGACATTCAACCAGAACTGGTAGAACTCGTAAGGGGATGTCTTCTCCGGGTCGAGCCAGATATTGCCCTTCTCCGTCTTTCCGAACTTCGTGCCGTCTGCCTTGCGGATCAGAGGGCAGGTGAGGGCGAACGCGTCGGTCTTGCCGAGCATCCTGCGGATGAGTTCGGTTCCGGTTGTGATGTTGCCCCATTGGTCGCTTCCGCCAAGCTGGAGACGGCAGCCCTTGTTCTCGTAGAGCCAGAGGTAATCATAGCCTTGAAGCAGCTGGTAGCTGAACTCGGTGAAGGACATTCCCTCGCGGGATTCGCTGGAAAGACGCTTCTTGACCGAGTCCTTGGCCATCATATAGTTCACGGTGATGTGCTTGCCCACGTCACGGATGAAGTTCAGGAATGAGTAGTTCTTCATCCAGTCGTAGTTGTTCACGAGCTCAGCCTTGTTAGGGGCGTCCGAGTCGAAGTCAAGGATTCTGGACAGCTGTTTCCTGATGCCGGCGATGTTGTGCCGGAGGGTCTCCTCGTCCAGAAGATTTCTCTCCTGAGACTTCATCGATGGGTCGCCGATCATTCCCGTAGCGCCTCCGATCAGAGCGATAGGCTTGTGCCCGCACTGCTGGAAATGCTTCAGGATCATGATGCTGACAAGGTGGCCGATGTGCAGGGAGTCCGCTGTCGGGTCGATCCCGACGTAGGCTGCCTGCGGGCCTTCCATGAGTTTTTCCTCAGTTCCCGGCATGATATCTTGGATCATGCCTCTCCATTTGAGTTCCTCTACGAAATTCTTCATCGAATGATGCGTGTTTTGTTTTTTGTTTTTTCGCCAATGGGCGTGATTTGCGGCGTTTTGTTATTTTTGCGCCGATTTTGCACAAAGTTAGGCAAAAATAACGTAAATTTGCAGACTTGAGACGAAATTAACATTTTAAAGATTAACGAATATGAGAAAGAGAATCGTTGCCGGAAACTGGAAGATGAACACAACTCTCCAGGAAGGCGTTGAACTTGCCAAGGCTGTCGCCGCAAAGTCTGTTGAGACTCCAGAGCATGTAGGACTTATCGTAGCCCCTCCTTTCACCCACCTCGCATCTGTCGCCGAGGCTCTCAAGGGTTCAAAGGTGGAACTTTCAGCCCAGAACTGCGCTGATCATGAGAAAGGAGCCTACACAGGTGAGGTGGCTGTGGACATGCTGACCTCCGTTGGTTGCCAGTGGACCATCCTTGGCCACTCAGAGAGAAGGCAGTACTACGGCGAGACTGACGAGAAACTTGTCGAGAAAACAAAACTTGCCCTTGCCGCAGGACTCGGCGTGATCCTTTGCGTAGGTGAGAACCTTGAGCAGAGAGAAGCGGGGAAGCATTTCGATGTCGTGACCGAGCAGATCAAGAACGTCCTTTACAACTTTACGGCAGAGGACATGGCCAAGATCATCGTGGCTTACGAGCCTGTCTGGGCCATCGGAACAGGCAAGACCGCTTCTGCGGAGCAGGCCGAGGAAATCCACGCATGCATCCGCAAGGTGCTTGCCGGGAAGTTCGGTGAGACTGTCGCCGAGGACACCACAATCCTCTACGGTGGAAGCTGCAAGCCTTCAAACGCCAAGGAACTTTTCGCGCAGAAGGACATCGATGGCGGCCTTATCGGCGGAGCGGCCCTCAAGGCAAGCGACTTTATTGCAATAGCCCAGAGCTATTGATAATAGAATTTCCGAATATAAAAAGAGAGACAAAGTGTTTTACTTTGCCTCTCTTTTTTGATTGTCGTGCCTCTTACTTCTTGGACTCTTCAACAGAAACCTTTCTGAATTCCTTGAGATCCTTCATGAGTTCGAGGGCGGCCTTGCGGGCGCGGGCGCCGGCTGCCTTATTGCCCTTTTCAACCTGAGCGTCAGCATTCTCTACGAACACGTTGAGCTCTTCCTTGATTTTAGCGACGAGATTCTCCATTTGCTCTAATTTTTAATGAATAGTTGAAGTATAATGTGTTAAAAATGTCATCTGCTCAAATGTGTCCGCAAGTTATGGAAAAAAATGAAATTAACAAATTTTTCGGGCGGGAAATGCTGGTTTTTCGGTCTGGTCAGGCCTCATTTTCATTTTTCTTGTGCTTGACATTGAGCAGATTCATCGCCCTGTCCGGCCCGATTGTCGCAAAGTTCCTCACACCTTCGATCACTCGGTCGCAAATCTGCGGAACCGCCGCTTTTTCCTCGGAGTTCAGTTCCCCGATCACAAAGTCCACTTGCCCTCCACGGGAAAAGTTGTTCCCGATTCCGACCCTGATCCTTGCCCATTGGGTTGTCTCAAGCCGGGTCTGGATGTCTTTCAGGCCGTTGTGCCCTCCGTCACTCCCATTCTTGCGCATCCGGATGGTTCCGAACGGGAGGTTTAGGTCGTCACAGATCACAATGAGGTTCTCAAGAGGCAGCTTGAGCTTGTCCATCCAGTAACGTACAGCGTTACCGCTGAGATTCATGTAGGTGGACGGTTTCAGCAGGTAGAACATTCTGCCTTTGAACGGAATCTCGGCCACATCGCCGTAACGTTCGGTCTTGAAAACAGTATTGGATGCCTGTGCCCAGGCATCCAACACCATAAACCCCATGTTATGTCTGGTAGAAGCGTACTCGGCGCCGATATTGCCCAATCCCGCGACAAGATAGTTCATGCCAGTGTCTTTTTCAGAGGTCTGAACGTGGTGCTTATTCAGCAGCCGGCTCAGCAGCCTCTTCAGTTTCAGTCTCATGCTCCTCAGCGCCTTCCATCTTCTCCTCGTGGGCGAGCTGTGCCGCAATCTGACGTGTTGACTTCACGGAGCAGATGATGGTGGACTTAGGTGTGACAACGCTCACGTTCTCAACTTTGATGTCACCGGCGACAATGCGCTTTTCAATGTCAAGCTTCGTAACGTCGAGGTTGATTGTGTCCGGAAGATCCTTCATGAAGGCACTGATGCGAACCTCTCTGCTGACAAGGACGAACTTACCACCTCTCTGTACTCCGATAGGGTGACCGCTCACTACAACCGGAACCTTGATGGTCACAGGCTTGTCTTCTGTGACGGCGAGGAAGTCGGCATGCAGACAGTTGTCCTTGACAGGATGGTACTGAAGTTCGTGAACGACAGCAGTGTAGGCCTTGCCGTTGTCAAGTTTGATGTCGATGATGAATGACGCTGGAGTGTGGGTGATTCCCATCAGGTCTTTCTCAGTCACTGTGAAGAGAACGTTCTCCACGCCTGCTCCGTAAAGGTTGCAAGGAACGAGACCCTGCTTGCGGATCGCTTTGATGACGGCCTTGTTTCCGACTTCACGGATTTTGCCGTTAAGCTCAAAATGCTTCATTGTCTTTGTTGTTTTAAAATGTGTTACTCAGTTCCGGACCGTCCGGAACCCCATTGCACCAAAAGCGCGTGTGCGCTTTGTAATTGCGCGGCAAAGATAGGAATATTTTGGTTACTTCACAAGTCCTACGGCCTCATTCCACGCTTCTTTCTTATAATAGGAGTCAAGGAGCGGAGTCCCGGCGCAAGGCAGGTACATGCTGAAACCGGAATAGGTCTCGATGTCAAATGTGTTAAGGAAATGCGGTGTGGCGTTCTTGTAGATGGCACAGCGGTCAATTGCCTCGTTGAGTTCCTTCAACTCCGCTTCGGAGGCCCCGCACTTCGCGAAGATGTCGGCGAGATCGTAGAAATAATGCCGTCCTGACCGGAAATAACCTTGAATGTCGCTTGTAGGGGCATTGGCGATGGCCTCGGAATATTCATTGAGCAACTTTGAGCAGACGCTCGCCAGATTGTCCAGTCTGTCGGTGCGTATCAGGTTGACAGTGGCGGAACGGTACATGTCCTCCTTCTTGTTGTCGTACATTTCGAAGGCATCCTTGAAAAGACCCTCCAAATCCGGTTCCTTCCTGTCCAGCAGGAATGATGTGATCTTCGTGTAGTCGTACATCCCCTCACCGAGGACCTCCGCCGGGGACATTCCGAGGCAGTCAGCCTTGTCTTTAAGCCCATAGACAATTTCCACACCTCCGCTGAAGCACATGTCGAACAGGATGTAGTCCAGATGGTACGGGATTCCGTCCACAAATTCACTTATGCTCATTTCGTGTCCGTAGTAACTTCCCTTTATGAAATCCTGACCGATGGATCGTGTCTTCCCCCAATACGGGTCTGTGTCGGACAGACTGCCCGCCGGGACCGGAAGTCTTGGAAACTCCTCCGCATTCAGGGCGAGTGTCCGCACTGTGGAGGAAATCTGATTCTTGGGATCGGCCTCGAATTGAGAGGGGCTGTAGTAGTAGCCGGCCGGGAGCCATCCCGAGCCGTGGGAGGAGAAGACCATTCCGTAGCCCTTGGCCGGGAATTCTTCCTTGACAAAGTTCAGCACCTCTGTCATTGTGGACGGGGATGCGGCGATGGCCGAAGACTGGAATGTCTTGAGGGTGTCTGAGATGATTTCTCCCTTGGAAGACTTATAGATGCGCCTTAGGTAGGAATTGACAGGAGTATAATCCCACATCCCCTTTGATGTCCTTGAATAGACTAGGAGCACGTCGCCGGACTCTGAGGGGATGTAGCCGGCAGGAAGCCCTTTGTCCGGGTCTTCCATATTATCTTTCATGTAGGATCCGATGTTGTTGAAAGCGCACTCGTAGAAAAGGAGAACCTTGCGGTTCTCATTGACAGGCTCGTCTGGGCCGTTCTTGCAGCACCCCGCGGCCACCAACATAACCAATGCGGCGGAGACTGAACCTGCGATTGTCTTCAAGGTATTCATGGTTTGTCTTTATTAATGACCTGCGCGGAACGAAACCGCACAAGTCTGACAAATATACGGAATTTCCCGAATAATGGTTATATTTACGAACCAAAAACAAATTTTATGAACATAGGAGTGAAGATGATTCTTTCAATCGGAGCGGCCGCGGCTCTGTGCTCGTGCGGACAAGGGGAGAAGAAAACCCAAGACAATGATTTCCACTACCTTCTGGACGAGTTCGCCGATCTCAAGGTGATTCGCTTCAAGGTGCCTGGTTGGGATGCCCTCAGCCTCAGGCAGAAGGAATATGCCTACCATCTTTCGGAGGCCGCCAAGCTGGGACGCGACATAACCTGGGACCAGTACTGCAAGTGGAACCTCCCGATCCGGCACGTGGTCGAGGATATTCTCAATGAATATGATGGCGACCGTGAATGCGCTGATTTCCAGAGCTTCACCGTCTATGCCAAGAGGCTTTTCTTCGCCAACGGCATCCATCATCACTATTCCGAGGACAAGTTCTTCCCGGAGTGTCCGAAAGAATATTTCCGCAGCCTCATGGAGGCTGTGGGTGACGGGGACAAGGCCGCTGATCTGCTGGAGGTGATATATTCCCCGGACATCTACCCGCAGCGCCGCTCCACTTCCAGAACAGGGGACATCGTGGAGCTTTCAGCCGTGAATTTCTATGACGGAGTGACCCGTGAGGAGGTTGAGAAATACTACGATTCACTGATGGACCCGAATGACAAGACCCCGATTTCTTATGGTCTTAACACTAAGGTAGTCAAGGAGGATGGCAAAGTTGTCGAGAAGCCTTGGAAGGTCGGCGGAATCTACGGTCCGGCTCTTGAGAGGATTTGCGCCGAGCTGGAGAAGGCCGCCGAGGTCGCCGAGACCGACCTTCAGAAGAAAGCCATCGGACTTCTGGTTGACTATTACAGGACAGGCGATCTGAAGACGTGGGACGATTTCAACATCGATTGGGTCCAGGACACCGTCGGCACGATCGACTTCATCAACGGATTCATTGAGGACTACGATGATCCGCTTGGACGCAAGGCCACTTGGGAGGGCTATGTGAACATGAAGGACTCCGCCGCTTCCGCCCGTACCGAGGTCCTGAGCGCCAACGCCCAGTGGTTCGAGGACAATTCGCCTGTGGATCCGCGCTTCCGCAAGCCTCATGTGAAAGGTGTCTCCGCAAAGGTCGTGGACGGAATCACCCTTGCCGGCGCCACTTATCCGGCCACACCGATCGGTATCAATCTCCCTAACGCCGACTGGATAAGGCGTGATTACGGCTCCAAGTCCGTGACCATCGCAAACATCACGCACGCCTACGACTATGCGGCTCAGGAGTCTCCGAAGAGCACTCTGACCGAGTTCGCCTACGATCAGGCCGAGATTGACGCCTACAAGCGGTACGGCTCCTACACGGACGAGATCCACACCGATCTTCACGAATGTCTCGGACATGGCTCCGGCCAGCTCCTCCCCGGTGTCTCTTCCACTGCGCTGGGTGAGTATCAGTCCACCCTTGAGGAGGCCAGAGCCGATCTGTTCGGTCTTTACTATATGGCCGACCCTAAGCTGGTCGAGCTTGGCATCATGCCTGATGCCGAGGCCTACAAGCCGGCATATTCAAACTACATCAGGAACGGTCTGTTCGTGCAGTTCACAAGGGTGGAGCTTGGCAAGCAGAACACCGAGGCCCACATGCAGAACCGCAAGCTGATCGCCGAGTGGTGCTACGAGAAGGGGGCCGCCCGCGGAATCATCGAGAAGAAGATGCGTGACGGCAAGACCTATTTTGTCGTGAATGACTACGAGGCTCTCCGAGGTCTGTTCGCCGAGCTTCTCGCAGAGATCCAGAGAATCAAGTCGGAAGGGGACTACGCGGCCGGAAAGAATCTCGTGGAGACCTACGCCGTCAACATCGACCCTCAGCTCCACAAGGAGGTTCTGGAGAGGTACGCCGCGCTGAATCTCAAGCCTTACGGCGGTTTCGTCAATCCTGACATCGTGCCTGTCGAGAAGGACGGCAAGGTGGTGGACTACAGGATTGTCTATGTGGACGACTACCTCCGGCAGCAGCTTGACTACGGCAAGAAGTATCGTACACTTTAGGTGGACTTGACGGAAAGAATATTACAGGATTACTCCTCGTACCTGAAAATCGAGCGTGCGATGTCACCAAACACGGTGGCATCGTACTCTTCCGATGTCAGGGAATTCTTTTCTGTTGTGAAGGCCGTCCCGTCAGAAGTGGCGACCAATGAGATTCTTGACTACCTTTCTTCCAGAGAAGACCTTTCGAAGCGTTCTCAGGCTCGTCTCCTGAGTTCGCTTCGTTCCTTTTTCGATTGGCTTGTCATGGAGGGGGACCGTAAGGAGAACCCGTGTGATCCGATCGATTCCCCGAAGATGGGACGTTATCTTCCCGTTGTCCTGTCGATTGAGGAGGTAGAGGCGATTATGGATTCGGTTGATCTTTCCTCATGTACAGGCAAGCGTGACCGCGCGATTCTTGAGGTTCTCTACGGCTGCGGACTTCGTGTCTCCGAAGCCGTGGGATTAAGAATATCCTGCGTTTATCTTGATGAATCTTTTGTCAGGGTCATCGGCAAGGGCGACAAGGAACGCATCGTCCCGATGGGTGAGCCGGCCGCTTCCTCTGTTCGGAACTACTTGGTTGTCAGACCGGATCCTGCCTCGTCGGAATTCGATGACACTCTGTTCCTGAACCGCTTCGGCAAGTCCCTCAGCCGTGTCTCGATGTTCTCCATCGTAAAGCGTCAGGCCATGCTGGCCGGCATCCACAAAGAAATCTCTCCGCACACTTTCCGCCACTCATTCGCCACCCACCTTATTGAGAACGGCGCCGACCTCCGTGTCGTCCAGGATATGCTCGGTCATGAGAACATCACCACCACCGAGATCTACACCCACATCGACACCACCACCTGGCAGCGATCCGTCCTCTCCCATCACCCACGCCGCTGACAAGATCCATCGATCACGGGTGACGTTTTACCCTGAAATCGTTCCCGAAGAGTGTGGGCTATGGCTTTGCGATGCGGCATCGGGCAAGTTTTGCGGCTTTGTCTGGGGCAAGGATTCCGGCTTTCCGGAGGTTGTCTATGGTCCAGTCGCTTTTAGGAGAATTTTCTCTGAATATGACGATACTCCGTGCGGCGCGTTTCCCGATGTAGGGGTGTGCGGCGAGCGCGCTTTCCGGCAGCGACCATAATGAATATGCTTGTGTAGCACTCGTGTCCACTTCGATGAGATCCTTGAGGTTGTCGAATTTCTCCTGATCGAAGTGCCAGATGTCCATGAGCTGCTCGGAGTAGGAATATCCTCCCAATTCCTTGCGGTAGGAGACCATCTTGCCGGCGAAGAACTTGCCGATGCCGGGAAGCGACAGGAAAGTCACCGAGTCAGCCAAGTTGAGGTCGATTTTAGGAATGTCAATGTACTTCTCCAGTCTTCTGAACACGGAGTCCTCCACGACGAAGGATTTGGCGAAGTCACTCTTGCGGCGGAACCGTCCGCCTTTCTGCCGGTAGTTGTCAATGGACTGCGCTTGTTTCTGCGTGAAGCCAAGGCGCATCAGGTCATCAATGCTTGCCGTGTTGGGGTCGAAACGGAAACTCTTGTATGTTCTCGGGGTGTAATACCGTCTCACAGCATCCGCGGCGGGGGCATGATCTGAATTCCTGCGAGAAGAATGAGTCCCTGTAGCGCCGGCTGGATCTCCTTCTCTTCGGTACGCCAAAGAGTCGTTTTCTTCGCTGCCAGCCGGTCGGTACACCAAAGCTCCGTTTCCTGTACCGAATGCCTTTTCTGACCTGTTCGGTACACCGGAAGGCTTTTTCGTGTACCGTTTAGAAACTGTCACTTCGGCAGACTCAGTGTCCGAAGAATATTCCGACCGCCTGTCTTGATGTCCCGGTCGCTGAACTTGCCGGTGCGGCTGCCCTGCACGGGAACCCTGGCCTGTTTCCGATGAAAAGACAAACACAGTGTCCGGTTCGTCATGATTAGCTATAATCCTTGCGACTGAGGCTTTATGGATGAACAACGCGGCTTGGTAACCGACAATAAGAAACAACAGAGCCACGGCCCCTACAACAAATGAAGCGGACGGCCTCTTGCCATCTTTGTTGGAGTTGAAGTTTTTCATAAATATTCAGAAGCTTTTAAATTTTTTGTTCAGTTATTCTGAGATGTGTTTTTTTTGTGACAGCTTCTTATCAGTGACACGGTTTGCGCGCGCCTGTTTTGACGAAAGTTTTTTATGCGAATCTGAAGTCTATTCCTCTGCCTTCCGCTTCTTCTTCTCTGGCGAAGCGCCGGCGACCACAATGACAATCTCGCCTTTAGGCTCGTGATCTTTGTACCATGCCGACACTTCCGCAAGTGAACCGCGCTTGTGTCCCTCGTGGATTTTGGAGATCTCGCGCGCCACGGAGCACTCACGCTCCGCCCCGAAATATTCAATGAACTGGTCGAGAGTTTTAACCAATCTGTAAGGAGACTCGTAGAAAATCATCGTTCTGGGCTCTTCAGATAGTGTTTTCAGTAAGGTCTGGCGGCCTTTCTTCACAGGCAGGAAACCCTCGAAGCAGAATCGGTCGCATGGCAGACCGGACGAGACTATCGCCGGGATGCAGGCTGTGGCTCCGGGTAGGGTCTGAACCTCAATACCTTCCGCGGCACACATGCGGGCAAGCAGGAAGCCGGGATCGGATATTCCAGGGGTGCCGGCGTCGCTGATCAGGGCGACATTCAATCCGCCAAGAATCCGTTCCTTGATCATCCCGGCTGTCTGGTGTTCGTTGAATTTGTGATGAGACTGGAGCTTGCCGCAGATGTCGTAGCGGTGAAGCAGGACGCTGCTCGTTCTTGTGTCTTCCGCAAGGATCAGATCCGCGTCTTTCAGCACCTGGACGGCTCTGAAGGTCATGTCGTCCAGATTTCCGACGGGAGTAGGGACTATGTAGAGGATTCCGGGCATGTTTTTGCCGTATTAGGTTGTTTGGATGTCGTAACGCTCGCCCTGACTGGTAAACCGGGCGGTTTCGCTTGCCTGGTCTTTAACTGAGTTTCCTGCGGATTGCCATCATCAGCCTGTAAACGGGCTCGGAGTTCAGATCCCAGTCCGGGAAATTCGTCCGGATGTAGGTGAGAGCCTCACCGAGGGTTGTCATACCGTTGAAAGCACTGATTGTGTTCTGGAACAGCAACGGGTCTTCCCTGAACAGGACATTGATAAGCAGTACCCTGTCGTTGAGGGAGATGGCGCTGATGACATTCTTGACCGGCGAGCCCGGACGGTCTGTCCTCCAGGCCTGCTTATCGGCCATCACGTCAATCACCGCTGTCCCGGCTTTCCTGCTGTCAAGGATGGACGCTTTCAGTTCCGGCTCGGGTTCCCTGTCCGGCTTTGTCGCAATCTCAGGTTCGATGTCGGCCGTCGGCTCGGGCATCGTTTCCGTGTCCGGTTCAGGAGCGGCGGACAGTTCGACTGCCGGAAGGTCGTCATCTGCCGGAAGGTCGTCGTCCGGCCGGATGCCTTGATCTTCGATGACGGGTGCAATGTCTATCTCAGGAATGCCTATCTCGATAGGGATCTCTTCCTGGTCGTCAGGCTTTCCGGCGTTTGCGGCCTCCGGAATATCAACTGGAATATCAACCGGGACTTCAGCCGGCTCTGGGACATCTCCAAGCCCGCGTACTTCGTTTTCAAGAGCCTCAAGCTCCACTTTTATCCTACTGATGCTTTCCAGAAGGACTGAAAGCCTTTTTTCGTCGATGTTTCCCATAAAAATACTATCTTTGCCTGACAAACCGTAGGGAACGGAAAACCACGCCGCACCGCAAGGTTTGCGAGTGTTATTGATTATTCCAACAAATCTAACGAAATGTTTTCAGAAAACATAAAAAAAACCGGATGTATTGAAGTCATTTGCGGCTCGATGTTCTCCGGAAAGACGGAAGAGCTGATCCGCAGGATCCGCAGGGCTAAGTTCGCCAACCTCAGAATCGAGATATTCAAGCCTACGATTGACACAAGATATTCCGAGGAGGACGTTGTCTCGCACGACTTCCACAAGATTCCGTGCCATTCCGTCAAGGATCCGAAAGAAATGTTGAAAGTCGGTCCTGAGGTTCAGGTCGTAGGCATCGATGAGGCCCAGTTCTACGACATGTCCCTTGTGGATGTCGCCCAGAAGCTCGCCGACCGCGGAGTGCGGGTGATCATCGCCGGCCTTGACACCGACTTCCTCGGCAAGCCTTTCGGCCCGATGCCTTATCTGATGGCTGTCGCGGAGGAAGTACGCAAGGTCCACGCCATCTGTGTCAGATGTGGGAATCTCGCCAACCACTCCCATCGTTTATCCCACAGCACGGAGCTCGTGGTCCTTGGAGAAAAGGACGCCTACGAGCCTTTGTGCCGGGAATGCTACAACAAAGCGATCGCCGAGGAACGTGAACTTAGTCTTTGACGGTCTTCAAAGCCTCGCGTACTTTCGCCTCGATCTCGTCGCAGAGTTCTTGATTGTCCTTTAGAAGCTGCTTGGTGGCCTCGCGTCCCTGAGCCAGTTTCTGGTCACCGTAGCTGAACCATGAGCCGCTCTTGCCCACGATGCCATATTCAACGCCAAGGTCAAGGATCTCGCCGGCGTGAGAGATTCCCTCGCCGAACACGATGTCGAACTCGGCCTTCTTGAAAGGAGGCGCCATCTTGTTCTTGACGACTTTCACGCGCGTACGGTTGCCCAAAGCCTCCTCTCCGTCCTTGAGCTGCGTGGTCTTGCGCACATCGATACGGACCGAAGCGTAGAACTTCAGGGCGTTTCCTCCTGTTGTGGTCTCCGGGTTGCCGAACATCACTCCGATCTTCTCCCTGAGCTGGTTGATGAATATGCAGCAAGTGTTTGTCTTGGCGATGTTGGCCGTCAGTTTCCTCAGCGCCTGGCTCATCAGCCTTGCCTGAAGCCCTACCTTGTTGTCGCCCATCTCGCCTTCGATCTCGGCCTTTGGAGTCAGTGCGGCGACAGAGTCAACCACCACAATGTCAATCGCTCCCGAACGGATCAGATTGTCGGCGATTTCAAGCGCCTGCTCTCCGTTGTCAGGCTGTGAGATCAGCAAAGTCTCCAAGTTGACTCCCAGAGCCTTCGCGTAAGTTCTGTCGAATGCGTGCTCCGCGTCGATCATCGCCGCGATGCCCCCCTGTTTCTGCGCCTCCGCGATAGCATGTATCGCCAGAGTGGTCTTACCGCTGGATTCAGGACCGTAGATCTCCACGATCCTTCCGCGCGGATAGCCCCCGATACCAAGTGCATGGTCGAGAGCGACGGAACCGCTCGGAATGACCTGCACGTCCCATTGTGGCTGTTCCCCCAGCTTCATGATCGTTCCTTTCCCGTAGTCTTTCTCAATCTTGTCGATCGTGGCCTGCAGCGCCCTGAGTTTCGCGGCACCCGCGTCTGAGACCTTAGCCTCTACCTCTTTTGCCATAATGTTAAAATAAAATGTTAGTAGTTTTGGGCGAAAAGATGTCGCCTTTATGGCAAAGATATAAAATTACGTCCAATCCGGCGTTATTTTTCACTAAATTTGTAGTGGAAAAACAGTCCCCATTTGGGTGCTGAAAAAATAATCTTGAAGATATGCGGGAGCAACTGTTGGGAAAGACACCTGATGAACTTAAGGAAATAGCTTTGAAAGTCGGTCTGCCAGCCTTCACCGGCAGGCAGATCGCTCAGTGGATGTACAGTCGGAAGGTCAAGAGCATCGACGGGATGACCAACATCTCAAAAGTAGGGCGTGAGAGGCTTAAGGAGGAATATTCCCTCGGAGTGACCCTTCCTTCCGCTTGTCAGGTATCTTCCGACGGCACGAAGAAATACCTTTTCCCGGTGGGTGAGGACAATGCGGTCGAGGCTGTGATGATCCCCGATGATGACAGGAAGACCCTCTGTGTCTCCTCGCAGGTCGGCTGCCGCATGGGCTGCCGCTTCTGCATGACGGGGCGCCAGGGTTTTCATGGGAACCTCACCGTGGCGGACATCCTTTCCCAGTTCATAGCCATAGATGAGGCCACGGAGCTGACGAACGCTGTCTTCATGGGGATGGGCGAGCCGCTTGACAACTTCGGCGACGTGATGAAGGCCATCGAGGTGCTGACGGCCGACTGGGGCTTCGGCTGGAGCCCCAAGCGCATCACACTTTCCACAATCGGAGTCCTGCCGAACCTGAGGAAATACCTCGATTCGACCCGCTGCCACCTCGCTGTCAGCCTCCACAACCCTTTCCCTGACGAAAGGGCGGAGATGATGCCTGTGCAGAAAGCCTGGCCGGTGCAGGAAGTGATCGACATGATCCGTGAATATGACTTCTCGGGCCAGCGCAGGGTCAGTTTTGAATATACCATGTTCGCCGGACTGAACGATGACAAGCGTCATGCCGACGCGCTTATACGGCTGCTTCGCGGTCTGGAGTGCAGGGTCAACATCATCCGTTTCCACAAGATTCCGGACGCACCGTTCGAGACGACCCCTCAGGTCATTATGGAACGCTTCAGGGATCGGCTGTCCAATCACGGAATCACCTGTACGATAAGGGCTTCCAGAGGTGAGGACATCCTTGCCGCCTGTGGGATGCTCGCTGGAGAGCATAATTGTAAGAGAACATAAATACGTAATTGACTATGGAAACGAAAATAGGTAATCTGGTGGCCTCTCTGGCCGTGATGGCGACAGCGGTGTTCCCGTCGATGGCTCAGGTCTCGCATTCGGTGCTGGACGCCAGCCGTGAGGTAAAGGACCTCAGGGTAGAGAAAATCAAACATAAACTGGACTCGATCAGGACGGTGCGCCACCGTCCGACCGTGGCCTTGGTGCTCAGCGGAGGCGGAGCCAAAGGGGCGGCCCACGTCGGGGTGATCAAATATCTGGAATCCATCGGGATGCCGGTTGACATCGTGATGGGGACCAGTATGGGCGGACTTGTGGGCGGAATCTACGCTCTTGGCTACGATGCGGACCATCTGGATTCCATCATCAGGAACATCGACTGGGACATGGCCTTGAGCGACAAGGTTCCCAGAGACTATCTGTCATATTCATCCATAAAGTATAAAGAGAAGTACGCGCTTTCCTTTCCTTTCCTTTACGACTCCAATGAGTACATGCAGATGAGGGAGTCCGGCGGAGAGTACGTCAGGAGGGTGGACGACATCCACTTTGGAGCCGGACAGGCCGATGCGACCAACATGGTGAAGGACAACCTTTTGGGCAGTCTCCCTTCAGGTATGGTTTACGGTCAGAATGTCAACAACATCTTCAGTTCCCTTTCCGTTGGCTATCAGGATGAGGGCGACTTCTATGACCTTCCGATCCCGTTTCTGTGCGTGGCCACGGATCTCGTCTCCGGCACGGCCAAGATCTGGACGGAGGGCAAGCTGAACACGGCCCTGCGTTCCACAATGTCGATTCCTGGACTTTTCGCCCCGGTACGGGTCGCGGGAATGGTGTTGGTTGACGGTGGCATGAGGAACAACTACCCCACAGACCTTGCCAAGAAGGTCGGGGCGGACATCGTCATCGGGGTCAACCTTTCAGATGGCTACAGGAACTACAATGAGATCAACAATCTGGCCGACATCATCAACACCGGGATTGACATGCTCGGGCGCACGTCCTTTGAGTCCAATGTGGACATCCCTGACGTGAACATCAAGCCTGACCTGCATGAGTTCAACATGCTCAGTTTTGATGACAGGAGCATTGACACCATCATCTGCCGCGGCTATCTGGCCGCCAAGGCTGTCGCTGACAAACTGGATTCCATCAAGGCTGTCATCGGCCCGGACGTGACCGTCCTCCAGAATGACCCCGCCGATGACATCCGTTTGAGGAAGGTGCTTGTCTCCGGGGTCGAGATCGCCGGTGTCGATGACAAGGAGAGCCTTTACCTTATGAACAAGATAAAGATTGGGGTCGGGTCCCGGATGGGAAACGAGGAGATAGAGGACGCTGTGGCCACCATATTCGGAACCAATGCGTTCGACTATGTGAACTACGAACTGCTCGGGGATCAGGAACCATACCGCCTGAAATTCAACTGCAAGCGCGGCCCTGTCTGCCAGTTGGGTCTCGGGGGGCGGTTTGACACCGAGGAGATCGTGTCCGTGCTGATTAATCTTGGCTGGGGTGTCCACAAGATCCAAGGCTCTTCACTGGACTTCACCGGCAAGGTCGGGACAAATCCAAATGCCAGTCTGACATATTCCCACATCGCGCCCCGGGGATTGTCATTCAACGTGATGGCCGGAGTGAGGTACACTGACAGGAACACTTTCAGCATCGGTGACAACCGTTTCAGAATCAACTTCCTTGATGTCCGTCAGGAGATTTCCCTGTCCAACATCAGGTGGTCCACATTCTTTCTGAAGACAGGTTTCCGGAACGACTACTATAAAGTCAGTTCCCTGATGGCCGAGCAGGCGTTCGGCGACTATGACGTCAACCAGCTGTCCAACGATTATGTGACTTTCTTCATCAACGCGCGCAAGGATTCATTCGACAACGCTTACATCCCGACAAAGGGCAGGTCCTTCGGACTGTCTTACGATTGGGTGTTCGGCGGAGGCCCTCGGAAATTCAATAACTTCCATGCTGTCCAGTTGGATGCGAAGAGGGTCTTCGGAGGGAATTCCTTCGCTTTCATCCCATCCTTGAACCTGCGCTGTCTCATCGGTGATGATGTCCCTGTGCCTTTCACCAACACGATAGGCGGCAGCATGGCCGGCAGGTATCTTGACCAGCAGATTCCTTTCATCGGCATAAACAATGCCGCCGCCATGCAGAAATCTCTCGGCGTTGTCAGGGCTGACTGGCGGTTCAGGCTGCTTAAGAACAACTATCTGTCCCTGATAGCCAACTACACGGCATCATGCGATGACCTTTCCTCCTTGAAGAAATGGAAAGATGAGGTGAAGGACTATATCGGATGCGGAGTTCAGTACACTTACAATTCCATCATCGGTCCCGTGAGCACCAACATCCATTGGTCGGACTATACCCACAGTTTGGGCTTTTATTTCAGTCTGGGGTTTGATTTTTAAACAGCTTCTTGACAGTTTCTTGCAATATGGAAGATTTCGCAAAGGTTCTGGACAGGCTTCAGGCTCAATGTGTGAAGAGGGAATATTGCCGCTCGGACATATTCAGAAAGGCTCTGGCCGCCTTTGATGGGGATCGGAGCGAGGCGGAGAGACTGGTCGCGTCGTTGGTGGAGGACAGGTTCGTGGATGATGCGAGGTATGCCGCCGCTTTTGCCAGGGAGAAGGCCCGTTTGACAGGCTGGGGTTCAGTGAAGATATCATTCGCTCTCACTGCCAAGGGATTATCCAAGGCAGTGATCTCCGAAGCCCTGAAGGAAGTGGATCAGGAAGAGGCTGACCGGCGGATGGTCTCGGTGCTTGAGACGAAGTACCGGGCGTTGAAAGGCGACCCTCAGGAGAAGTTCAAGCTGATCAAGTTCGGTTTGACCAGAGGCTACGATTATGAAAAGATAGCCCTCGCGGTGGATGTGATTTTGAAGAAGAATAGTTAAATTTGCAGTCAAGGAAAGTTTGGTCGGACACCTTGACTGATTCCTGAACTCTGATGAAAGTCGAACTTAATTCAAAGAATATGAAAGCGATTGTAGAAACCGATTTCAACTTGCCGGGACAGGTTGGAAAGTATGTCGGTAAGGTACGTGATGTCTATGACATTGACGGAAAGTATCTCGTGATGGTTGTTACGGACAGGATCTCCGCGTTTGATGTGGTTTTGCCGGAAGGCATTCCTTACAAGGGACAGGTGCTTAACCGCATCGCCGCCAAGTTCCTTGACGCGACGGCTGATATCCTTCCGAACTGGAAGGTGGCCGTTCCGGATCCGTCTGTCACCATCGGCCACAAGTGCGAGCCTTTCAAGGTCGAGATGGTGATCCGCGGCTACCTCGCCGGGCACGCCTGGAGAGAGTACAAGGCCGGAAAGAGGACGATATGCGGCGTTCCGATGCCGGAGGGGATGGTCGAGAACCAGAAGTTCCCAGAGCCGCTTGTGACCCCGACCTCCAAGGCGGCCGAGGGACACGACGAGGACATTTCCAAGGGGGAGATCATCGCCCAAGGTCTTGTCGGTCTTGAGGACTACGAGAAGCTCGAGGCTTACACCAGAGCCCTTTATCAGCGTGGCTGCGAGATCGCGGCACGGCATGGGCTGATTCTGGTGGACACGAAGTACGAGTTCGGAAAGAAAGACGGGCAAATCTACCTTATGGACGAGATCCACACCCCCGACTCATCGCGTTATTTCTACGCCGAGGGCTATGAGGAGAGGCTTGCCAAAGGTGAGCATCAGAGGCAGCTTTCCAAGGAGTTCGTGCGTGAGTGGCTGATGGCAAACGGCTTCCAGGGTCAGGATGGACAGAAGGTTCCCCGGATGACTCCGGAAGTTGTGGCAGGGATCTCCGACCGCTACATCGAACTTTACGAGCACATCACCGGTGACCGGTTCGAGAAGACGGAATATTCCGCGGAAACAATAGAGGCCAATGTCAAGGCTTGCCTTGAGAGCTTGAAATAATTTTTGGACGGCCTGAAACGAATATACGCCCGCAACTGTGAGGTGCGAAGGATTGAAAGGGCGGTCGCCGAACCGTTCCTTCAATCCTTTCATCGTTTGGGCTATACACGCTGCCGTCATCTCTACGGCCTGTATGTCAGATGCGGCGGGGATATTCCTTCAGGTACATTGGTTGCCGTAGCCGGCTTCTCCGCTCCGAGAATATGGCGTAAAGGAGACCGTGACATCCGCTCCTGCGAATGGATCCGCTACGCTTCTGTGGAAGGAATCGGTGTTGACGGCGGAATGGGCAAACTCCTGAAGGCGTTCATTGAGGATGTGGAGCCGGACGATGTGATGAGCTACGCCGACGCATCCTGGTCGGACGGGGATGTCTATCGGAAACTTGGTTTCACCGAGGAGGATGCTAAGATATTCACGGACGGAAGCAAAAGTTTGAAATTCAGACTGAAACTTACTGAATATGAGTAAAAAAGTGAGACGCGCATCCCTTGGGAAGCTATGGCGGCTGATGTTCATCAAGCTGCCTTTGGCTTTCTTCGCTCTCACTTTCATCTGGGTCCTTGTTCTGAAATGGTGTCCTGTCCATGTCACTCCTCTGATGGTTCAAAGGTCTATCCAGTACTGGGGAGACAAGGATTTCCACACTCGCAAGACATGGGTTCCGTACGAGAAAATGTCGCCGGAGATGGCCCGCGCCGTGATTGCCAGTGAGGATAATCTTTTCGACAAGCACCACGGTTTCGACTGGAAGGCGATCCGTCAGGCACAAAAGGAATATGAAAGCGGCAAGCGCCGCCGGGGAGGCAGTACAATCTCCCAACAGACAGCCAAGAATGTCTTCCTGCTTCCATATAAGTCTATGATCCGCAAGGGTTTAGAAGCCTATTTTACAGTCTTGATCGAACTCATGTGGGACAAACAAAGGATCATGGAAGTCTATCTGAACGTGGCCGAGATGGGTAAAGGGATATACGGTGTCGAGGCTGCCGCGGAGAGCCATTTCGGAACTTCCGCCGCGAAACTTACACGTCGTCAGGCCTGCCTGATCGCTGCTTGCCTTCCGAATCCGATCAGGCGTGACGCCGGAAATCCGTCCGCCTACATCCGCCGCCGTGCGAGTGATATAGCTTCCCTTGAACCTAAGATAGTGTATCCTGCCTGGGTTTCACGCAAATAGTATCCGCAGCAGTTCCTGTTCTTGCCGGCCACAACGATGGAGGCGGATTGTAACTCCGTTCAAACTTCGGCTTGGCCTCTGAGAAGCTGTTCAAACAACTTCTTATAATTTTGGTGAAAAGATTCAGAATGTCATGAAATCTTTGTAAATTCGAAAATTTTGAGGTCGCTGTTGTTTTGTGAGGCAATACGGCTTGGCAATTAAATTGATTTGAGATGAAGATACTTGTGACTGGAGCGGCCGGATTCATCGGCTCAAGGCTGATGGGCAGGCTGGCGGAAAGAGGGGATGAAGTTGTCGGACTGGACAACATCAATGACTACTATGACGTGCGTCTTAAGTACGGAAGGCTTAAAGAGAACGGCTTCGACGGGCCTTTCGAGGAAGGCTCCGTGGTCGTGAGCGGTAAGTTCCCGAACTGCCGTTTCGTGAAGATGTCAATCTGTGACAAGGTGGCGTTGGACGCTCTTTGTGAGACGGAAAGGTTTGACAGGGTTGTCAATCTGGCCGCTCAGGCAGGAGTGAGATATTCAATCACAAACCCTTATGTTTACCTTGAGAGCAACCTTCACGGATTTCTGAATATTCTTGAGGCAAGCCGCAACTTCGGCGTGGAGCATCTGGTCTATGCCTCTTCAAGCTCGATCTATGGACTCAATGAGAAAGTCCCGTTCTCGGAGGACGACAATGCTGACTGCCCGGTGAGCCTCTACGGAGCCACCAAGAAGGCCAACGAGCTGATGGCCCATTCATATTCAAAACTCTATGGATTCGCTTCCACCGGACTTCGGTTCTTCACTGTCTATGGCCCTTGGGGGCGTCCAGACATGTCGCCGATGCTTTTCGCCTCCGCCATCTCCAAGGGTGAGCCTATCAAGGTTTTCAACGGTGGGGACATGATCCGTGACTTCACCTACGTTGATGACATCGTGGAGGGAACAATCCGTGTGATCGACCACACTCCAAAGGCCGAAGAATGCGCACATGGAGTTCCCGCTAAAGTGTATAACATCGGTTGCTCGCACCCTGTCAGACTTATGGACTTCATCAGCGAGATCGAGCAGGCCTACGGCAAACCGGCGCAAAAGATTTTCCTTCCGATGCAGGCCGGGGATGTCTATCAGACCAACGCCGACACCACAAAGCTTGAGACCGAACTGGGCTACAAGCCAAGCACCTCGCTTCACGAGGGTATCAGCCGTTTCATGGAATGGTACAAGAGCGATCTCAATCCTCTGAAGTAGGTTTTGGAATATATTCGTGGAGTAAACGGTTGAATATGAGTGGTCAACAGTCGGGACAGATCTCTGAGGACAGCAAGAGGATAGCCAAGAACACCCTTGCGCTGTATTTCAGGATGTTCCTGCTGATGGCTATCGGGCTTTTCACCGCAAGGATAGTTCTCAACTCTCTTGGGGTTGAAGACAAGGGCGTTTATGAGACGGTGGGCAGTTTCGTCTCGATGATGGCGATCATAACAAGTTCATTGTCCACAGCCATAAGCCGTTTCCTTACCGTCGAGATCGGCAGATCTGACAAGGAGAACCTCAAGCGGGTCTTCGCCACGGCGATGACAATCATGCTTGTGGTCTCTGCAGTGGTTCTGCTTGTTGCGGAGCCGGTCGGCCTCTGGTACATGGACAATGTGATGAGGCTGCCGGAGGGTCGGTTGTCCGCAGCTCATTGGGTGTTTCAATTCTCGTTGCTTACATTTGTCATCAACCTTCTCAGTGTGCCGTACAACGCAACTATCATCGCCCGAGAGAAGATGTCCGCCTTTGCTGTCATAGGGGTTGTCGAAGGACTTTTCAAACTGATTGTGGCCATTCTCTTGCTGGTCTCTCCATTCGACAGGCTGGTCACTTACGCCACGTTGATGTGTGGGGTTGCCATCCTTGTGCGTTTCATGTACGCCGCATACTGCCGACATTTTTTTGAGGAAAGCCGAGTGGGTGTGGGATTCGACAGGGAGTATTTCCGTAAGATGTTCGGTTTCGCCGGGTGGAACGGGCTTGCGTACGGTGTCTATTTGGTGAATACGCAGGGAGTCACGCTTCTCGTGAACTATTTCTTCGGCGTGGTGTTCAATACTATGCGCGGTATAGCGTTCAATGTGGAGAACATGGTGAAGCAGTTCGTGTCCAATGTGCTGACTGCGATGAATCCTCAGATTACCAAGTCTTATGTGGCTGATAATAAGGAATATGCCTTCACATTGGCTTGCAAGGGAGCCAAGTATGCGTTCTTGATAGTGTTCACGCTCGCGGTTCCGTTTCTTTTCGAGGCGGAGATGCTGTTGAGACTATGGCTCGGAAGGCTGATCCCGGACGGTACGGCTTTGTTCACAAGGCTGACTCTGGCTGGTCTGTGCCTTGATCTCCTTATGACGCCATTCTCAATGTTGGTTCAGGCCTCGGGAAACATAAGGCGTTTCTACATTGTCACCTCCGCTGTCACCTTGCTGGTTTTCCCTCTCACTTGGGCCGCATACAGAAGCGGAGCACCGGCATATTCATGCTATCTGGTGTTCATTGGGGTATATGTCGCCAATGACATCGTGAAACTGGGGCTGCTGCGCAGACAGACAGGATTCCCCCCCTTGATGTTTGTCAGGGAAGTCCTTTGGAAGGTCTTGCCTACAGCGGTCATCGCTCTTGCCGTGACATTTCTGGTTTGGAGTTTTTTTACTCCCGGGCTTCTGCGTCTGCTTGTGTCCCTGTTCACCGGTTTTGTCTCTACTTGCGTGCCGGCCTATCTCTTCTCGTTGAGCGAAGGGGAAAGGTCTTTTGTCAAATCCAAACTACATTTTAAGGTGGCGTCATGACTTTGAGAAAACGAATATACCGCCTCTACCGCAGATTCATGCTGGATCATTTCCACTCCAAACTTGTGGAACAGGAATGGATGAAGTGGAAGGGCTATCCGATAGACTGGATGCATCCTCGTGACCTGAATGAGAAGATTCAGTGGCTGATGTGCTTCTCGGACACTTCGAGTTGGTCGGTATGCTCTGACAAGTACAAGGTTCGCGAATATGTCAGGTCCAAGGGACTTGGTGACATTCTCGTGCCTTTGTACGGAGTCTGGAGAAAGGCGGAAGACATTGATTTTGACTCTCTCCCTGATAAATTCGTCATCAAGTGCAACCACGACAGCGGTTCGTGCCACATCATTGACAGGTCAAAGGGTTTTGATCCGGAGGCCGTCAGGGAGGACCTTGCCGCCCATCTGAAAGTCAAATACGGCTATGCTCACGGCGAGATGTACTACAATAAGATCGATCCTTGCGTGGTGGCGGAAGAAAAGCTTGAGCAGCCTTCCGGAGAGGGAAGATCCATGACGGACTACAAGGTTTGGTGCTTTGACGGAAAACCTTACTCGGTCTTGACCTGCTATGACAGGACATCCGACGGACTTTATGTGAATGTTTACGATCTGGACTGGAATGTACATCCGGAAGCCTCTGTCTTCTCGGAACATTACAGGGACGGGGGGGGGAAGGTCCCCAGGCCGTCGTGTCTCGACAGGATGCTTTCGGCTGCGGCCTCTCTTTCCGAAGGCTTTCCGGAGGTCCGTGTGGATTTCTATGTTGTCGGGGACAGGCTGTATTTCGGGGAGTTGACATTCGCCAGTCTTTGCGGCAGGATGGACTACTTCACGCAGGACTATCTTGAAGAACTCGGCCGTCAATGTGTCTTACCCGCAGGAAAGAAATGAGAAAAGTGATCTACACAAGCATTGTCGGCAATTACGATTCCCTTCCGCAGCCTCTGGCTGCGGATGAGAGTTTTGAATATGTTTGCTTTTCAAATGACATTGAAGGTGACAGTGTCGGAATTTGGCAGGTGAGGCCGATACCATATTCAAACACTGACAGGACACGTCTTTCGCGCTACGTGAAGCTGTTGCCTCATGAGGTGCTTGGGGATTACGATGTGAGCGTCTGGATTGATGCCAACATCCGTATTCTCGGCAATGAGTTTTATCGCATTGTCAATGAGAAGATAGAGTCAGGCTCTCTGATGGCTCAAGTCCCTCATCCGTGCAGGGATTGTGTCTATGAGGAGATCTCACGATGTTATCAGGATGTCCGGATCGGCTTTCTTGACGCATTGAGGCAATGGAGGCATCTGGAGGCTGAGGGGTTCCCGCGTCATTTCGGGATGATGGAGAACAACCTGATTTTGAGACGGCACGACGACCCTGTGATAAGAGGTCTCTCGGAAGGGTGGTGGAAAGAGTATCTCGCCTATTCTGTCAGGGATCAGCTTAGCCTTATGCCGGTTTGCTGGAAGATGGGATTCCGTCCTGATCTGCTTTTGGGTGATGGGAATAATGCCAGGAATGTCCCTTATTTGGAATTGGTAAGACATTCTGGCGTGCGTCCGGTCTCCGAGCTGAAGGGAGTCGGGCGTTTGATGAAGAAAATCCAATGGACTTTCCGCAGGACGGTGGCGGGATTGTTTTTGAAATAATCTGTTAAAGGAATGATTGGAGTCATTGTAATCAACTATCACAGCGAGGAGAAGACCATCGGTTTCGTGAAACTAGAGCTTTCGAAGATCCGGTCGGACTATGCCGTCGTGATTGTCGATAACGGCAGTACGCCGGAAAGTCGCGGCCGTCTGCTGAAGGCGTTCAAAGGGGCTGACCAGTATGTGTTCGTGGTTCCGTCCGAGGAGAATCTGGGTTTTGCCAAAGGCAATAATCTTGGGGCGGAGGTAGCCAGGAACCAGTTCGCTCCGGATGTGCTGCTGTTCGCCAACAATGACATCCGGCTTGTTGAGCCGGACGCTGTTGACAGGATGGCGGCGAAGCTGTCGGCGTTGGTCGAGGCCGGGGCCATAGGCCCAAAGGTGGTCGGTCTGGACGGGCGGCTTCAGAGTCCGGAACCGTTCATAAGTTTTTGGGACAGGCACGTGTCCCTTTATTGGAGGAGTCTGTTCCCATCCAAGTCAAGGAGACCGTTCTGGGAGGAGTATTCACAGACGGCCGGTGAAGGATTCCACTATAGAATCTCAGGGTCGTTCTTCATGGTCAAGACAGAAGATTATTTCGCATGCGGGGGGATGGATCCGAACACGTTCTTATATTCGGAGGAGATGATTCTGTCCGAGAGACTTAAGAGAATAGGGAAGGGAATCTATTATTTTCCGGAGGTCTCAGTTGTGCATGAACACGGGGCGACAACAAGGAAGTATTACGACAAAGTCCGGATACGCGAACTCAAGTATCAGAGCGAGAAGTACTACTACAAGACCTACATCGGGACTCCCGGATGGCAGTTTCTGGTGGGGGATCTGACATATTCGTTGAAAAAGTTGTTGAGGAGGTAGAGAATGAAAAAAATTTATGTCTCTCCGTCCGCTAACCGGAAAAACGGCTATCCGAACCGCTACTTTCTCTTTTTGAAGGAGAATCTTGCGGAATGGTTCGATGTCCTCGACACCGGCAACAAGCCGTACTTGACGCAGGGTTGGGCGCTGCTCAAGCACTCGTTCAAGGCGGACATATTCCTGCTTAGCTTTGTGGAGACGATCGCTTTCCACAAACTGGCCTTTGTGCAGTACCTGATGGTGAGGCTCAGTTTCTTGATAATGAGGCTCCGGCGCAAGGAGATTGTCTTCATATTCCACAACCCTCGTCCACATAAAGGCGAGAACTGGATGTCGCGGTCGCTGACCAAGGCACAGCTCAGGCAGGCGTGCCTTGTTGTTTCCCACTCTTGCGAGACCGCTTCCTTTGCGCGCGGACTGCTATATGAATATGGTTGCTCACCCGACAAGGTGCGGTACATCTGCCATCCTGTCGCCGGAGCAGCCGCTGACGCTTTGCCCACGTCGGACTTCAATGACGCCATCTCAAAGGTGACCCCGGAAGCCGTGTGTGCAGAGTCTCCTGTCAGGTCTGATGAGATTCTGATCTGGGGGAACATTCTTCCATACAAAGGGGTGCTGGAATTTGTCTCCAGCCCGGCGGTCAAGGCCGCAGGTCTTAATGTCCGCATAATCGGGCGATGCAAGGATCTTGAAATGGCCTCGGACATAGAAAAGGCCGCTGCGGAGTGTGATTCAGTTGGTTTTCGCAGTTTCAACGATGGATTTCAGGCAATGCGGTCAAGGATTGTTTTCGAGAACAGGAGCGCCGGTTTTGACGAGCTTGCCGGCCTTGTACGTTCCAGCCGTTTTGTCCTTTTCCCTTATCTCCCCGGCAGCGTGTCCGGTTCCGGTGTCTTGATGGACACGTTGACGATGGGTGGCAATCCGGTTGGTCCGGCCGTGGGGGCGTTCGCCGACCTCGCAAGGGAGAATGTCTGCTTTGTTTACGGCTCCGAGGCCGAGATGATTGAAATCTTGAAGTCTGACCGGCGTGTAAGCCCTGATGCCCTTCGTGACTTCATCGCCCGCAACACTTGGCACGCCTATGCCAGATTCTATGCCGACTTCTTTGCCGGTCGGTGACTTCATTGGGTGTCGCCAAAGAGTTTGCCAAGTGGTTTGGGGTGAACATTAAAAGAAAGGATGACCCACAAAAGTCACTTTGGGATCATCCTCTCTCTTAGAAGTTGTTTATATTATCTTTTTGAGGTGACGTCTGCCTCGTACTTCTCCACGGCGGTGATGAAGTCCTGACCTACAGGAACACCGTTCTTGAGATTGAAGTAGTCGTAAACGGCTCCGAACGGAAGTGACTTGGATTCCTCAATGAGGGAGAGACGCTGGAAGTACTTGCCGTTGTCCTCGTACTGGCGGAGAGTCTCAAGCGGCTCAAGGAAGGCCTGAAGCATGCATTTCTGGGTCGAACGGGTGCCGATGATGTAGGCTCCGATGCGGTTGATGGAGGCGTCGAAATAGTCGAGACCGATGTGTGTGCGGTCAAGGGCGCCTGCGCGTACAACCTCCTTGAACAGATCGAGGGTCTGGTCATTCATAGTGACGACGTGGTCGGAGTCCCAGCGTACAGGACGGCTTGTGTGGAGCATCAGCTCAGGCACGAAGAGAAGCAGGGAAGCGACCATGTCGCTGATGTTCTCGGTCTGCTCGTAGTGTCCGGTGTCGAGGGTGTACATGAGCTTGCGTGTGGAGCAGTAGCCTGTCACGAAGTCGTGAGATCCTACGGTGTAGCTCTCAAGACCGATTCCGAAGAGTTTCGCCTCAAGGCAGGTCTTCATGTTAGGCAGGTTCTCGGCGAGGATCTCGTCCAGTGACTGCGCCATGATCTGACGGTAGCGGAGACGCTCGACGGTCTGATCCTTGGAGCCGTCGTGAACCCAGATGTTCATGATGCACGGATCGTCCTGGAACTTGCCCATCGCGTCGGCCACTCTGCGGCAGCGTTTTGTGTGCTCGATCCAGAAGTCTCGGATGGACTTGTCCGGGTTGGCGAGCGAAAGGTCTCCGCTCTTAGGGTGCGAGAAGGATGTGGAGTTGAAGTCGAGTTTCAATCCGTTCTCCTTACCCCACTCCATCCAGCTCTGGAAATGAGCCGGCTCAACCTCGTCACGGTCAACATGCTTGCCCTGGAAATCACCATAGATCTCGTGCAGGTTCAGACGCTGTGTTCCGGCGAGGAGACTCTTCACGAACTTGATGTCGGCGCGGAGTTCGTCGATGTTGCGGGCGCGGCCCGGGTAGTTTCCCGTGGCCTGGATTCCACCCGTGAGGGCTGTGTCGTTCTCGAAGCCCATCACGTCATCAGCCTGCCAGCACTGGAGGGAAATCGGGGTCTTTTCAAGAAGCTCTATCGCTTTGTCGGTGTCCACGCCGATGGCGGCGTAACGCTCTTTGGCCATCTCGTAGGCCTTGGATATCAAATTCTCGTTCATCTTTTTTTAGTTTATGATTCGTGATTTCCTGAATTGATTTTTGGACATTGGGCTAGTTATGCACAAATGTCGGGGGACTCGGCTTCGGATGGTTTAACTTTTTGGCTCGTAAGTCGTTGTCTGGATTGAGTTCCCTATTATGCGGCGCATGTCCCAGCGGTCGCCCACAAGCCCGGCCACCTTGGCCTGAAGCATGATGTTGCCGATCGCCGTGCCTTCCGTCGGGCCCGCCACGACAGGGATGCCGAGTGTGTCCGCCGTAAGCTGGCTCATAAGCTTGTTCGCCGAGCCGCCGCCGATGACATGAAGCCTTTCGATCTTGAAGGACGCAAAACCCTGAAGCATCTGGATGACCTCCTTGTATCTGTTTGCAAGGCTGTGGTAGATGCAGCTGATCATCTCGCCGTCATTCTCGGGAACCTTTTGTCCTGATTCCTTAAGCGCGGCCTTGATCTCGGCATCCATGTCCTTTGGAGCGGCGAAACGAGGGTCGTCCGGATTGATGGTGGAAGGAAAGCCGATGGCTTCGCGCGCCAGAGCCTCTATCTGGGCGTACGAATATTTCCGTCCTTCTCTCTCCCAGGTCTTGCGGCTTTGCTCCAGCAGCCACATCCCGGTGATATTCTTGAGGAAACGGGTTGTGCCTTCGATTCCACCCTCGTTCGTGAGGTTATACTCGTAAGACTTCTCATCGATGATCGGTGTCTTGGATTCGATGCCCATCAGACTCCACGTGCCGCTGCTCAGATATGCGAAGTTCTCACACGCCGCGGGAACAGCGGCGATGGCGGATGCGGTGTCGTGTCCCGCAACCGCGATGACAGGGACGGCTGACATTCCTGTCTCCTCGCATAGTTCCTTCTTGAGCACACCGACCTTTGTGCCCGGCTGGGTGATGTCCGGCAGGATCGAAGGGTTGATTCCGAGACGTTCCAGCAGGTCTCTCTGGAAATCCCTTGCACGAGGGTTGATGAGACCGGATGTGGAAGCATCGGTGTACTCACAGACCATCTCTCCTGTCAGCATGTACGCCAGCAGGTCAGGCATGAAGAGGATCTTGTCTGTCAGTGGCAGCCTTGAACCGTCCTCCTTGCTTTGCGCATAGAGCTGGAAGATGGTGTTGAAGTTCATGATCTGAACCCCTGTGATGGAATAGAGTTCCTCACGCGGGATGATCCGGAAGACTTCCTCCGGGATTCCGTCGGTATAAGGGTCTCTGTAAGCCCTTGGCAGTCCGATGATCTTGCCATCCTTGCCGACGTGGCCGAAGTCCACGCCCCATGTGTCGATGCCGATGGATTCTATCTTCACGCCCATTCCGGCAACCTTCTTGAGGGCGGCCTTGAAGTGGTCGAACAGGGAATTGATGTCCCAGTAATATTTCCCGTCAATCTCCTTTACCGCGTTCGGAAATCTATAGACTTCCTCCGAAGTAAGCTTATCGTTTTCGACGGTTCCGATGATTGCCCTGCCGCTTGTGGCTCCGAGATCAAATGCTAGAAAGTTCATAATCATGTGGCTTTTTTTGCTTTTACAAATTTCGTCTTTTCTGATTTTTTGCCGTTGAGGATTCTGATATTCTGACTTGGAAATTTGACTGGAAATATTTTTTTGCTATATTTGTGAGTCACAACCACTAAGGTTAAGCATTGGAAACTATGGCTTCGGTACATCTCAAATATTTGGCGGTCAACCCTGTTGACCTAAAGTGGGGTATGGCGGTCAATTCCGTCGGTTTTCAGGAGATAGCTCCGGGAATGGACTATCCTCCGCGCAACCATCCTTCGCGCTATGTGTTCTCCGTTGCCAGCGGCAGGGTGCTTCAGGAGTACCAGCTTCTGTACATCACCGAGGGCAAGGGCAAGCTTCTCTGCGAGACGCTTGGACGTTCGAAGGCCATTCCTGTCAAGAGCGGGATGATGTTTCTGTTGTTCCCCGGGGAGTGGCACACCTATTATCCTGACAAGGCTACGGGCTGGAAGGAGTACTGGATCGGTTTCAACGGAACATTTGTAGATAATCTTATCCAGCAAGGATTCTTCTCAAAGGACAGACCGATTTTCAAGGTCAACATCCATGAGGAGCTTGTGAATCTTTACACGGCGGCGATAACGGCTGCCGTGAATCAGGAGTCTGGTTTCCAGCAGGTTCTGGCCGGAATTGTCGATCGTATGCTGAGCCTGGCGTATTTCTACGACAGAAACTCCCAGTTTCAGGAGTCGGACACGGCGAACAAGATCAGTCAAGCCAAGGTTATCATCCATGACAACTACATGTCGATCTCGCCGGAGGATGTGGCCGCGAAGCTTTGCCTGAGCTATTCCTCATTCCGCAAGGCGTTCAAGGAATATACAGGATTCTCGCCGGCGCGGTTCATCAACGAGGTCCGGATGAGCAAGGCCAAGGAACTGTTGACCAACACTGCGATGAGCATCAAGGAGGTGGCCTACAGCGTAGGCTACAACAATCATGACTATTTCTTCACGGCTTTCCGCCACATGACCGGCCAGACTCCAGCGGAATACCGCAACGCCACCCAGGTCGCAAAGCTGTGATCTTTCCGGTCGCCGCGCTTATCGTTCACCAAGTAGCCGGACCGGGCCGAGGAGGCCTGACGGAAGGAGTTTGTCGGTGGACTTGTAGAAGCGGCGGATGGAGGTGACAGGGTCTTTCACGCCGGGTTGGACATCGCCGATCATCCGGTTGCGCCAGACATTTGTCACCTTTATTTCCAATAAGTTGTCACCTTCTTTCAGGAACGGTTTTATGTCAGCGGTTCTGAACGGGGCTTTCCACAGGACACCGGCAGGGGTGCCGTTGACGGAAATGTCGGCGATGTTCTTCACGATTCCCAAATCCATGAATATCCTTGCGTTAGCGGCCAGTGTCGTCGAATCGACCGCGATCGTCGTCTTGTACACGGCCGTACCGGAGAAATACTTCACGACAGGATTCTCCTTTCTGGTCCAGGACACCAATTCCGTGAACTCCTCATCGGCGGAGCCTCCGTTCTTCTGGTCGAAGTGTACCAGCCAGGTGGTGTGGACGGTCCGGATTACGGTGGATTCCGGTGTCGTGGCGGTTGCCTCTGTCTTTCTGAGTACGGGCGTTTCGGCGAGCCCGACGGCCGGAATGATATGTTCCTTGACCGATGCGGGTCGTTCCGCAGCCGGTATCGGTCGGTCACAGAGTTTGCGTTGTGTTGAGTCTGCCGAAGTGTTGAAGTGACTGACACTGTCAACGGAGACAGCGAGACAAGTGGAATCGGATGCGTGAGTTGAGACGGAATCAGTGGAATTGACAAACACAGTGTCCACCGTCACTGTCATCTGTCGCTTGTTTGACAACACGACAATTCTCGCGTCTGTGGCATACATCGGAAGCGTCACGACCGAGCGCCCTTTATCTGAAACGACCGGCACCTCGGAGATTTCACCATTGTCGGGATTGAATATGGCCGCGAACTTCCCTCCGTCCCTGAAGCTGAACTCCACATCGGAATCCTTTCCGGAGAAGTTTCTCACCCAGTAGATCTGGGTGCTGTCCGGAAGCGTTCTGTGAACATATTTAAAGTCCCCGTAACTGTCCGGTGCGTTCGCCGGTGCCTCTGTCGCATCTTGGTCACTGTTCTTGTCGAAGTGGCTGTTCCGCGATGCCGCTTCGATGTCTGGTGAGCTTGGCCGGACCACAGGCTCGGCGACCACCGAGGTGGCCGTCGTGCGAAGATCCGGAGCGATTCCACACTGCTTCAGGCAGTCCCCAAGACCTTTCGTGAACACATTCTTCCTGTGCGAATGCCAGATGTCATCCACAATCAAGGCGAACGCCCTGTCATCAGCCTTTAGACCGGCACATTGCTTCGGTTCTTTTCCGCAGATGATCGCCCCCGCATCGGCGAACTCCTTTATCTTTTTAAGAATATCCAAGGACATCACCTCGCAGTTCCTGTCCATCCACAGAATCCTGTAGCGAGCTCCTGACGGAGCGACAAGGTCACCATTTTCGACCTTGATTCCGGACCTGAGTACCGTCGGGTTGGCGAAATCGTAGTTGTAACCGTCCGGAACCCGCGGCAGACTGCTGAAAGCCTCGCCTCCGTAAAGCCCTGTGATATTCAGATCCTCTCCGTAGTATAGCAATATGTCGGCGACGGATGTTCCTTGCTGAAGCATCGAGCTGGAGCGGGCAAGGTAGTTGGTGAACACCCAGGCATATTCCCCCCAAGTCTCATTCCTGTGCAGCCATTGCCCGTAACGGAACAACTGAAGGCCGGGGAGATATTTATCGTCAGGCTGCGAGGCTGACTCGTGAATCACGAACCTGTTGAGCCCGGCGCTGAGTCCTACGTCGGCGATGTACTTCATGTTTTCCGGGCAATAGGTGTAAGCCCTGCCTTTATCCCCGTTTACGGAGAAGGATTCGGCAGCCACCAGCGGCCGTCCGTAAATGTGTGACACAGAGGCTGATTCACGGACATCGCAGATAGCGGACGGCACCGTGGAGCCGGTCGGTGTGTTCTCCATCCAGATCGCCGCCATAGGGATCGTGGCCTTGATCTTCGGGTCCATTCCGTCGCCGGTGTATGCCCGGCCTCCCTCGTGGGATTCCGTGTAGCGGCCTGAGAGACCATATTCCTTGACTATGTCATTGATCCTGTCGTAGTTCTCGCAGAATAGTTCACCGAGAGTCCGGCGCCAGTCCCAGAGGAAACGTTCGCTCATCAGGGAGCTTCCGATGACCTCTCCCGCAAGAACCGGCAGCCATGTGGTGAGGTCGTAGCCGCGGCGGGCCTTGAACTCTTCCGCAAGCTTAGGAGTCCAGGTGCATGGACCGGCCTCGTAGCTGTCCACGAGAAGGTAACGGATTCCTTTCTCGCCGAGCATTCCGCCGGCCGCATCCTTATAGAGGTCAACATAGGTGTGGAAATATCTCATCCATGCGTCCGGGTCAAGTTTATCCACCTCCAATCCGGTCGCTTCAGGGGAGGCCGGGTGATTGGTTTTCCCCGTGATAGACCACCCGAAGCGGTAGATTCTCCATCGCCCGGCCGGTAACGTGCATTCCAACCGGCCGTCCTCCGTCATTTTCCCGGTGAGGTCGATGATGTCCGAGGCTCTGATGGCGTCTTTTGAATATGGCGTGTGATATTTCCAGAAATCATGTATGATTCCGAATCCGCCAAGCTCCTGGCTGTGATTGACTTTCGTGACGGTGAACAGCTCCGTTGAGACCAGTTGCCTCCCGCGGACCCTGAAGAACCGGGCGCATGTCTGTGGGATGTTGATTGTAAGGTAAGGCAGCACTGTCGGCTCGATGTCGCAGACCTTTCTCCACTGTATGCCATCATCGCTGCATTCAAGAATATTCATGTACGCTGGCTTGCCGCTCCTTGGTCGGTTTGACATAGCCATACTTTTGAGCGTCAGGGCTTTGATGGTCTGAGGTTTCCTGAATTCGCAGGTTATGACTGAGTCGCTTTCCTCAATCCGCTCCAGCAATGCCCTCATGGGTTTGTCAGAATATGACAGCCTGACCGCAATGACGTACAGATCCTTTCCATACGGCTTGACCTCGATCCGGTCATTGTCCGTGTGGTAGTCTTGGTACGGTCCGACAACATTGTAAAGTTCAGGCAGCCGCTCTGAGACTTTTCCTCCCCGCACGTCAACCGATCTCCATTCCAGCTTTTTGACAGCGTCCTCCGGCTTCACCCAGGTGCCTCCGGTTGAACTCCAGCCCGGAGCGCTGGCGATTGTGACATCCATGTCCAGCGAGTCCGCAAGATTCAGCGCGAACCTGAACGCGTCTTTCCAACCGTCGGAAAGGTAGGGGAGCTTGACCTTGGCCGCCCTTGGCATGTTTATCCCGCCGGCGTCAAACTGGTGGAATCCGCCTATTCCGGCTCTTTTCATCCATTCGATGTCTTTCCTTATCCCTTCCTTTGAGACATTTCCGTCCATCCAGTGCCACCAGACTTGTGGCCTGGCGGCTTTTGCAGGTGTAATGAACGCCTTGGCAAGTTCGGAAGTGTCTATGCTTGTGACAAATGAATATGTTTGCGCGACTTCGCCCGAAGTGTCCGGAGTTTGTACGGAATAAGTCCCCACCTCATGTTCCGAGGAAGTCTGCGCGGTCATGCAAAGTGGCAGAAGCAGCGCAAGAGCCGCTATTGTAGTCTTGAAGTCCATTTTTCTGGTCTTGTTCACAAATATCATCCAAAGATAGTCATCAGAATCCACAAATTCAAGCCTTTGCCGTTTGGGGATGTGTCGGACTTCTAGCACATGCGAAATAGCTTTCTTTGAAAACTGATGCTTTGTGTTTGATTTTTGGCAAAACTGCAAATAATAATCGTTATCGTTCGATTTGGCACGGATAATGCTTATGTGCAGTGCAGAGTTAATTGGTTCTAATAGGATTTTATCTTTCTGACCTTTAACCTGTGTGGGAACTGTTCTTCATACGTTTTATTCATAATTAGGTTTGTATTAAGTGGGAAAGGTTGGAGCTGCGAAGTTCCAGCCTTTTTTGATTTTATCAAAAAAGGCCTTACATGTGCGATTGTGTACTTGTGTACAGATAAGGTTACAACTTGCGGTGCTTGTAGGAGTCGATGCAGCCGGGGATGATGCGTTTGTAGTCATCGCTGGTGTAGAGCGGTGAGGAGATGATGAAATCGGCGGTGCTGCGGTTCGTGGCGAACGGGATGTTGTACAGGGACGCCAGACGGGTCAGTCCCATCACATCGTTCTGATGCCCCTGCATGATGAGGTTGTCGCAGAAGAAGACCAGCATGTCGATCTTCCCTTCCGCGATCATTCCTCCGATCTCGAAGTCGCCTCCGAGCGGCCCGCTGAGCAAGCACACGACAGACGGAGCCTCGGGTCCGAGTTTTTCTGTCAACGCTTCGGATACAAGCCTGCCGGTAGTGCCTGTGCAAAACAGATGACAACGTTTGAGAGAACCTGCGTTGTAACGGACCCAGTCCAGAAGTTCCTGCTTTCTGGAATCGTGAGCCACTAATGCGATGTTAGTTACCATATTCATTAATAATTAATTGTTTGTTTCTCCATAATGTCCGGAAGGCCGATGGCGGCTCTCGGTGATCGTGATTGTCTTCGCCTCTCTTGCCCCAATTTCGTAGGATGCAGCCCTTTGCTCACGCTTCCTCTTGCTGGTGAACAGATTGCGGAAGAACTCCTTGAAAGTGTTGAACTCCCTCTGGTAGGCGATTCCGACTCCGTTTCTCTGCGTGTTGTCCAGATATGTCGTGTAGTCATCCGCCGAGTGTGAGAACAGGTTCATCCGCAGTTGCCCGGACTTGTCCAGTTTGATCTCGATGTCAAGGTTTCCCACCACATCTCCCTCCGAGGACGATGAGTTGGTATGTTCCCTGTTCCCGACATTGCCGTTGACAATCACCCTGTTGTTGAAAAGCTGCGTTGACACGGCGACATCGAATATGTTCGTGCCGCTCTCGCTGGACTGGTAGTTCAGGCCAAGGTCGAGCGGAATGTCCAGTTTCTGAAGAATGTTGTTCAGTTGCCCGGCCATGATTTCCGCCACGTTGGAGTAGAGCATGTTGGTGTTGTTCACGACTCCGGACTGCTCATCCGGCATGAAACTTCCGGAAATCAGGAGCGAGAGGAACTGGCGCTGGATCTTGTCTTCGGTGTTCAAGGCGCTTTCCACCCTCGATTTCGTGGTTGGATCCAGATCGGGAACGTCGATGGAGAATGAGAGCTTTGGTTCGCGCAGTTTGCCTGAGACCCCGATGCCGCAGTTCACAATCCTGCGCGCCGAGACAGCCGTGGTGTCTGATATCAAGGTGGCCACCGATGCTTTTGTCGAATATACTCCCTTGATGTCCAGGTCGCTGTCCATCACGTCGCCGTTGAACCGGACGGTACTGCCATCCGAGATGGTGAAGTCCCTTTTGGCGATGTCCATGGCGTTGAAATGGAAATTACCCGACCTCAAGGTGTAATCTCCGTTGATGGTGAACAAATCCCTTGCCGGGCGTACTTCGATGTCGATCGTCCCAAGACCGCGCCCGTTCAGCACATTTCCGGCCGACCTGTCGATCTCCACATATGCTTCGGTACCTTGGGTGGCGTTTACCCTGAGCTTGAGACCGAAGTCGCTGTCCTTGCCTCTTGATGTCACCATATTGCTCATCATCGCCTCGTAAGGATCAATGTAAACCTCTTTGAAGGCTTCCCTGAATGTCAGAAGGTCATTCTTGCCGTCGTTCGAGGCGTTGTCTATAGGAATATGCAGACGTCCTTCCTTGTCCGTCCGGACGTTCACATCCAGCAGGATGGATTCAAAAGGACCTTTGACAAGGACATCGCCGCTGGCGAAAAGATGTCCGTAGAATGTCTGGTTGTCATCCTCGGTCATGTCGATGGCCTCGATTCCACGCATCTTGATTCCGGTGTCCAACCTGAAATTCTTCAGATTGTCGTAGAGAAGCCCACCGGTGATCGTCCCGCTGCCGTCAAACCGGTCTTTTATTGTGATTCCATCGAAGAACAATCCTTGGTTGGTGACGGAGAACGGTCCGTTGACGTAGTACGGTACATTGGTGAAGCCGACTTTCAGAAGAACATCCTCGAATCTGGTCCCTTCGCTTGACAGTGAAAGCGAATCCAATGTGCCTTTTGCATTGACCCTTCCGCTTATGGAACCGCCCATCTCACTGAACACGGATGCCAGGACCGGGGCGATGTAGCCGGCGTCAAGGCCGTCGAAATCAGCCGTCGCGTCGATTCTGTGACTTTTCATGGAATAGTCTCCGGTGATGTTCAATGTCCTTTTGCCATCGATGTCATTCCTTGCGGTAACACGCATCTTTCCGTCATTCAGTGAGCCGGCAAGCCGCAGAGTCCCCATTCTCTGTTCTGCGACTTCGGTCGAATCAGAGACAAGATTCAGCCAGGCGCTGCTTTTCCATGGGGAGGAGACGATGGCATTGCCGGTGGCAATGCCGGAGATGCCGAAGTCCCCGCCAAGGAATTTGTTCAGCAGCCCGAGATCAAACCTCACAAGGTTGACGGAAAGCGTGTCTTTTTTTGTCGATGAATATCCTCCGTTGATCTTGACGGACTGGTCCGCGCAGCTTGCGGTCAGATTGTCTATCCTGATGTCTTTCCCTACCACGCTGATGGCGGACTCGGACACACCCCATGCGGCGTCATCGTACCAGATGTTGGACGGGAGGGTCGAGGCGTCGATCTTCAGTTCACCGTCATTGGAGCGGCCAAGCTTTCCTTTGAGGTGGATCTCTCCCTTATTGGCGAGTTCCGTGCCGTTGTCGTAGGAGAATCCGGCTCCGAAACCGTTGTCATTGGCGTAAAGCATAAGGTTGCCGTTCCGGAGACCAAGACCGGACATCGATATGGAAGAACTTGACAATGAGGCGTTCAGGCTGCTATCCCTATTGTCAAGATTAAGGTCAATGTCTTTGAGGAAATTCTTGCCGAGGGCCACTCTTGGAGAATTGACTGACACCGTCACGTTTCCGTCCTTGCCAATGTTCAGACGTACTTTTGTGCCTTGGGCGATGTAGAGTCCCGGTTTCAGGAACGAAAGGATGTCCCTGGCGTCGCTGATATCCAGCCGAAGGTCATATTCATCTCCTTTCCATTCTTGAGTCCGTCCGTTGTAGAGGGCTGGCAGTTCCCTTTGGACGGTCAACCCCTGCGCATCCTTGATCAGGCTCGTGAACGGTTTGGTACCCACGTAGGTGCCGTTGATGAAGTTGGAAATGATGTTGACTCTGTTGACATTGTCATTGGAATGGGATTTCACGCAGATGTCACCTATCTCATGCCATCCGTTGTCATTTTCGAGAGTCATTCCAAGGATGTCCAGATCCCCGATGAGGTCTCCATGGCTGATGTTCATGTAGTTGGCATTGATTCTGCCGGAGATCTTGGAGTTCTCCCGCTTGTCCAGCCTCAGGGCATGAAGATCCGCGTAACCGATTGACGCATAGAATTTATAGAGTCCGTTGCGGGTCTTGTCGGAAAGGGTGAACAATCCTTGGAACAGGAAATTCAGATTAGGGTCGCCGCAGACGATCCTGCCGTCAAATGCGTTGTCCGAATATGTCCCGGCGGCGTTGATGTTGGAGTAGTCATAGCCAAGAGCGGACAGCTGCTCCACGAACAGGGTGTCTATCCTCAGGCTTGTCCGGCCTTTGCCAAGGGACATGTCCATCGTGCCTCTCAATGTGACTTCCCCTATCTGTTTCACGCCGGCGATCCGCCCGATGTCAAGCCTTTTCGCGGAAACATTGCCTCCGAGGCCGATGGCCTTCCCTTTCTGTATGAGATCCCTGACGCTGACTTCAGCAGTGAGGGAGCCGAGCGCCGATGTGACACCACCTTTTGCCGTGAGTCTGTTCAACGTGCCATGTGCGTCGCCCATGAAATGGAACCGTGTTCCGGAGGCGAACCCGGAGAGATCTACCGCCGCGTTTGGGGCGAATCCTCTGATGAACTGTCCGAGCCCTTTGGCAGTGAATCCGAGTCCGTCCAGTTTGAGCTCCATCGTCATTCTGTCTATGTCAGGAAGTCCGGAAATCCTTCCGTTCAATGCGCCTGAGACTCCGCTGTAGGATTCCGAAAAGTCGAAATTCTTGATTGATAGGTCTTTGACAGAACCTTTGACATCCGCTTTGTTAAGATTTACAATGGATTTCATCCTGCGAAGGGACGGAGCGAAGCAGGAGACGCTCTTCATGTCCACCCGGCCGTTCATGTCCTCACCGGTCATCAGAACATCTTCCATGTAGTTGGAGAATGAAGCCGCACCGGAATATTCCATGACATATTCATTCATGCTGATGTCGGACCATCTGTCCTGCACGTGAAGGTTCCGGATCGAGGTTCTGCCCTTTTCGACGGAAGCCTTTCCGGACAGAGACAGAATCCTGTAGCCGCTTCTCTCGCTTGCCTGAAGGTCCGCGACTGTTCCGGTGATGCGTCCCTCGTTGAATGTAAGGTCGTGAGCGATAAGGCTATGAGCGGTCACATCCAGATTCTTCCAGTCTATGCCATATTCCCGTAAAGGGCTTTCGCTTTTCTTGTTGACAAGGCGGAAACGGAACTCCTTGATCTGCACTTTACCCGCGTCAAGTCTGAGAGGGGACGGTTTTCTCTCTTTTTGTTCCGCAGGCTTTCTGATGAGTCTTCCGATGTTGCTCCCGCGCTCATCCTTGGCCAGAATGAATGTGCCGTCCTTGACGTTTATCCTTTTTATTTGGATCGCTCCATCGTGCCACAAGCCTTTGAGGGAGAAAGTCGCGACGATGGATCCGGCTCTTGCGATAGTGTCAAGATCCTTGCCTTGCCAATCGGTTACAGGCTCGTTGTCCATAATCGCCACATCCTTGATGATCAAGGCTGTGAATGGCTTGATGTGGATTTTGGAGAATTCAATCCGGCCGTTCAGGATGCTTCCCAAAGACTCTGTCGCTTTTTTTGCCAAATATGTCTGAACCGCCGGAGTCTGCAACAGAATCCAGCCGGCGAACAGCAGCGAAGCGATCGCCACGATGATACCCCAGAATATCTTTAGAGCCTTTTTCAACAACTTTGGGCCATGGCGGTCTGCGTCCGTGGCTTATAACAACAAAGATACTAAATATCCGTTGGATTGACGAAAATAGTTGTATCTTTGCCGTCCGGAATTGTTTTTTAACAGCTTCTAATGTCTTTGAAGAATATGTCGGATTATATCCTTGGAATCGAATCGAGCTGCGACGACACATCGGCCGCCGTGATCAAGGACGGATTCCTGCTCTCCAATGTGATCGCGAGCCAGCAGGTCCACAAGGATTATGGGGGAGTCGTTCCTGAACTTGCCTCCAGAGCCCATGAGCAGAACATCGTGCCTGTGGTCAGTCAGGCTCTTGACAAGGCCGGGATCAAGGCCTCCGATCTTACCGCCATCGCTTTCACCCGCGGCCCCGGGCTTCTGGGGTCTCTGCTTGTCGGTACATCGTTTGCCAAGGCGTTGGGCGTGGCTCTGGATATTCCCATAATAATGGTCAACCACCTTCAGGGGCATATCCTCGCGGATTTCGTGAAACAGGAGGGAAAGGAGAACCGTCAGCCGGCGTTTCCGTATCTCTGTCTGCTGGTCTCTGGTGGCAACTCGCAGATTGTCAAGGTGAACGGCCCGTTGGACCACGAGATTCTCGGGCAGACCATCGATGACGCTGTGGGAGAGGCGTTTGACAAGTGTTCCAAGATGATGGGACTTGGTTATCCGGGAGGGCCTGTGATAGACAGGCTGGCCAGACTGGGAGACCCGAACCGGTTCAAGTTCGCGAAACCGCGGATCCCGGGGCTGGACTACAGCTTCAGCGGGGTGAAGACATCGCTGCTGTACTTTGTGCGGGACGAGATGGCGAAGGATCCTGAATTCATGGAGAAGAACAAGGAGGACATTTGCGCCGGTTTCCAGAAGACATTGATTGACATTCTGATGGACAAACTGGTCAAGGCTGCCCGGCAGACCGGGATCAAGGAGGTGACTATCGGAGGGGGAGTCTCCGCCAACAGCGGTCTGCGCTCCCGGATCGAGGAGGAAGGCCGCAGGCGCGGCTGGATCACCTACCTCCCCGAGTTCAAGTTCACCACCGACAACGCAGCCATGATAGCCATTGCCGGTTGGTTCCACTACCTCGCCGGCGAGCGCACCTCGCTTGATGTCGCCCCAGTCTCCCGCATAGCGGATTATTAATGAATATAAAAGTACCGGATTGGGTACGCCCAATTTGAATAACAAGTACTTACGTTTTTGCTATATAGAAGAAGATATGATTGAATTTGAAATGACCGGAAGGGTTGGCCGAGACCTTAGGCCGGATGACGTGAGGATCGTAGCGGCGCGGGAGATGAATCTCCGCGGCAACGCGGTCATCAACGTGATTGATCCGACAAAGTCCTACCAGCCGACTTTCCCGAACGCCGACGCGACCTGCGTGATCGCCAAGCGCTCGATCGACGCCCGCAACGATGTGATCTACCGTTACCGCATCGAAGGCTACAACCATCGCTTTGAATCTTACGTTCCTTACGAGATTCCTGAATACAAGGATGTCACCGATGCCGAACCTGTGATCATCATCGGAGCCGGTCCCGCCGGAATGTTCGCCGCGCTTAAGTTGCTGACCGTTGGCTTCAAGCCGGTCATTCTGGAAAGAGGCAAGAACGTGCGTGACCGTAAGTTTGACATGGCGAGGCTTACCCGCGAGGGAATCTTGAACCAGGAGTCAAACTTCTGCTACGGCGAAGGCGGAGCCGGAACGTTCTCCGACGGAAAGCTCTTCACCCGCTCCTCCAAGAGAGGCGACATCCGTGAGGTACTCCATCAGTTCGTGAACTTCGGCGCGAGTCCGCAGATTCTCGTTGACGCACATCCGCACATCGGTACCGACCGCCTCCCGAAAGTCGTGGAGAACATCCGTCAGTGTATCCAGTCAAGGGGCGGGGAATATCACTTCGGCACCAAAGTCACAGACCTGACCCGCAAAGGGGACGGCACGATAGAGGTGAAAGCCCTTGATTCAGAGAATCCGACGAAGGTCGGCAAGCCGAGCGTCAGGAAATACTCGGCAAAGAAAGTCATCCTTGCCACCGGCCACTCCGCCCGTGACATCTACGAGATGCTTGTCGCGAAAGACTGCGCCCTTGAGGCCAAGGGATTCGCGATGGGTGTCCGTGTGGAGCATCCGCAGGCTCTCATCAACGATATCCGTTACCACGGCCAGTGGGAGTCGGGGATGCCTGCGGCGGAATATTCATTCACAGAGCAGGTGGGTGACCGTGGCGTGTTCTCGTTCTGCATGTGCCCGGGCGGTGTTCTGGTTCCATCCGAGACCGATCCGGAGACCATCGTGATGAACGGTATGTCGAACTCCGCCAGAAGCGGCAGGTTCGCCAACGCCGGCGTGGTCGTGCAGATCAACCCTGAGGACATTCCTGAGGAATATGCCGACAAGGGGGCTTTTGCGGGTCTTGAGTTCCAGAAGGATGTGGAAAGGAAGATGTGGGAATATGCCCATGGGCATTCCGATTCCCAGAATCCTTTCGTCGCCCCGGCGCAGAGGATGGTGGATTTTTGTGAGGGGGAGGATTCCGTAGATCTTCCGGAGACTTCCTACAAGCCGGGCGTCGTTCCGGCTCCGCTCCACGAACTGCTTCCTCCGTTCATCGCCGAGAGGCTTCAGGATGCGTTCCCGATCGTGAACCAGAAATCGATGAGAGGTTACTATACGAATGACGCTCTGTTGATCGGTGTGGAGTCCAGGACTTCGTCGCCTGTACGCATTCCGAGAAACCCTCACACCTGTGAGGCTGACGATTTCCCTGGTTTGCTTCCATGCGGTGAGGGAGCCGGCTATTCCGGAGGCATCGTCTCATCCGCCATCGACGGCATCAACTGCGCGGTCGCCGCGGCACGCTCCCTCTCCGGAGCCGAGCCTGAGGAAGCTGCTGAAGATGTCCATTCCGGTATAGACACCGATGACTCCCCGCTTTCTGAGCCGGCTGAGTAGTCTGACGACCGGCCGCTGAGCTTGTCGAAGCGGCCTCCCGGCGCAGGTTCCCCCGGCCTACACATACTTTTACCCATGAGCCCGACTATATTCATGAACGCCGAGTAAACATATTCATTAAACATGACAGCGGAAGATGATAAGAAAGGGGCTTTGGCTCCGATGATGGAAAGCAGTGTGCATGCCGGTTTCCCGTCACCGGCGCAGGATTACATCAATTCGTTCATCGACCTTAACAAAGAGTTGGTGCGCCATCCCGCGGCGACTTTTTTCGCTCGTGTGGTGGGTGATTCCATGGTGGACGCCGATGTGAATGAGGGAGATGTGCTGGTGGTGGACAAGTCGATCGAGCCTAAGGAGGGGGACATGGCAGTCTGCTTCATCGACGGGGAGTTCGCCTTGAAGTACATCTCTTTCAAGAATCCTTCCGGGGAACGGAGCGTCAAGGCTTCCAACCCCAGCGTGTCCTATGATATTCTCAGACGTCAAAGAATATGGCTGCTTCCGGCGAATGAGAAATATCCTCCCATTGAAGTGACTGAGTCTAATGACTTTACTGTCTGGGGAGTGGTAACCTATGTCATCAAGAAAGTGTGTACGCGCTAGTTGACTGCAACAATTTTTTCGTCTCGTGCGAGAGGGTCTTCCAGCCGGAGTTGGAAGGCCGTCCGGTCGTGGTTCTGTCCAACAACGACGGTTGTGTGGTAGCCAGGAGCAACGAGAGCAAGGCGATGGGCATCAAGATGGGGACTCCGTTCTTCAAGATCCGCTATCTCGTGGAGCAGGGAAGGCTGGTGGTGCGCTCGTCCAACTACACCCTTTACGGCGACTTGTCCGCGCGCGTGATGTCGATCCTTGCGGAGACGGCGCCGAGGCTGGAGGTGTATTCCATTGACGAGGCCTACATGGACATGGATGGTGTCGCACCGGAAAGTATTCCGGGAATATGCTCGTCCTTGGTGACGAAGATCCGCCGTTGGACAGGAATTCCGGTAAGCATCGGGATCGCGGACACAAAGACTCTCGCCAAGGTGGCCAATCATTTCGCCAAGAAATATAAAGGGTACAAGGGCGTATGTGTCATCGATTCCGATGAAAAGATCCGTAAGGCTTTGGCGTTGACTCTGATAAAGGATGTCTGGGGAATAGGTTGGCGAGGCGCTCCGAAGTTGGAGTCTGTCGGGGTCAAGACAGCTTTGGACTTTATACAGAGGCCTTCCGAGTGGGTACGTGGGATGATGGGAATAGGCGGCGTGAGGACGTGGTTTGAGCTTCAGGGAAAGCGCATGATTGAAGATGAGCGTAACGAGAAGCGCAAGAGCATCTGCACATCAAGGTCGTTTGACAAGATGGTCACGGACCTTGATGAGATGACTTTGAGGGTCTCCGATTTCGCCGGGAAATGCGCCGAGAAACTTCGTTCGGAAAGTACTGCGGCATATTCCGTGGGCGTTTTCATCCAGACCAACCGCTTCCGTGACGACCTGCCGCAGTATTTCCCGAACGCCATTGTACGGCTTGAGGTTCCCGCCAACAGCACTCAAGAGGTGGTCGCCGCCGCCCTGCGTGCCTTGAGGATGGTCTTTCGTGATGGTTTTGAATATAAAAGAGCAGGTGTGACCGTTTCCGACATCGTGGAGGCTGACACCATCCAGACCACCTTATTCGATTTCGATCAGGAGACCCGTGACCGTGACGACCGTATCTCCAAGGTCATGGATCTGGTCAACACCTCCGGCAAAAATGTCCTGAGACTCGCCACCCAGCGTCCCGGCCACTATTCCGACGGCATCCGCCGCGAATTCTGCTCTCGCCTCTACTCCACCTCCTGGTCGGAACTTCTGGAAATCAAGTGATTGTTTGATTTTCTTTAAAATATTATTAT
>CAVIHT010000009.1:0-74401 GCA_963642795.1 Bacteroidaceae bacterium
TGACCCTTGAGGCCAACGCCGCCCTCAGTTCCAACAAGATCAAGGACTTCGATGAGGTCGTGGAGGACTGGGACAAAGGTACACAGACCATCCACTACGACAACTCGACGCTGGCGTTCTCCCCGTCCGCCATCGTCAACGGTTTCGCGATATTCAAGGTCAAAGGTGTCCAGGCGACTTGGCACACTTCCTTCGTGAGCCGTCAGTACCTTGACAACACCCAGAACAAGGACCGCTCGCTTCCTGCATATTCGCTGTCTGGTGTAAGTTTCAGTTACCCGATCAAGCTTCGTGGCTTCCTGAGAGAAATCACTCTCGGCCTTGATGTCAACAACATATTCAACGCCCACGTGGCAACCTCCGGTTGGGTATATTCAGCCGTCTGCGAGTCCGCCGGTCACCCGAACGACAACCGCTACTACCAGATCGGTTTCATCCCGACCTCCGGCACCACCGCCATCGGCCGCCTGACCCTCAAGTTCTAAGCGACTTTCAACCGGCAACAACGAACATGACAAATTCCAGCACCCGACTCGCCTCTCCAAGCGCCTCGGGTGCTTTTTGAATATCTTGACTTTTCGTGAGATTACGTAAAATCAGCGTCATAGTAGATTAATGTGAATATTTCGTAGATGAGTAGTCGTTTTTTGGTAGTAAAGCTGAATTTTGTGCTATATTTTATGTAAGTTTGTAGAAATTAACTGAAATCCTATATGGCTCTGCTTATAGTTTACATGCTGGGAACGCTGGGAGTGTCGTTCTTCTGCTCGCTTCTTGAATCGGTGCTGATGTCAACTCCGATTTCGTTCATAACGATGAAGAAGGAGCAGGGGTACAAGCCTGCCGAGAAGTTCCTGAAATTCAAATCCGATCCTGACAGACCTCTGGCGGCAATCCTGTCGTTGAACACGATAGCCAACACTCTTGGGGCTGCGGCTGTGGGGCGTCAGGCGACTATCCTTTTTGGAAGCACGTGGTTCGGAATAATCTCGGCGCTGACCACATTGATGGTGCTGGTGTTCTCCGAGATTCTTCCGAAGACCATAGGCACGACATATTGGAAGAACCTGATGGGATTTGTGACTGCGGCCATATCCTTCCTGCTAGTGCTTATGTACCCGTTGGTGCTGATTGTGAGAATGGTAAGCCGTTTGTTCTCTAAGGACGAGGATGAGGCGACCGTCAGCAGGGAAGAGGTGACGGCGATGGCGAACATCGGTGCGGAGGAAGGAGTGATCGACTCTGACGAGAACAAGGTCATCCAGAACATCATGAAGCTGGACAACGTCAAGGCCTGCGACGTGATGACACCGAGAATCGTGGCGATGACCGCGCAGGAGAATATGTCCCTGAAGAATTTCTACAAGAACGAGACCTACCTGCATTTCTCCAGAATCCCGGTCTATGGGGATTCACCTGAATATATCACAGGCTACATCCTTCTGAGTGATGCGCTTGAGGGGCTGGCGGACGATGAGTTCGACAAACGTCTTGTGGAGCTGAAACGTCCGATCTCATTCTTCCCGGAGGAGGACTCCTGCGGCCACATCTGGGAGGAGCTACTCAAGAAGCACGAGCAGATCGGCCTCATCATAGATGAATATGGCTGTTTCCAGGGCATCATCACTCTCGAGGACATCATAGAGACGATTCTTGGTTTGGAGATCATCGACGAGAACGACCAGGCTACAGACATGCAGCAGTTCGCCAAGGAGCGTTGGGAACGTCGCCAGAAACGTTTCCGTACGATTGTCCTTCCGAAAGATGATGACAGGGAGGACAGAGACTGACACGTTTACAGAAAGTAGAAATCTTTTGTTGTCGTAACGTTTTATGACGACATTTTTTTGATTATTCGGGATAAATGCTGTTAATTTGCTGCCAGATAAGTTTAACTGATTAATTATGAAAACTAAATTCTTAGGCGTGATGGCCTTGATTGCGGCCATCATCACCACGACGGCCTGTCAGAAAGACAAGACCGACGACACTTGGAAACAGCTTCCTGTCGAGCAGATTTCTGTTGAGAGCGGCGATGCCGTAATAACCGTGAATGATGTCCCTTGTACTTATGGTAATGTACAGCTTGTGGCTGACGGCAAGGATGCCGGAACACTTACACTGACCGGAATCGTGCCGGGGTACCAGGAAGTGGAGATGACTGTTGATCTTCAGAAGAAGTCCGATGACACTTTCGCGCTCAAAGGATCTACGATAGTCTCGACACCTCCTTCGATCGCCTCCACCATACCTGTACGAAGCACCGGTGACAATCCATGCTATGCTTTAAGCGCTGAAGGAACGGTTACGCTTGAAGGGTCGGTGAATGTGGCTGTCACCACTCAGGTTCAGGGATCCTTCACGGCTTCTCTGACCGGAAGCTGGAACATAGTCCGCAGGTGTGCTTACGTCTATGGGGCCGGACCTAAGGACGGACCTGTACAGATCACATGGTCTTTGACCGAGGGAGCCGGAGGCTCGCTCTCATCTTTGATAAACCTTGCCAATGCAATCCTCAGTCCGGTTCTGGCGGAAGTGCTTGATCAGGTGACATTTGATGAAACAGGAAACATCTCGGCTCGCTACTGGTCAGGTCTTGATCTGGGGGATAATACAGTCAACGGTTTATTCAAGTTCATGAAGCAGCCGGGCGCTGACGGTTACTATGATTTCACGGCGTCTCACACCGATTGGCTTGAGTCGCCGAAAGCCAACCTTGCTTTATGGTATGTGTCGGCTAATTCCATCTATGTGGTTCCTAACGTTGCCGCAATATCTGAAGCCGGGAGAGAGGAGACCTCGACGGATGATGCCTCCGGGTTCGATCTGTCGGAAATCATGAAACTTCTGTCCGATCTGCAGGAACTTGGCGTGGACGTGAACACCCTCAACACTGAGCTTCAGAAAGCCCTCCAGAGAGGAGTGGAGCTGAAGTATTCCTTGGACGGTGAAAACCTGAAGATCTACGTTGACAAGGATCTCTGCGCTCCAGTCATCGAGGCGTTGCTACCGGCTCTTCCTGTGGTTGACGCCCTTTTTGAACAACTTGCCCAGTCCACAGACAAGAAAGATAAAGAGACTTACGCCATGCTTCAGATGCTTATGCGCATGATCGGCATTGAGAAACCGTCCGACCTTTCACTCCTGTGGAATGCGACAACAGAATTCGAAATCGCGATCAACTTTACTAAAGCGTAGGAAGAGCTTCTGTTTGATATATTGCGGTCTGTCCCGGATGAGGGCAGACCGTTTTTTTACCTATGTATGGCTGCCGAACCTCCACCCGAGGCCGAGCATCAGGTTGTTAGGGTCGTGGAAATCGTGAAGTTTGTAACCGATGTGCAGGAAAAGGTTCTTGTACAGATCAGTTTTCAGAGCGAGGGTCTGGTAGAACCCTTCCAGCTCCTTGCCTTTGTAGATGAAGTTGCGTCCGAAGCCGATGTTGACCGAAAAGATGGGCATGACAAACTCTGCCCTTGCTGACAGTCCTACCCCGAGTCGCTCGCAAAGAGGCGGACGGAAGAACTTGATGTTCCCGTCATCATCTATTCCGGCCACATGTTCACCGACGTTGGCGCTTTCATCGTATTGGGCATCAAGCGACAGTCCGGCTCTGAAAAACTTGCTTATACGGTATAATGGGTTGATGTTCAAGCCAATGATTCCAAACTTCCCATCGGCGATGTATGGCGTGTCGTTCCAGAACAGGCCTTTCGCCCTACCTGCTCCATAGAGGACGACATCGTAGGTCATTCTGGCGACATGTCCGCTGTCATATTCATTGACGCTTCTTGAATCAGTGTGGATGTTCTGCCCAGGACCGAAATGTCTCGTCGCACCAAGCCTGAGCCCGACTGTGTTCACGCCGGCGTTGGGATAGCTGGTGTTTCCGTTCGAGAAATGGGTCATGTCAAGCCCTCCGGAGACGGACCAGTCCCGCGACGGGTTCCATGTGAGAAGGAAGCCGACATTGATGTAAGCGTTTACCTTTGAGCCGACTACCAGATTGTGTTCATTGGATGATTCCGGATTAAGGTCATCATAAGGATCGTAGGGACGCCAGCCGAAAGACAGACCGAAATTCCATTCGTAGTCCAACGAGAGTTTTGGCGAAAGCCTGGCAAGTGTAGCTCCCTGAAAGGCATAGACCGCTGCCGGGGTGCCGATCTCCTTTTTGTCACAGAAAGTGTTCCATGCCAACCCTACTCCTTGATATGCGGTAGGGAACATCTTCCCGTAGCGACTGTCAGAAGGAAACGAGAATGAATATTGCAGGTGTGCCGAACCGCTCTTGTCCAACCGCTTGCCCAACTCGTTTTCCCCTTTGAAAAACCTGTGAGAAGGAATAATATAAGCCGGGCGGACATTCACTCCAATCCTGTGCGTAACCTTTGAACTGTCCGCAGTATGCCCTGCCGCCGTCAATGCGAAGGCGATTGTCACAACTGTAAGAATGGGTTTTATGAATATCCTTGCGTTCATGGCTTCTCAATATATAAGGTGTACGATCCGCTTGGGGACTTGCTCGAAAACAGTCCTTTAACCTCTACGATCCCACCGGTGGCCTTGTTCCTGAGGAACAAAACATAGCCGGTTGAGTAAGTGTCAATGTTCCAGAGGATGTTGTAGAACCATGAGAACTTTCCGGTCGGAGGGAATTTCAGGGTGACCTCTCGGTCATCATCAAGTGGGTATTCAGTTGTGTCGAAACTATAGATCGCCGTGCTTTGTTCGCTGAAACAGAGCTCTTCATTGTTCAGTGCGCCATCTGGCACAGGTACTTTGAAGTCGCCGCAATAAAGGCCGAACCAAGAATTGTCCGAAAATGTTATTTGCCTGACAGCTCCATCGAAAGCCTTCTTCTTGATTTTCAATGTGTCGGAGCCTACGTTCTTGTAAGACAGCGATCCCCACCCTTTCTCAAATTCCGGGAAAGTCCTTACCACAGGTTCGTTCCACTCGATTCTTTCCAGTTCATAGCCGATGCCATGTCTTTGGGTGATAGTCAAACTGTCTTCTTCAAACTGGTTAGAGACAAACACGGTCACATTATGGTCGGATTTTGAAAAGTTCGGCAGGAATAACAGTTCAAGCCCGTAATCGCCTGTTTTCCTGTAGAACATGGTGAACCCGTCGCCGGACACTTTCACCTTCCCATCGTCAGTCATGACAGAAGCGGAATCACCTGTCCAATAATAAACAACGTCGTTGACCTTTATAGTGAATATGCTCCAGTTATCGGTCTTGAAGCGTACTTTGATTGTGTCTCCGTTCTCGGAGGCTATGAAATTTCGCGAAGATGGCTCGATAGGGTTGACAAAAGCCTCCGGATTGCATCGCAAGGCTGAAATTGAGGCACACAACACAATGAATATACGTGTAACGGTCTTCGTGAATAAGTTGCCTATGATTCCGGTTTTCATATTCCTAAATCAGGAAATCGTTGAGTTCCTCATAGAATCTTTGGGTAGGGAAGCCCATGACATTGTAGAACGAACCGTCAAGCCTTGTGATTCCGATGTAGCCTATCCATTCCTGGATGCCGTAGGCTCCTGCTTTGTCGAAGGGCTTGAAGTTATCGATGTAGTATTCTATCTCACTGTCGGACAAATCTTTGAAATAGACATCCGAGGAGACGGAGAAAGTCTTTGTCTTTCGGGTGTCACGAATGGTCACTGCCGTTATCACCTGATGCTCGTGTCCGGAGAGAAGCTTGAGCATCCTGACAGCATCGGCTCTGTCTCGGGGTTTTCCCAAAATCTCGGTACCACAAAGCACCATCGTGTCGGAAGTGACAAGAATCTCATCCTCCTCAAGAGTCCTGTGGAATCCCAAGGACTTCCCCTCGGACATCAATTCCGGTACTTTAATGTGCGGTGTGTCAGGGGAATATTCCTCGACAAACGAAGTCCCTGCATCGACCGTGAAATCAATGTCAAGCCCTGCCATCAGCTCGCGTCTGCGCGGGGAGTTGCTGGCTAGAATGATCTTCTTTCCGTGAGTGAACATATTCCTAGAACTTTTTCTTGTAGGTTACGGCGTCGAAGTTCCAGCGTCCCTGAGCTTTCATGGCCTTTTCCATGTACTCGCGGACGCATGCCTTTCCGCCCGGTCGGTCGGAGATGATGTCCGCCGCTTCCTTGACCTCTTCGACCGCGTCGCTCGGGCAGACTCCGATTCCGGCTGCCCTGATCACCTCTATGTCCGGGATGTCATCCCCGAAGTACATGACTTGATCGGCATTTAACCCATGCCTCTTGCAGAAATCCTCGAAGTCTTCGATCTTGTTGCGGGAACCCAAATATATGTCCTCCGGATTAATCCCGTTGCTGCTGAATCTCGCCCTGATGCTTTGGGACCGTCCGCCTGTGATCACCCCGACAGGGAAACCGTTCATGCACGCCATTCTGACCGCGAATCCGTCTTTGGCGTCAAAGGTTCTGTATAGCTGGCCTTCCAGATCAGCCAGGATTCCGCCGTCGGTCATCACGCCGTCAATGTCGAACGTGAAAGCCTTGATGTCCTTCAGATCGGTCATTACGATTTCGCGCCGTTAGGACCGAACTGAGGAAGATCACCGAGGTTGAACGTGCCTTGCTGGGACTGTCCGCCGAGGTTGATGAGGCCGAACTGTGACTCGTATTTCGTGACATTGTCCATCAAGGCGTTGAGAAGCCTTTTTGCATGCTCCGGAGTCATGACGATGCGGTTGCTGATGTCAGGTTTCGGCAGTCCGGGCAGGATCGTCGCGAAATCAATGATGAATTCGCTGTGCGAGTGAGTGATGATGGCAAGGTTTGAATATGTGCCTTTTGCGACTTCCGGACGGATTTCCAGACTGATTTCTTTCTTTTCTTCCATGGTATGTGTGTATTTTTGAAGCAAATTTAGTGAAAAATGTGCTATCTTTGTAAACTTTGTATATTATAAGCAGTAATATGAGCGAGAAAAAAGAACTTTCCGCTAAATACAATCCGGCGGAAGTAGAGGACAAGTGGTACGCTTGGTGGACAGAACACAAGTGCTTCCACTCTGAGCCGAACGAGAAAGAGCCTTACACGATAGTAATTCCGCCACCTAATGTGACGGGCATCCTCCACATGGGCCACGTGCTGAACAACACCCTTAACGATGTGCTGATCCGCAAGGCCAGGATGGACGGAAAGAACGCATGCTGGGTTCCGGGAACGGATCATGCCTCGATTGCGACGGAAAGCAAAGTGGTTGCCAAACTCAAGGGGATGGGAATATCCAAAGAGGATCTAACCCGCGACGAGTTCATGAAATATGCATGGGAGTGGAAGGAGGAGCATGGCGGGATCATTCTCAAGCAGCTTCGTAAGTTGGGAGCGTCCTGCGACTGGGACCGCACAAGGTTCACGATGGAGCCGGAGCTTTCCGACGCGGTGATTGCCACATTCTGCTATTTCTACAAGAAAGGTATGATATACAGAGGTGTGCGCATGGTCAACTGGGATCCTGTCGCCTTGACGGCGATCAGTGACGACGAGGTCATCCACAGTGACACCAAGAGCCATTTCTACCACCTTAAATATTATATCTCGGACGGTAACGGCAATCCTACGGACAAGTACCTCGTGATTGCCACCACACGTCCGGAGACCATCATGGCCGATGCCGCCATCTGCGTGAACCCTGCCGATGAGAGGCATCATTGGCTGAAAGGCAAGAAGGTTCTCATCCCGTTGATCAACAGGGAGATTCCTGTGATCGAGGACAGTTATGTCGAGATGGATTTCGGTACCGGCTGCTTGAAAGTGACTCCGGCCCACGACGCTCACGACTACGAGATCGGCCTTCGCCACAACCTTCCAGTCTTGGACATCATCGATGACCACGGCCGCTTGAACGAGAAGGCTCGGATTCTGGTGGGCGAGGATCGTTTCGAGGCCAGAAAGAAGATAGTTAAGATGCTGGAGGAGGCCGGCAACCTTGTCAAGGTGGAGGAGTACACCTCTCCGGTGGGATATTCGGAAAGGACCGACGCCGTCATCGAGCCTAAGCTTTCGGCACAGTGGTTCCTCAAGATGGAAGATCTTGCCGCCAAGGCTCTTGATAGCGTGGAGTCTGGCAAGATAAAACTCATTCCTGACAAGTACCGCAACACCTACCGTCACTGGATGGAGAACGCGCATGACTGGTGCATCTCCCGTCAGCTTTGGTGGGGACAGAGAATTCCGGCCTACTATCTTCCTGATGGACAGATTGTTGTCGAGGAAACTGCCGAGAAGGCTCTTGCCGCGGCTCAGAAGCTCAATCCGTCACTGACCGCCGCTGATCTCAGGCAGGATGACGACGTGCTTGACACATGGTTCTCCAGCTGGCTCTGGCCGATCTCCGTGTTCGATCCAGGAAAACCAGGACACCCTTACCATGAGCCGAACAAGGATCTGGCTTACTACTATCCTACGAATGATCTGGTCACGGGACCGGACATCATCTTCTTCTGGGTCGCCAGAATGATCATGGCCGGAGACGAGTTCATGAACGACATTCCGTTCAGCAACGTTTATTTCACGGGAATAGTCCGCGACAAACTGGGCAGGAAGATGTCGAAGACCCTGGGCAACTCTCCTGATCCGCTTGACCTTATCGCCAAGTACGGAGCCGATGCAGTGAGAATCGGCATGCTGCTTTGCTCTTCCGCCGGCAACGACATATTCTATGATGAGTCACAGGTCGAGCAGGGCAGGAATTTCTGCAACAAGATCTGGAATTCGTTCCGTCTGGTGCAGGGTTGGACAGTTGATGAGAAGCTTCAACAAAATGAAGTCAATAAGCTGGCGGTAAAGTGGTTCGAGAATAAGCTGGGTCAGACTATCCAAACCGTGGAGGATCATTATTCCAAGTTCAGGATCTCGGATGCCCTGATGAGCATCTACAGACTTTTCTGGGATGAGTACTGTGCATGGTACCTTGAGGCTGTCAAACCGGCTTACGGTGCGTGCATCGACAAGGCGACGTATGACGCCACGATCATATTCTTTGAGAAATTGCTGAAGATGATCCATCCTGTGATGCCTTTCATCACGGAGGAACTCTGGCAGTCCATGGCTGAGCGCAAGGAATGGGAGACCATCATGTATCAGCCTACTCCTGAGGCGGGAGTTGTAGATGAAAAGGTAATAGAGGAATTCGGAATCGCTCAGGAGGCAGTGAACGGCATCCGAGGAATCCGTCAGCAGAAGAACATCTCTCCTAAGGAGAGCCTGTCCCTGAAGGTGAAAGGCGATTTCCCAATGAATATGCTTCCTGTGATCGCCAAACTTGCCAACATCTCCTCTGTCGGGAGCGTGACTGATTTCGGTGACGCCGCCGGAGTCTCTATGCTTGTCCGCACGGTCGAGCTTTTTGTTCCGCTTGACGGGCTTGTGGATGTCGGTGAGGAGATCAAGAAGATCGAGACCGAGCTGGAGCATCAGCGCGGTTTCCTTGAATCCGTGAGGAAAAAGCTGTCCAACGAGAGTTTTGTGGCTCATGCTCCTGAGAAGGTCGTGGCATTGGAACGCAAGAAAGAGGCAGACAGCCTTTCTAAGATCGAAAGTTACGAGAAGGCTCTTTTTGCTTTGAAAAACAAATGATAAAACAGATTTGTTTTAGGTAATAACAATTTTGTTATGGTATATTCTGAGACATCTTTCCCGGTAAGGTATTACGAAACCGACCAGATGGGTATAGTCCATCACTCGAATTATATCCGCTATTTCGAGTGCGCGAGGAACAGCCTGATGATTGATTGCGGGTATCCGATAGAGAAATGTGAGGAGGACGGTGTGACCATTCCGATTGTCACGGTCGAGTGTCGTTACAGGTTCCCGGCGAAGATGGGGGATGTGATTCGTGTCGTGGCTATGATCGACGAGGTTCCGATGGCAAAGCTGTACGTAAGACAGGCGGTCTATAATCAGGATGGAGTGCTTTGTGTGGATGGCAAGGTTTCTCTCGGCTTCCTGAACAAGCAGACCGGCCGTCCTGTCCGTTGTCCGGAAAAACTGGTCAAGGCGATCGAGGCTCACATCAATGACAGATAGTCAGACAACACAATAATATTTAATGAATATGTTCTTTATAGTTCCTTTGGGCGTTGTAGGCCCTTGGCAGGTGGTGATCATCGCCCTTGTCATCATTCTGCTTTTCGGTGGAAAGAAGATTCCTGAGCTCATGAAAGGCCTTGGCAAAGGTGTCAAGAGCTTCAAGGAAGGCATGAACGAGGTTGAGAACCAGATCAGTGACATCGACAAGGATCTCAACTCCACGGCAAGGACTCCTGACAAAATCGAGAAGATCGAGAAGAAATAATGGCTGCCGGAGAAGCGGAGATGTCCTTTTGGGACCATTTGGAAGTGCTGAGGGGAACATTGTTCCGTTCATTGCTTGTCATAACTCTTGTAAGCATTGTCGTCTTCTGCTTCAAGTCATTGGTCTTTGATGACATCATTCTGGCTCCGACGCACAGTGATTTTTTCATTTACAGGTGGATGAGAATGGGGGACATGCAGATGTCTCTGGTGAATCTGGACATCTCCGCCCAGTTTTTCGTCCATCTTCAGGTAGCGTTTGAGCTTGGATTCATCCTGTCATTTCCTTACGTCTGTTTTGAGGTCTGGAAGTTCATAGCTCCGGCACTCTACAGAAATGAAAAGAAGGCTGTGAGGGGTTCTTTTCTCGCCGCTTCGTTTCTCTTCTATCTCGGCCTGGTGATCGGTTATTATCTGATTGTCCCAATCTCACTCAACTTTTTTATGGGCTACAAGGTCAGCAATGAGGTTACGAACACGATCTCACTTACTTCGTACATCTCGATGTTTACTTCAACTGTCCTTGCGTTCGGCATTGTGTTTGAGTTCCCTATCGCAGTAGTAATCCTTTCTAAACTTGGCATCGTGACAAAGGGCACTTTGATTAAGTACCGCCGGCATGCCATAGTGGTGATACTCTGCATCGCGGCCATCATCACTCCGGCCGATCCGATGTCCATGCTGATAGCTGCGGCTCCGCTCCTGCTGCTGTATGAAGTCTGCGTGATGTGCTGCAAGCCTGCGCCGCCGGAGGATGAACTTAAAGAGGAGGCGTAAAATGATTTCCATAAACGGATTGACAGTGGCCTACGGAGGCTACACACTTTTGGACAGCATTGATTTTCACATAAGTGAGAAAGACAAGATCGGTCTTGTGGGTAAGAACGGAGCAGGGAAGTCCACGATCATGAAACTGATCTGCGGACTCCAGAGTCCGACTTCAGGAAGCATCGACAAGCCTAACGAGCTGAGGATCGGTTACCTCCCTCAGATCATGGAACACCACAAGGGGAGAACGGTGATGGAGGAGACGTTGACTGCCTTCGACCACATCACTGAGATTCAAGCCGAACTTGACAGTGTCAATGCCAGGCTTGCCGAAAGAACTGACTATGAGTCGGATGAATATCTTTCCTTGATCAATCGCTTGAATGACTTGACAGACGCCATGGCGATGAGCCAGTCGGAGCCTCCAGAGGTGCTGGCGCAGAAGACCCTTCTCGGTCTGGGATTCAAGGATGAGGATTTCGGCAGGAAAACCGAGACGTTCAGCCAAGGCTGGAACATGCGTATCGAACTGGCGAAGATTCTGTTGTCGGAACCGGATGTCCTGCTTTTGGACGAACCCACCAACCATCTTGACATCGAGTCTATCGAGTGGCTGGAGGATTATCTTAAAAGTCATCGCGGGTCGTTGCTTCTCGTTTCCCATGACAGGAGGTTCCTTGACACCGTGACGAACCGCACGGTGGAGATTATGCTCGGGCATATTCATGACTACAAGGTTCCGTACAGCAAGTACGTCGAGTTGCGCAAGGAAAGGCTTGCGCAACAGATGGCAGCATATGAGAACCAGCGGAAGATGATCGAGAAAACCGAGGATTTCATCAATCGTTTCCGCTATAAGCCGACGAAGTCGAATCAGGTGCAGTCACGTATCAAGCAGCTGGAAAAGCTTGACAGGGTGGAGATTGACGAGACGGACAATGTGACCTTGACAGTCAAGTTTCCGCCGGCGCCACGTTCCGGTGACATCGTGTTCAAGGGGAAGGACCTGACGGTAGGCTATCCGGAGAAGGTCGTGTTCAGAAACGCTGATATTGAGGTCAGGAGGGGAGAGAAAGTCGCTCTGATCGGACGCAACGGTGAGGGTAAGACCACGCTCATGCGTGTGATAATGGGGGAGTTGCAACCAATAAGCGGAGAGGCGAAGACCGGCTACAATGTTTCCATCGGGTATTACGCACAGAATCAGGAGGACATCCTTGACCGTAACCTTACAGTCTGGGAGACCCTTGACAACATCGCCGTCGGGGATGTCCGGAACAAGCTTCGTGACATTCTCGCACAGTTTCTTTTCCGTGGAGAGGACATTGACAAGAAGGTCAGCGTCCTGTCCGGTGGAGAGCGCGCGCGTCTCGGCATGGCGAAATTCATGCTTCAGCCGTACAACGTCCTTGCGTTGGATGAGCCTACTAACCACATGGACATCAAGTCCAAGGATATTCTCAAACAGGCTTTGAAGGCGTATGACGGCACACTGATAGTGGTTTCTCATGACCGTGATTTTCTGGAAGGTTTGGTTGACAAGATGTATGAGTTTCGTGACGGAAAAGTCAAAGAGCATCTTGGAAGCGTACATGAGTTCCTGGAAGAGAGAAAGATAGAGAACCTTCAGGAACTTGAGAGACGTTTCGCTCCAAAAAAGTCCGCTGTCGGCACATCCGATGAGAATGACAATACGACCGCAAGGAAAGAGAAGACCCGGAATGAGTTCGAGCAAAGACGGAGCGATTCCAAGGAAACACGCAGAATCCGCCATCGGGTTGAGTTTCTTGAATCCGAAATAGGCAAGGTCGAGGCTAAAATGAAGGATATTGAAAAAATCCTTTCCAATCCCGGGTCTGATGATGACATTATGGAGCTGACCAGAACCTACCTTGAGGCTAAGCGTGAGCTTGACCACAAGACCGCGGAATGGGAATCCTTGATGGAAAAATTAGATGGTTAAGAATGTCTTAATTGAAAAAAGTTATGAATATCAAGTCTCTATTGGCAGTAATTTTTACCATTTCTTTAGTTCAGGCCGTTGCCTTTGCGCAGACTCGGACTATTGAGCATGAATATTCCGAGTTCGATGCCATCTCCGTTTCCGGCGGCTTTAAGGTGAACTTTGTTGAGCGGGAGGGGTACAACGCTAAATTCAAGGTGAGCGATGCGCTCGAGAGTTACATCCAGTGCTACGTGAAAGCCGGGACTCTGTATATAGGTATAGATGAGAAATCACTTCCGAAGGAAGCCAAGAAATCTTTCAATGGGAAGAATTCTGACGGTCCGGTACTTGAAGCTACCGTTTATGTTCCTGTGCTCAACTCGTTGACATTGAACGATAATTCCACTTTTTCCTCTAACGTGGAATTGAACTCTACTGATTTCAAATTGAGTCTTTGCGGTTCTTCCGGTATTACAAATCTCAAGGTCAATGCCACTTTCGCCACAATTTCTGTCAGCAAAAAATCCAAATTGTCTTCAATCCGCGTGAAGGCAGAGGAAAAGGTCACAGTCAATGCGGATGGAAGCTCCAGCATGGTTCTTGAATATTCGGCCAAAACTCTTGAGATCAACAATTCCGGTTCCGCCGATCTTGCCGTCAATGGTCAGTGCGAGACCGCTTCGGTCTGTACGGCGGGCAGCGCCAAACTATCCCTTTCAGGAAAGGCCTGCTCATTGAATGTGACAGGCAAAGGAGGCTTGTCCAAGATTGACGCCGTCACAATGTCCGTTGACGATGTGAATGTCTCTCTTGACGGTGCGGAGTTGACCGTGACTCCTGGCAAGAATCTATCTCTTGACCTCGGCAAAGGCGCAAGTGTCTGCTATTCCGGAGATCCTCTTGTCAAGATTGTGAAGATTCAGAATGCGACAGTTACCCGTAAGTAATGTTAATTCTTGATTCTCATTGCGACACCCCGACAATGATGATGCGGGGGCGCGACATCGGAATTGACAACATGAGGGGACATGTGGATCTGCCGAAGCTGAAGGCAGGCGGAATAGATGCCTCTTTCTTTGCTTTATACACGTCGGCCGACATGGAACCGGACGCCGCTACACGTTATGCGATGGAGATGATAGGCCGGATTTATGATCAGGTCGGTGCGCATCCGGATGTGGCTTCGTTGGCGAAGTCTCCGGCCGAGATTTTGAGCAATAAGGCCAAAGGATTGATTTCCATTCTTATAGGGATGGAAAACGGATTGCCGATCCAAAAATCCCTGCCACTTTTACGCATGTTTTACCGACTTGGAGTGCGGTATGTGACATTGACCCATAATGGTGACAATGAAATTGCGGACTCCGCCGCCCAGGGGCGACGTTGGCACGGCTTGAGTCCATTCGGCAGGGAAGTGGTGGCGGAAATGAACCACCTCGGGATGATTGTTGATGTCGCCCACGCATCGGACGAGACTTTCTACGAGGCTCTTGAATATTCCCGTGCTCCGATTGTCTCCACCCACTCCTGCTGCCGCGCCTTGGCACACCACAGAAGGAATATGTCCGACGAGATGCTGCGGGCGCTTGCGGACAAGGGTGGCGTGATCCAGATCAATTTCTATCCGGTGTTCCTTTCGGATTCGTTCGCGAAGACTTTATCTGACTCTGGTCTGGAGGCGAAGAGTTGGACTGAACAGGATTGGATCAACGATCCGATGGATCCTGCCAAGGCTGCGGCATGGAACGCCGTGCAGGATGAGATGGCGGCTCTGCCACGACCTTCCTATAAGGATGTCGTTGACCACATTGACCATGCCGTGAATGTGGCTGGGATTGACAGTGTCGGCATCGGTACGGATTTCGATGGTATCGAGGTCACTCCTGTCGGGCTTGAGAACGTTTCAAGAATCGGGGTGATCTTTGACGAGATGTCTCGCCGTGGATATTCCGATGACCAGATAGAGAAGGTTGCGGGCAAGAACTTTCTTCGAGTGTTCAATGATGTGGCCTCTTTGGCTGCAAAATAGCCTCAAATGGCAAGAATAATAGTGGCAACAAAAATGTTTGCACAGTAAACAAAATTGTTGCCATTATTTATTTTCATTCAGTTACGGTCATTTAATACGAAGAGTCTGAGTTCATCGAGCGCAGCTGCGGTAAATCTCTCGATGTTCCTTTTCCTATCATTTTTATAGATTTTCCTGACGGTTTTCGTCCCGTTAGGTCCTGCGATTCCGATCCAGACCGTGCCGACCGGATTGCGCTCATCGCCTCCGGGACCGGCCAACCCGGTGGTTGAGACCGCATACGTGCTTCCGGTCAAATTTCTGACTCCTTCCGCCATCGCGGCAGCTACTTCTGAACTTACGACACCATATTCATTGATTGTCGCTTCAGGCACGCCAAGAACTTTTTCCTTGACAGGAATGGCGTATGATGTGACTGAGCCAAGGTAATATTCAGAAGCGCCGGGTACTGAGGTGAGCAATGAAGAGATCTTGCCTCCCGTGCAGGATTCCGCAGCGCTGAGGGTCATGCCCGTGTTCCGGAACAAGGCTCCGACGGCATTTTCCAAGGTGTCGTCCTTATAGGAATATATCTTGTCCCCCAGAATCGGTTTCAGCCGAGCGAATTCCTCATCGATACGTCTTTCCTCCTCGTTTCTGTCGCCACCATAGATCGAGAGCCGCAGACGGACTCCTGTCAGTGGATTAGGCAGATAGGCAAGATGCATGTCCTCTGGCAGACTGTCCTCCCAAGACTCAATTTCTTTGGAAAGGGCTGATTCCGCCAAACCAAAGACCATCACGCACTTATGGAATATGTCAGTGAGGAGGTTGTGTTCTTTCACGTCTTTGATCACATCCGGGACTGCCCCGACGGCCTCGAACGGCACGCCTGGAAGGGCGTAGAGGGTGGCCTCGTGGCCGAGCCTTTCCTTATGAAAGCGGAAAACCATTATCGGAGCCGTACCAAGATGATTGACAATCACTTCGCAAGTGTCCGGAACGAGGGCTTGAGCCTTGTTGATGTCCAGGACATCGAGTCCTCTCGCGTGAAGGATCTCGTGGACCATTTTGAGCTGCCCGTCATTCATCACATAACCCTTGCTTCCGGAAATCTCCGCCAAGGCAGCTTTTGTGATGTCATCCTTGGTTGGACCAAGACCTCCGGTGGTGATTACTATCTCATTGTGTCTAAGCTCATTTGTCAGATTGTTGACGATTTCGTCGTGATCATCACCGAAAGAGAGCATTCTGGTGACTTTCACCCCAATCTCCTCAAGGGCTCTTGAAATGTGCGAGGAATTTGTGTCCACTATCTGACCGATCAGAATCTCGTCTCCGATAGTGCAGATCGATGCGTTTGCCATATTTCTTTAGTTTTTAGCCAAACAGTCGGCTTCCAAATAGTTGTTGATTCTTTTCACTATTGACGGGCCTTCGTAGATGAATCCAGTGTAGATCTCTACGAGGCTCGCACCCGCATCAAGCATCTCCTTAGCCTGCTCCGGAGACATGATTCCGCCGACTCCCACCACCGGAAGCCTTCCTGATGTAAACTGATGAATATGCTTGACCATGGCAAGGCTCTTCTCGTACAAAGGAGCTCCGGAAAGCCCTCCATTGCCGATTTTCTCTATCCTTGTCTTGCTTGTCTTCAGTCCCTCGCGTGATCTGGTTGTGTTTCCGGCCACGATTCCGTCTATTCCAGACTGCATGCAATACTTCACGATCTCGTCCAACTCTTCGGTGGGAATATCAGGGGAGACCTTGACCAGAATAGGCTTGTAGGTGTCGAAGCAGATTCTCAAGTCCAGCAGAGGGTCAAGAATATCTGAAAGGTATGACACATCCTGAAGGTTCAGCAGACCATGAACGTTAGGGCAGGACACATTGATGGTGAACATGTCCACGAAGTCGTACATGAATGAGAAGGCCCGTTTGTAGTCACCGATGGTGTCTTCTTCAGACACACTGGAAGTGTTCTTGGCGATGCTTGCCGCAATGATTGTCTTCGGAGGGTCTTTCTGAATATGACGTATCGCGTTTTGAACACCTTTGTTGTTGATTCCCATCCTGTTGATGATGGCGTTGTCCTGCGGGAGCCTGAACAGCCGGGGCTTCGGATTGCCGGACTGTGCCTCAGGTGTGAGTGAACCGATCTCGACGAATGAGAATCCGAACCATGACAGTTCGTTGTAAAATTCTCCGTTTTTGTCCAGCCCGGCCGCGAGACCGACAGGAGCGGGGAAGTCTATCCCGAAGACATTTCTGGCCAGAGATGGGGTCTTGTGACTGTAAATCAGCTTCATCATTTTCCCGGCAAAGGGGATCCGTCGCAGAAGCTTCAGTCCTTTGAAGGTTAGATTGTGGGCCGTTTCCGGAGAAAATTTGAACAAGATTGGCCTGATGAGCTGTCTGTACATATCGTTATGGTTTTCTGATGCAAATTTAGACAAAATCAACAGAACCGGAAGTGTTTTCTTAGCAAAGATTCCTTCTCAATCGATCTCTTTGAATGTGCCGTTGTCGTAAAAGACGAGGATTTTGGTTATCCTTGGTGGAATCTGTTTTGGTACCATAGGGGAGACTGGCTCTGGTTGTGGCTTATTATCAGTCGTTTCCGGCTTGTCCGGGAACAAGTCAACTTCTTGAGAATCGAACAACCGCCCGTCGCTCGTGTCTTTGACGGGAGATTGGCGGGTCTCCGAGGCTTGAGGTGTCGTCGCGCTTGAGTCTGTTTCCTTGTACATTCTTCCCTTGCCCCCGATCAACCAATCCAGATTCAGATTCGGATAACAGGCAGCCATGCTTTCGATGAATTCGAAGCCTGGTCTGTTTCTTCCAGACAGGATGTGTGACACATTGGCTTTGGTAACACCGATCTTGTCCGCGAACTGCGACTGGGAAATGTTCTCGGCTGATAGAAACTGCTGCAATCTCTTGTTCATTACAAATGTTATTTGTTTACAAATTTAACATAAAAAGATGTAAAAGTCAACTATAATTTGCGTGTTACAAAAGTAAACAAACGTATCGGAAGGACTAAACCGCATAAAGTTCAATATAGATATTGGCGGATATATTATTCATTATTAAATAATAACTATGATGAATAATTGTGAATTGATGATGACGCAACAACTTTTTCTTGAAATTAACACACGAAGCCTATATCAAAGCATCATTTGACTACTTATTACTAATTGATATACAAGATATTGTACACATCTCATCGCTTACATTACTATCTCTTATGCAACAAGTTTATACCACAGAGTAAGGTGTCGTATTGTTTACAATATTTTACACTAATTTTACATAAGTAAACATAATTTTACTATTAAAATGTTTAGAAAATGTTAACGGCCAAGAACCTCATCACGACCTCTCCGGGGAATTTGATATTTCTATTACTTAGGTTAACTTTGCAATGAATTTAAAACCCTTGCGATGATACCTTCAATACACATTGAGGACTATAACTATAATCTCACTGACGAAAGAATCGCCAAATATCCTCTTGCCGAGCGCGACGCTTCCAAACTCTTGCGCTACGAGGACGGCAAGATTGACGAGCATGTCTTCAAGGATATTCCAAATCTGCTTCCCGCCGGGGCTTTGATGGTGTTCAACGACACCAAGGTTGTTCCGGCCAGGCTTCATTTTCAGCGTGCCACCGGGGCTCACATTGAGATTTTCTGCCTTGAGCCGGTCAATCCTCCAGAATATAACACGGCTTTTGCCGCAACACTCAGGTGTCGTTGGAAGTGTGTCATAGGCAATGCGAAGCGCTGGAAAAACGACACGTTGTCTCTTTACAATCCCAATGAGGATGAGGCTGTGTCCGCGATGAGTCTCAAAGCTGATCTTGTGGAAAGAAATGGCGAAACGGGCATTGTGGAGTTCTCATGGCAGGACGGCAATCCTTTTTCCCGTGTTCTTGAATTGTGCGGTACAGTCCCGATCCCGCCGTACCTGAATCGGGAGACGGAATCGATTGACACGGAGCGTTATCAGACCCTTTATGCGCATATTCGCGGCTCCGTGGCCGCTCCGACCGCCGGACTTCATTTCACTGAAGCGGTTTTGGAGGCTATCACGGCGAAAGGAATAGACCGGGAAAACGTATGCCTCCATGTCGGAGCCGGCACATTCCTGCCAGTCAAAAGCTCAGATGTGGCTCAGCACCCGATGCACCGTGAGCCCTTCGTTGTCTCATTGAGTCTGCTTAAGAGGATAAGGAGCAATGGATCCAAGCTCATCGCTGTCGGCACCACATCGGTGAGAACCTTGGAATCCCTATATTATGTCGGTGTCAGCTGCATCGAGAAAGGAAGGCCGGAGGATGTCAGCCAATGGGCTCCCTATGAGCGAGTGTATGAATATTCATTGGGTGAGTCGTTGGATGCTATCATCGCCTATCTTGAGGGAAACGGCCTTGATGAGCTGAAGATCGGCACCAGAATCATAATTGTGCCGGGATTCCGGTTCAGGCTCGTTGACATCCTTGTCACGAACTTTCATCAGCCGGAGAGTACGCTGATTCTTTTGGTTTCCGCTTTTGTCGGCGGCGACTGGAAGGCTATCTATGACTATGCTCTCGGGCATGATTTCCGCTTCCTCAGTTATGGCGACAGCTCGCTGCTTTTCAGGCGTGAGTCATAAGTTCTTAATCAGCATGGCATTGGCAAGCCTTTGCGTATGTTGAGTAATTTGTTTACATTTGCATCGTCAATAAATGATGATTTATTATGGCTGATTCATCTGAATTCGAAAGCATCTGTCCTTACAATGATGCCGAGGCGGTCGAGGCTCTGAACAAGGTCGCGAACCATCCCGCCGTACTGGCTATTTCCGAATATCTTTTCCCTGACGAGCCGATCACTTTCCTGAGGAACGCACTGAAAAGTGTGCATAATATCGATGAATTTCAGGAGATTGTGATGAACAAGGCCGTGTCTTGGGTCATGGATCACACTATCCATAATTTCTCATACGACGGCATAAGCTACATCAAGGAACTCAAAGGCAAATTCCTTGCGATGTCCAACCACAGGGACATCATCCTTGACCCTGCGATCACTCAGCAGGTGCTTTTCAGGAACGGAATTCCTATGACGGAGATCTGTGTCGGAGACAACCTCATCAAGCAGAGCAAGACCGTTGAATATCTTCTCCGTTCCAACAGGATGATTCGGGTGATCCGCGGCATCTCCGCGAGGGAACTTTATCTGTCCTCTCAGATCCTGTCCAAATACATCCGCCAAACCATCACTTCCGGTAAGTCTTCCATTTGGCTGGCACAGAGGCAGGGACGGACTAAAGACGGGATCGACACAACGGAGCAGGGCTTGCTGAAGATGCTTGACATGAGCGGCACGAAGTCTTTTCAGGAGAATTTCGCCGAGTTGAATATCGTGCCACTCAGCATTTCTTATGAATATGAGCCGTGCGATGTCCGCAAGGCGCGTGAGATACTTATCTCGCGGACTCAGAAATATGTCAAGACTCATACGGAGGACATGCACAGCATTGTGATCGGAATCCGTCAGCAGAAGGGTAATGTGCACCTGAACTTCGGATTGCCTTTGACTCCTGATGAGATCGAGATGGCGTCGCATTGTGACAAGAATGATCGTTATCAGGCCATCAGACACGCTGTTGACAAGAGGATCATCGCCGGCTATCAGCTCTGGAAGACTAACTACATAGCCTACGATCTGGTCAATCACAGTTACAAGTATTCAGAACTCTATACCCCTGAGGATGTTGAGAGTTTCACTGAATATACTGAGCATAAGTTGGACAAAGTTGAGCGCCGCCTTAACCGTGCCGAACTGCGTGACATCTTCCTCCGCATCTATTCCAACCCGGTGGAATCCAAGGAGCGTCTCGTCTCCGGCGAACCGCTTCGTCAGGAATAAGGTTAACAGGTCGCTGGGTTTGCCGAGGCGACATGTAAGCTTTATAAGAAACGTCAGTGACGTTCATAAATAGAGAATTCCCGAATTTTGCATGTTACCAAAATTCGGGAATTCTCTATTTTCTGAACACAGTGAGTCTTTACGTTTAGAATTCTGTTTTTTTGCCGCCTTACGCGAGGCAAGATTGCCACAAATTAAAACAGCCTGTCAACACTGGCGACGACCTCCTCGGCGGAGAGATCGGTGCTGAGGATCAGGTCCGGTTTCTTCAATTCGAAGCCTTTGCTGGTGGCATTGAGCATTCCGGCGCCGGTGATATTCAGCATCACCGCCTCATCCTTCTTGACAGAACCCTCATCCAGGGCTTTCTTCAAAGCGGCCACGGCGGACGCGGCTGCCGGGAATATGTCGTACCCTTCTTTATTGAAGAACTGAAGCATCCAATAGACGATGTCATCGTTTGTCACTTTGAAGAAGTCACCGTTGGATTCCTTCAGTGTGTCAAACAGACCGCCTGCGAGACTGTACGGCGGCTTTCTGTTGGAAAGGACCTTCGCTAGAATCACTTCCGCGTTCTTTCTGGACTCTTCCGGGGTGATTGGCACAAGGTCTCTTGAACCGGCTTTCCAAGAATCGTACATCAAGGTGAACGGAGCGTTCTGCGCGCAGTAAACCCTCATCTTGTTCTCGCCGAAGCGACCGTCCTTGGCGAGCCTGCATGCGTTCTCCCATGCGGCGATAGCGCCGGTTCCGCTGCCGACGGCCTGAAAATAAGCGTCCGGAATCCTTCCTATCGTCTCCACGGCGCTCAGGAGCGTGGTTCCCATGCCGTCTCTTCTGGCGATGTTTTTTGCACCTCCTTCGGCAAGGTAGCGGGAATCCTTGCATAGTTTCTCTCCAAGGGCTATGGCATCGTAATAATCTGTGCCGTTAGGTGTCGCGATCACCTTGACGCAGGATTTCAGCTTTTTAAGGAACCACAGGTCACTGATGTTGTCGTTGGGGATGCAGATGACAATAGGGATGTCGTTGTCCGAGCAGACACGGGCGAATGCTCTGGCCGTGTTGCCGGCGGATTGGACCACAAGGATGTGTCTGTCGTTCTTCGGCAGCCTGGCGCAGACTGAGAATGCCTCTGTCTCCTTGAACGAGCAGGTCTCCATCCTTGCGCCGCGCTTAGGAACGTACCCGGACAGTGTAATGAACAGGTTCTCCATTTCGAGAAGCTCGGCGAGACCCTTGCTCTTGTAGGTCACGGGGGCGTGCGAATTCTTCAGCGTTCTGTTGATCGGAAGCCATTCGGCGTATCTGTAAAGTCCTTTGAGATCGTCGCGGGGAGTGAACTTCTCATTCTCATACACGGCTCTTACCAATGACGGCGCGCTGGCCTCCGGGTCTGCCAATGTCCAGCCTGCATCGGAGAACACCCTGCCGGTGCCGACATTGACGAGCTGGTAATTTGTTGGTTTGAATTTCATTGTATTATGTGCTTTGATATTATTCATTCAGGAACTTGATAAACAGTCCCGGGCTTCCTTGTCTCCTTTACATATTGACAACAAGGTAAGCCATGTAGCCGGCGTAGCAGACCAGAAGAGCGGACGCATCAGCTCTTCCTAGTTTCTGATTGTTCCCGGTAAAGGCGCTGCCCCATATCAGCAAGGCGCTGAGCAGCAATATTCCGAGATCGACGAAAGTCATCCCCGAGAAGGACAGCCCCGTCGGAGAGCCGGGCTGAGGCTTGTAGGCCAATGCGGATGCGCCGAGAATCAGGAATATGTTGCCGATGTTGGAGCCGAGTATGTTGCCAAGCGCAAGTTGGTCTTTCTTTTTCGCCGCGGCGACGACGCATGTGACCAGTTCCGGCAACGATGTCCCTCCGGCAAGAATCGTGATTGCAATGAATTTGTCGCTGACTCCAAGCATGCGGGCGACATCCGTGGCGCCTCCGACGAATTGTCTGCCTCCGAAAACCAAGGCGGCAAGACCTCCGATAACCATCAGGACGGCGATCCATATATTCTTGTTGTCCTCGTTTTTTTGCTCATCTTCGACTTTGCCAGACTTGAATGACCAGTACATGTAAGCGGCGAAAAGAAACAGGAACACAATGCCGTCAATCCGTGTCAAAGTGTCCTCCTTGCCGATTCCGAACAACGTGAAGCGCATTCCGAAAAGGATCAGAATGATGGTTGCCGTGATGTTGAGCGGCATGTCCACCTTGACGTTCGCTCTTGTCATTCTGAGCGGTCTTATCAAGGCTGTCAGGCCAAGAATGAAAAGGGCGTTGAATATGTTCGAGCCGACGATGTTTCCTACCGCTATGTCAGCGTTGCCTTTCAAGGCGCCGGTCAGGCTGACCACGAACTCCGGCGTGGAGGTTCCGATGCCTACTATTGTCAGACCTATCACAAATTCACTAATCCCGGCCTTTCTTGCGATTGTTGAAGAACCGTCCACAAGCCATTCAGCCCCGAGTACGACCAGAGCAAGCCCGGCCAGCAGAATGAGAATCTCAGTCACCATTTCCTGTTATATTATCAAGCTACAAATTTAATGAAAAAATAGTAAACTGTATTACTTTTTTGAGTAGTACTTCGGCCAGCAAGCCTCAAGATAGGCTTTCAGCCTGTCTTCCTGAGGGTTGGGTGCAGGTTCGTAGAAGACCGTTCCTTCCAGTCCGGAGGGCATGAACTCAAGTTCAACGAAATGGCCGGGGTAGTCGTGGGCGTATTTGTAGCCGTCCGCGTAGCCGAGTTCCTCCATCAGCTTGGTGGGAGCGTTCCTCAGGTACAGAGGCACAGGTGTCGCCTTGTCTTTGCCGGCTGTTTCAAGGGCTTTATCTATCGCAAGATATGCCGCATTACTTTTAGGAGAGCTTGCAAGATAGATTGTGGTCTCGGAAAGCGGAATTCTTGCCTCGGGCATGCCGATCTGATGCACAATCTGGAAGCAGGAGTTCGCAAGCAGCAGCGCGTTCGGGTTTGCCAACCCGACATCCTCCGCAGCCGAGATGCAGAGCCTTCTTGCGATGAATAACGGATCCTCGCCTCCGTCCAGCATTCTTGCCAGATAATATACGGCGGCGTTCGGATCAGAGCCCCTAATGGACTTTATGAATGCCGAGATGATATCGTAATGCATCTCGCCATCCTTGTCGTATATCGCCGTATTCTCCTGAATGCAACTTGTAACAGTCTCGTTGTCAATTACGATGTGAGATTCTTTCCCGCTGAAAGAGTCAATCACAATCTCAAGGACATTCAGCAGTTTCCTGCCGTCACCGCCACTGTAACGCAGCAGTGCCTCGTTTTCCTTTATCTCTATGTCCTTTTCCTTCAGAAGTACATCCTTTTTCAAGGCTCTGTCAAGCAACATCAGAAGATCTTTGGTTTCAAGTTCTTTAAGCACAAAAACTTGGCATCTTGACAGGAGAGGGGTGATCACTTCGAACGAGGGATTCTCCGTAGTGGCTCCGATCAGAACGATCGTGCCGTTCTCGACAGCTCCGAGCAGGGCGTCCTGCTGAGCCTTGTTGAAACGGTGAATCTCGTCGATGAACAGGATGGGGGAGGCTCCGTTGGAGAACACTGACGCACTTTTGGCCTTGTCTATCACATCGCGTACATCTTTCACCCCGGAACTGACAGCCGACAAGGTATAGAAATCACGTTCCAATGTCTGTGCGATTATCCCGGCCAGAGTGGTTTTCCCGACACCCGGAGGCCCCCAAAGGATGAAAGAGGACAGATTCCCGTTCTCGATCATCTTCCTCAGAATGCATCCTTCTCCTACAAGATGCCTCTGACCGACATATTCAGAGAGGTTTTTCGGCCTCATTCTTTCAGGAAGAGGGGGGAGCATCATACTTTGTCCTATTCTTTGATTATTATCTGACATGGTTGGATAAATGACACTCAATTAATATGTGAAACAATAATGTACACAGTGATAACACTTTTGTTAAGGCGGTTTTTTGCCACTATTTTCGGCATAACCGAACGCAAATTTAAGAAAAAGCGGAATAAGTTTCGTAAATTTGTCCATTTCTTACAGGGCTGCGCTTTGGTGGCTTCAGTGAGAGGTGTATTTTGAGTATTGTGGGTATACTCGCCTATTGTTACACAATTGGGATTATGTTAAGTTGGCTGTTTGATAAACACTACCCTTTGATATGATTTTACAATTACTGACTCTTCTCGGCGCTTTGGCGCTCTTTGTCTTCGGACTTGAGATGCTGAGTTCCGGAATCCAGAAATCCTGCGGTGACAGACTCAGGCGTTTTGAGAAATGGATGTCCTCCGGCACGCCTTTCAAGCAGATTCTCTCCGGGGCCGGAATCACGGCTGTCGTCCAGTCGTCGAGTGCAACGACAATTCTGGTCGCAAGCCTTGTGAGTGTCGCTGCCCTATCGCTCAAACAAGGCATCTGCGTGATTATGGGCGCTAATGTCGGCACGACCATAACCGCTTGGCTCATAGCTGTTACAGGCTTCTGGCTTGATGTGACGGTTCTTGCGTTTGTGTTGCTCGGCATAGGATTCGTCATGACTCTCATGAAGAAATCCCTGGTCAAAAACATCGGACAGGCTGTTCTTGGACTTTCATTGGTGTTCGTGGGGCTTATCTACATAAAGTCTTCGATACCAGCGTTTGACACAGTTCCTGAGGTCGCGGCGTACATTTCCGGCCTTGCTTCTCAGGGAGTCGGCTCAGTGTTGATATTCATGCTTATCGGCATGGTCATCACATTCATCCTTCAGTCATCCAGTGTTACGGTAGTCCTGACGATGGTGCTCGCCTATCAGGGTTGGCTGCCGTTCCAGATGGCAGCGGCAATGGTCTTGGGAGAGAACATAGGAACGACCATAGGAGCCAATATCGTCGCCAGAGGCGCCGGTGTCCAGGCTCGCAGGGCCGCACTCGCCCACTCCGTCTTCAATGTGGCCGGAGCAGTCTTCGTGCTGATATTCTTCAACATATTCATAAAGATCAATCTGGGGCTTGTGTCGCTGTTTGGCCTTGATTCACAGATGACCGCGGTTCTCGGCATCGCTTGTGTCCACACATTGTTCAATGCCATTTCCACTTTGGTCTTGGTCTGGTTCCGTAAGCCGTTCGCAAATCTGCTGACAAGGTGGATCAAAGAGCCCGATCCTGAAAAAGGAGACTTCCACCTGAAATTCATCGGAAAAGGACGACTTTTCGGGACACCTTCAATTTCAATAGAGCAGGCCTACAAGGAGGCGGTGAATTTCGCGACTACCGCACAGGAAGGCTTCCAGTATGTCAAACTTGCCCTGAATGAGAAAGACCCTGACAAGTTTGAGGAGTACCGTCGGAAACTGGTAAAGTGCGAGGAAGTGACGGATCGGTTTGAATATGAGATCGCGGCCTTCCTGAACAGTCTGACTTCGGAGTCTTTGAATGACCGCGATGCCCGCGAGGTCAAGGTTATCTATCGTGTGATCAGCGAGCTGGAGAGTTTGGGAGACAGTTGCGAGAACATCAGCCGTCTGCTGACCCGTCTCCACGTCCACAAACTTGAGTTTGACGGTGAGACAATAAGCAAGCTTAACCTGCTGGTAGGCAAGGTCAACCAGGCGTTTGCGGTGATGGTCTCGAACATGAAACTGGCCGTTGACGGAGAGTTGAAGGACATAACCAACGCTTACAACGCCGAGGACAACATCAACGAGACGAGGGACACTCTCCGGAACGAGGGTATCCTCCAGATTGAGAAAGGTGCGGACAAGTTCCTGGCAATCAACTATTATCTTGACATGCTTGCGGAACTTGAGGCTATGGGGGACTTCATGATCAACATCTCCCAGTCCCTGTTCCATGAGTTTGACAATTAAGCATAGGCGGCATCCGGCGCAAGAATATTCTTATGGGAAGAAAAAGAGTTGACCTCCTGTTGGAGAACATTACCATCGAGGCCTGTGCCGCTGAAGGCAAGGCGCTTACACATTGGAACGGGGTTGTGGTCTTCGTGCCGTTTGCCGTTCCGGGAGATGTGGTGGACATCCGTGTCACCAAAAAGAGCAAGAATTACTACGAAGGCTTCGTAGAGAGGATTGTAACCCCTTCCAAGGACAGGCTTGAGCCTTTCTGTGAGCATTTCGGGGTTTGCGGCGGCTGCAAGTGGCAGCCTCTCCCCTATCAGCTTCAGCTTGAGGCCAAGCGGCAGCAGGTCTATGACCAGCTGGTGCGGATAGGCCATCTGGATGTTCCGGAAATCCGTCCGACAATCCCGTCCGACAAGATCCGGTACTATCGCAACAAGCTGGAATTCACGTTCTCGTCAAAAAGATGGTTGTTGAAAGACGAGGACATCGACAACGTTCCTGAGAATGACAGGATGGGGCTTGGATTCCACGTCGGCAAATTCTTCGATAAGGTGCTGGACATCAAGCACTGCTACCTTCAGAAAGACCCGTCCAATGACATCAGGCTTTTCATAAAGGAATATGCTGTCAAAAACGGTCTTGATTTCTTCGACATCCGCCAGAACGTAGGATATGTCAGGAATATGTTCATCCGCACGACCGACACCGGTGACTTGATGGTGATAATTTGTTTCTTCTACGAGAGTCGTGAGGACAGGGAGAATATGCTTGATGCGATAGCCGAGGCGTTTCCTCAAATCACTTCTCTTTACTACATCATCAACAATAAGTTGAATGATTCGATCGGAGATCAGGAATGCATCCTTTACAAGGGTGAGCCTACAATCCGCGAGACCATGGAGGGACTGACTTTCCGCATCGGTCCGAAGTCGTTCTACCAGACGAATTCCGGGCAGGCGTACAAGCTTTACTCTGTTGCGAGGGATTTCGCCGGACTGACCGGCAACGAGATAGTCTATGACCTCTACACAGGTACGGGCACAATCGCCCAGTTCGTCTCAAGTAAAGCTGCGAAAGTAATTGGCATTGAATATGTTCCCGAAGCAATTGAGGACGCTGAGGTGAACGCCTCTGCCAACGGCATCACGAATTGCGAGTTCTTCGCCGGTGACATGAAGGATGTCTTGAGCCGTGACTTCATCAACGAACACGGCCAGCCGGACGTGATCATTCTTGATCCGCCGCGTGCCGGGATCCATCCGGATGTTGCCAAGGTAATTCTTGAGGCCTCTCCTGCCCGCATGGTCTATGTCAGCTGCAATCCTGCCTCGCAGGCCCGAGATCTTGCGCTTTTCGCCGAAAAGTACGAAATCACAGCTGTCCAGCCGGTCGATATGTTCCCTCACACCCAACACGTTGAGAATGTCTGCGCATTGAGACTCAGGGATTAAGGGTCTATATGAGGCAGATCAGAACGGGTAACCGACACCGAAGTGGATGGAATAGCCGTCTTTCTTGAGCCAGTTGGACGGGGCGCGCCAGCGGTCTGAGTCCCTGGACGGGTCATGGACTTTCATGCCCATGTCCAGACGGAGAATCAGGAAGTTAAGATCTACACGGAGTCCGACACCCCAGTTGGCGGCAAGGCTGGTGGCGATGTTCTTGAGATCGAAATGGGTATGGGAACCGTCATCACCGTCGGTTTCTTTCAGGGTCCAGATGTTGCCGACATCCGTGAAGACAGCGCCGCACAGTTTCCAGAACATCGGGAAACGATATTCCAGATTGGCTTCCAGCTTCACGTCACCGGTCTGGCTCGGAATCACGAACGTTGTATCAGTCTTTGAGTTGCCTGGACCAAGGGCTCGGGCCTGCCAGCCACGCATGCTGTTCGCTCCCCCGCTGTAGAACTGTTTCTCGAACGGGACGGTGGATGAGTTGCCGTAGGCGTAGCCGACTCCGCCAAGCAGACGCATGGCCAAGGCCTGTCCTCCGCTCTTGCCGAAAACAAAGGTCTTGCCGAGCGTGAGCTCCGTGCGGATGTATTGGGAATATGGTGTGTTCCAGATAAGTCTGGAGCCATATTCATCCTTTCTCATCGCTTCGTTGAACAGGCTCAGGACATTGCCGGAGGCATCGAGTTGCAGACGGGCGTATTCGTAAGTCTCCTTGGGGGCCAAGGCTGTGCTGGTCGTGTAGTAGGCCACGAGTCCGGAACCGACATCAAAGTGGTTCTGGTAAGCGTCCCTCATAAAAGGATTGCCGGACAATGTGGTGTAGAAGTTCGGGTCGAGGTTGGTCAACCTGACTATCTTCGCCTGAATCGGGTAAAACTGGTAGAAAAACTTTCCGCCGCGAAGTGATCCCGAGTAACCGAATGAGGTTGAGATCATATTCCTTGTGTACTCGGGACGGTTCTGGTAGTTATATGAAGTGTTGATTTCGGTGCGCGGGACTGACGGACCCTTGAACATCGAGTTCGGAAGACCGAGAAATTCGGGGAAACTCAAGCCGGCCGAGACACCGAACTCATTGGATTTTACACTTCTGTCGTTGTACTTGAACTGGAAATTGCCGAGGAATCCAAGGTTCAGCCACTGGCCTCCGTGGAAAATGTTCTTGTGGTAGTAGCTGAGTTGCGGCGAGATGCCGATAAGTCCTGTTGAGTTGGTCGAACCCTCAAGGTTCACCTTGAATCCCTGCATTCTGGAACGGGTCAGATTGATGTCGCAGTCCACAATGCCGGAGTCTCGAGGATTCAGGGAGATGTTGACCCCGCTGAACATCCTCAATGCCGAGAGACGGGAATATGTCGTGTTCACCTCATCCTCGTCGTATCGGTCTCCGGGATGGAGCGTACACATATTCCTGAGTACCTTGTCATTGAACCTCAAATCTTTGTCGTACGAAATCGTGACTTCTCCAAATGAATATTTCCGGTGCGGACGGGCATATTCAGGAGTCTGGTTCCTGGTATATTCCTTGACTATCATGAGCAGTCCGGCCGTGTCGGTGGGATTCAGGGTGTCCGCCTCGAACGAGAAGTAGTTTTTCGTGAATCCGAAGTAGCCTTTGCGGCGCATGGCGGAAGCGCGGAACTCAGTTTCCTTTTCTAGCGCGTCTTCGGAGAGGTAATCGCCTGATTTCAAGGAGATTTCAGAAGCGTCCGCAAGGAAGTCACTCTTGAATTCCCCATCCGGCAATGAATAGGTTATCTCCCCTATCCTGAATCTTTTACCCAGAGTCACGGAATATTTCACTTTCACCCTTTTCCCTTTGTAAACAATCTCGTTACGCACGTCGGAACCGTAGTAGCCGAGGTATTCAAGATGCCTCTTGATGTTCTCTGTCGAGGATTCCAACTGCGAAGGCTGATAAATGACCGGAGCGGTTCCTATTTTCCTGATAAACTTGTTGATCGTCTTGTCCGGATTCCTTCCCGACCAGTTGTAGAGGTTCAGGAAAGGATTCCAACCGAAAATGATGTAGGAGTTTGGTTTCTGCTTTATGTATGACTCGATCTCTTTAGTGTTGAACTTTTTGTCTCCTGTTACTTCGACCTTGTTGGCGGCAAGGCGGTATTGCCCGTCCTCCAGAACACGCGTCGTACTGCACGAGAAACTCAGTGCGGTGACGACGGCCAAGGCGACCATCAAGTGTGAAAAAGAGGATTTTGCCATCATATTCTACAAAAATAACAACCCTTTCTGATTTTTCTTCAAAATTGGGTCAAAATATTAATTTTCGTCCCTATATTTGCACGCCGAATACGGGAGGGACTCTTTCGGCGGTTCAATACTTATGTCGAACATTAATTAGGTTTACAGTTTTTTAGGATGAAGAACAAGTACATCGATCTTGTGGATCAGACCTTTGACTTTCCGCAAGACGAATTCAGGGTTGAAGACGGCAATCTTTTCGTCAATGACATTGACATGATGGGAATCATCAAGGAATATGGTACTCCGTTGAAACTCACCTATCTCCCGAAGATCACGTCACAGATCCAGAGGGCCAAGAGAATGTTCCGCAACGCAATGTCGAAGGTCAGCTATGAAGGCGACCACCACTATTGCTACTGCACCAAGAGCTCCCAGTTCAAGTTTATCATAGAGCAGGCGCTGAAGAGCGATGTCCACCTGGAGACTTCCTCTGCCTACGATCTGGATCTCATCCGCAAACTGGAGTCCGACAAACTCGTGGACAAGAACCTGATAATCATCTGCAACGGCTTTAAGAGACCACAGTACATCAAGAACATCGCCACGATGCTCAACGAGGGATGGCACAACATCATCCCGGTGCTTGACAACAAGAACGAGTTGGAGGATCTGGACGACCTGCTCGATGTCCAGACGCAGCTTGGCATCCGCATCGCGTCCGAGGAGGAGCCTTCATTCGATTTCTACACTTCCCGTCTGGGGATCAGGTACTCGGACATCATCCCGTTCTACCGCAACGGCATCAGCAAGAACCCTAAGTTCAAACTGAAGATGCTCCATTTCTTCATCAATACCGGCATAAGGGACACCTCCTACTACTGGAACGAGCTGGCGCGCTGCCTGAACCTCTACTGCGACCTGAAGCAGATATGCCCTGATCTGGATTCTTTGAATATCGGAGGCGGTCTCCCTATAAAGACCTCTCTCGCTGTCGATTACGACTACAAATACATGATCGAGGAGATCGTTTATCAGATCAAGTCCGTCTGTGACTCACACGGCGTGCAGGTTCCGGACATCTACACGGAATTCGGCAACTTCACAGTCGGCGAGAGCGGCGCGACCATATTCAAAGTGCTTGATGTCAAGCAACAGAATGACCGAGAGTGCTGGTACATGATAGACAATTCATTCATGACGAGCCTTCCGGACACGTGGGGACTTCACCAGAGGTTCATCCTCTTCCCTATCAACAAGTGGAATGAAGAATATCACAGGGTCTTCATCGGCGGGCTTACCTGCGACAGCAAGGACTTCTACAACTCCGAGGCGCACTCCAACGCGATCTTCCTTCCTGTGATGAAGAACAGAAGGGATCCGCTGTACATCGGATTTTTCCACACGGGGGCTTATCAGGAAGCCATATCGGGCTACGGAGGGGTCAAGCACTGCCTCCAGCCTTCTCCTAAGCACATCCTCATCGACAAGGATCGTGAGGGGAAGTTCACCGCGCGGGTGTTTGCGCCGGAGCAGAGTTCAGAGTCGATGCTGAAGATACTCGGGTTCTAAGCAATGCCTTTATCTGTATCACACAATGAGATAAAGTTCGTCAAGTCTCTCGAACAGAAAAAATTCCGGGACGAGTACGGGCTTTTCGTCGTAGAAGGTGAAAAGATGGTGGCTGAGGCGCTGCGGTCCTCATTTTCCGTTGATAAAGTCTATAGGGATAATGAGATCGGGAGCGAGGCTATGGCAAGGCTCAGCCTGTTGTCCTCCCCTTCCCCTGCTCTGGCCATCGTCAGGAAACCGGCCGATGTCGATCTGGAAGATGTTCATTGTCTTCCGGGCAAGGGATTGTTCCTGGCTTTGGACGGAATCAGGGATCCCGGCAATCTTGGCACTATCATCCGCACGGCTGACTGGTTCGGGATAGATGCGGTCTTTGCCTCAAGGGACACGGTTGACATATTCAACCCGAAGGTCGTGCAATCCACAATGGGAGCCATATTCAGAGTCAAGTTCCACTATTGCGACATCCGTGATCTTTGCGCTGCCGCCGTAGCTGTAGGTGGCAGTGTGTACGGGACTTTCCTTGATGGCGAGGACATGTACACGAAAGAACTTGCAACAGGAGAGTCCTCTCCTTCCTTCATCGTGATCGGCAATGAGTCCAAAGGCATTTCTTCCGATGTCGGTAAACTTGTGACAGACAGGTTGTTCATCCCTTCCTGGCCGAGAGAAGAGAGAGGCTCTGAGTCTCTTAACGCCGCTGTGGCCACCGCCATAACGGTTGCGGAGTTCCGCCGCAGGGGGTGAAATCCAATCATCTTTCCAAGAATATTCCATGGATTTTTCGTAATTTGCGGTTCGCAAGCAAATACGGACGCAAATGAACGAAGAATCCTTGATGCGGGCCAGGATCCGGAAGATTCTGATGATCTGCAGCAACTACGACGCTTTCGCCCTTGAGGAGGACGGACGCATTGAGAATCAGGTTAAGAATGAATACCGTGAACTTAACTTGAGCAATCCACCCAAATTCATCTGGGCGAACTCTTCCGGCCAGGCTCAGGAGATAATCGGTTCTGACGAAGAGATCGACATGGTCATCTGTATGTACAATGAGCAGGACAAGGAAATATTCCCATTCGCTTCGCAGATGAAGGCCGAGGGGCGCGGGATCCCTTTCATTCTTTTGATCCACTATTCGAAGGCTGTCAGACAGAGGGTTCTGGAGTCTCCGCATTCTGGAGTTGACTTTGTGTTCAGCTGGCATGGGAACGCGGACCTTATTTTGGCCATTGTCAAATTGCTGGAGGATGCCGCCAATGCCGAGAACGATGTCTTTGAGGTCGGAGTGAAAGGCATACTGCTGGTGGAGGACTCCATCCGGTACTACTCGAACTATCTCCCTGAACTCTACAAGATTGTGCTCACGCAGAGCCGTGAGTTCCTTACCGAGTCGCTCAATGAGGACCAGAAGAAGTACAGGAAAAGATCCAGACCGAAGATATTCCTTGCCACATGTCTTGAGGAGGCGATTGAATATTTCGAGAAGTACCGGCGGAACCTGCTTGGCGTGATCTCTGACGTCGGAATGGTTTTTCACAAAGGCGATGACCCCAAGACGGAAAAACTTGACGCCGGAATCGAACTTGTGAAAATCATCCGTGAATATGACCCTCTGATGCCGGTCCTGCTTCAATCCTCGCAAGGCAGTGTTGCGGAAGTTGCCGTGAAACTTGGAGTCGGCTTTCTTAAGAAGTATTCCAGTACTCTGTTCCTGCAGCTCGGGGATTACATGAAAGAAGAGTTCGGATTCGGGGACTTCGTGTTCCGGGATTCATCGGGAGCCGAGTGCGGAAGGGCCGCCAGCCTTTCCCAGCTTGAGAAGATCATCGACGGCATCCCTGATGACGTGCTGGTGAGCAACACTTCCCGGAACATGTTCTCCAAGTGGCTGTATGCCAGAGGTTTGTTCAATCTCGCCGAGACATTCAGGGCCGAGCATCACACTGATGCCGGGGAGTTCAGGAAATTCCTTCTGGAAAACATCCGGCGTTACCACAGAAGCATAGGTCAAGGCATCATCACGGAATTCCACAAGGACTCCTACGAGGACTATTACTGGTTCTCGCGTGTGGGAGAAGGTTCTCTGGGCGGTAAGGCCAGAGGCTTGGCGTTCCTCAATCACCTTGTGCAGAAATATTCATTGTCAGAGAGGTACGATGGATTGAGGGTGTCAATACCGCGCACAATCGTACTGACGACTGATTGGTTCGACAAGTTCATCCTTGACAATGGTCTGCAATATGTGATAGACGCTGAGCTTTCTGACGATGAGATCCTATCGGAGTTCGTGGCCTCCACGCTTCCGGAGGATCTGACTCAGAATCTCAAAGCGTTTCTTGCAACGGTGGATTGCCCGCTTGCGGTGCGTTCAAGCTCCAAGCTGGAAGACAGCAACTATCAGCCGTTCGCCGGAGTGTATGCGACCTACATGTGTCCTCCGGTGGAGAACAAGGACAGGATGCTGCGCGAGCTTGGAAAGGCGATCAAGAGCGTGTACGCCTCGACATTCTTCAAGGGCAGCCGGAACTACATCCAGGCCAGCGGCAACCTGCTTGGTGAGGAGAAGATGGCCGTGATAGTACAGACCATATGCGGAACTGTGCACGGCCATGATTTCTATCCGATGATGTCCGGGGTGGGACGTTCGCTGAACTCCTACCCTATCGGATCGGAGAAAGCTTCCGACGGAGTCCTGAATGTGGCCTTCGGCTTGGGAAAGACAGTTGTTGACGGAGGACGCACATTGCGCGTGAACCCGAGGAATCCAAGGAAGATTCTCCAGCTGTCCAATCCGAAGTTGGCGCAGAGGGACACCCAGAACGAATTGTTTGTTCTGGATTTGCGTCCTTCGGCCTTTAAGATTTCAAAAAATGACGGAGTGAACCTGAGAAGTGTTCCTGTGGTTGACGCACTATCTGGATATGACCATCCGGAGCTTGTCGCATCTACCTATAATGCACTGGATGACAGGATGGTACCTGGAATAGGAGTCAGAGGCGCAAGGGTGGTTTCATTCGACGGGATATTCCAATATGACAGATTCCCGCTTGCCAAGGCGTTGTCGGAAATCATGTCGATATGCAGGGATGAGCTGATGAGCGAGGTCGAGATAGAGTTTGCTGTGGACCCTATAGGGGCTTCGGACGGAAAAGAAGCCGACCTGAAACTGCTTCAGGTGCGTCCGGTATCCAGTGGGATCGGTTCGCAGACTTCCTCGATAGAGGATGCCGAGGCGATCGTCTCCAGCAAGTTGATCCGCAGCGACAATGCTTTGGGCAACGGGTATTTCACTGAGTCTTCTCACATTGTGGTCATCATGCCGGAATCGTTCGACAAGATGAAGACAGGCTTGATGGCTGAGGAAGTTTCCGGGATCAACGCCAGGATGACGGCGGAAGGTAAAACGTACATCCTTGTCGGTCCGGGCCGATGGGGGTCATCGATTCCGACTCTCGGGGTGCCGGTGGCATGGACAGACATCTCCGCCGCAAGAATGGTCGTCGAATATGGCATCGACGGATTCAGGATTGACCCGAGCCAGGGTACGCATTTCTTCCAGAACATCACCTCGCTTGGAGTTGGATATCTTTCCGTTGACCAATACGCCGGCTCCGGAATGATTGATTTTGATGCGCTTGGGCGGTTGGAATGCGTTTATGAGGGCGGATTCGTCAAAGTTCTGAAAGTTGACGGGCTGACCGGATTCATTGACAGGAATAAAGGCAAGGCTTTGATCGGTTTTTAGTTATGGGTAAAATGATCATCTATCAGGTTCTCCCTCGGCTGTGGGGCAAGGGAAAGTTCTCGGAGTTCGATCCGGAGACATTGTCGTATTTTAGATCCTTGGGAGTGAGTCATGTCTGGTACACGGGAGTGATAAGGCATGCAACAACGTTTTCGGCTGAAGGGTGTCCGGCCTCTGACCCTCAGATTGTCAAGGGTGCGGCCGGTTCTCCGTATGCAATCACAGATTACTACGATGTCAATCCATATCTCGCTGACAATACGTCAGAAAGAATGGGTGAGTTCGAGGCCTTATTGAAGCGAAGCCACGATGCCGGACTGAAGGTCATGATTGATTTCGTGCCTAATCATGTGTCCCGTGACTATGGCAAAGCCGGTTTGGTACGGCAGGAGGTCAGATCTCTGGGGGCGGACGATGACCCGACGGTTCATTGGAGGGCCGAGAACGATTTCTATTACTATCCGGGGCAACCGTTAAAACTGCCTTTTGACACGCAGACATATTACGAGAATCCTGCCAAGGCTTCCGGCAACCGCTTCTCCCCGTTCCCCTCCGTCGGCGATTGGTATGAGACCATCAGACTGAACTATTGTGACTTCCACACTCAGACTTGGGACAAGATGTACGAGATTGTGCGCTATTGGTGTTGTAAAGGCGTGGACGGATTCCGATGCGACATGGTCGAGATGGTTCCATGGCAGTTTTTCAAGTGGCTCATAAAGAGGATCAAGGACGAGTTTCCGAATGTCGCATTTGTTGCGGAGGTCTATCAGAAAGAGTTGTATGCCAGATACATAAATGAAGTGGGATTTGATTTCCTCTATGACAAGTCCGGACTGTATGACTCAGTGCGGGCTGTTGTCGAAGGTCATGGCACTGCCAGAAGCCTGACTTGGAACTGGCAGTTTCTGGGCGACTTGCAGCCAAGGATGCTGAACTTCCTTGAAAACCATGACGAGCAGCGCTTCGCCTCTGACTTTTTTGGTAAGGACGCTCGAAGGACTTTTGCCGCATTGGGAGCCGGACTATTCCTTAACACGGCGTCGTACATGATCTATTTCGGGGAGGAGATCGGTGAGCGCGGGATGGATGCCGAAGGTTTCAGCGGACTGGATGGGAGAACGACGATATTCGATTGGTGGAAGGTTCAGTCAATCGGAAGGCTGATTGGATATATTCATAAAAATGAGGGTCTTACCTCAGAAGAGGCCGAGTTGCTTGAAAAGTGGCGGAGGTTTTTGAATATGGCTGCGTCGGTCCATGCGGTGACCTCGGGTAAGACATTTGACCTTTGCTACCGCAACTATGACTTGTCTGGATTTGACCCTGACCGGCATTTTGCTTTCCTCCGTGGAGACGGCTCCGAAGTCTGGTTGTTCGTGTGCAACTTTTCTGATACCGCTAACAAGATCTCCATTTTGATTCCAAAGGAAGCGGTTGATTGTCTGGACATAAAAAACCTCGGTCCGGAAACCCGGATCGAGGTTGAAGTGCCGTCAGATGACTGCGCTATTGTGAAGCTCAATTAACTGAACCTTACATGTTCAGGTCTTACCAGTTGAGAATCTTCTTGAAGTCGTACTCCTCTGGATTTGCGACATAAGCCTTGGCGGCCTCGTAGTCAGCCGGAGTGATGTAGTGGCAGATGTGTCCGTAGTAGTTGCGGGCGATTCCGCCTTCGATGTCCACGCGGCGAGGAGGGATCTTGCCCTCGGCGTTCTGGAGATCCTTCAGATAAAGCGGCTGCGCGTTGCCGTTCTCGTCCACATAGACCATGCATCCGGTCTCGCCCTTGGAGAAGAGCTCATAGGCGCCGAGAGCGAGTTCCGTGCAGTAGGAAAGGTCGTAGGCCACAGGGTCCTGACAGCGCACATCGTAACCGATCTCTACCGGACGGGTCTTGACCTTCATGCCGATCTTCTTGAATTCCTTCTCAAGGATGTCGTTGAAGAGGACGGCCTTGGAGATCTTGCCGAGTTCCGGGTGGCCGTGCTCATCATAGGTCATGTGTACGCCTGTAGCCTTGATGTCCTCGGGGTCAAGGTCATGGAACACACCCTCGGCGACAACGACCGTTCCGTAAGGGATACCGAGGAGCTTTCTCTTGATGATGGCGGAAAGGGTCAGTTTGATGATCTTGTCCACGGTGATGGTTGTCTTGTTGAACATCTCCGGGATGATTGTCATCGGACAGTGCGTGGCCTCGCCGATTCCAAGGGCAAGGTGTCCCGCGCTGCGGCCCATGGCGGAGATGAGCAGCCAGTTCCCTGACGTGCGTGCATCTTCATAGACGGTGCGGGCGATGTGCGCTCCCTCATCCTTGGCGGAGTTGAATCCGAAGGTAGGCGCGTTGTGAGGCAGAGGAAGGTCGTCATCGATCGTCTTAGGGACGTGGATGTTGTGGATCGGATAGTTCTTGGCCTCAAGGAACTTGGCGATCCTGTTGGCCGTAGAGGCGGTGTCGTCTCCACCTACGGTCACGAGGAGCTTCACGTTGTTGTCCTGGAAGAGGGCAAGGTTGAAATTCTGCTCGAAGTCCTCGTCGGTCGGCTTGAAACGGCTCATCTGGAGGTATGAACCGCCTCTGTTGAAGTAAGCGTCAGCCTTGAAGAAATCGATGTCTTCGGTGCGGGCATCCTTACGGAAGAGTCCGGTGTAGCCTTCGTGAAGTCCGATGACCCTGTAACCGTTTGAAAGGAAAGTCTTGGCGACAGAAAACACGACGGTGTTCATTCCCGGTGCAGGGCCGCCGCCGCACAGAATGATGATTGAATCTTTCATATACGAATGATTTAGAAATTTGTATGTTCGTAAAATCGGACGCAAATTTAAGAAACTGTTTTAACTTTTCAAAAAGTAGTTATAAGGCGTGACAGGCCTAATCTTATTGATGATTTTGAACGGAATGCCGACAATTTTCATTAAATTTGTACTCTTTATAAGGACACTTGACGTTTATGGATCACGAGCAGGCCAAAATACGTGTGGAAGAACTCCGGGAGATCCTCGTGGAGAACAGCAGGCGGTACTATGTGGACAACGCTCCGACGATGAGCGATTTTGAATATGACCGCCTGATGCGCGAGCTTGAGGATCTGGAAAAGGACTTTCCCGATCTTCTTACCGATGACTCCCCTACACGGAAGGTCGGCAGCGATCTTGATCAAAGCATGGGAGCCAACGCCGAGCCGGCTGTCCGCAAGGAGTTTGCCCAGTTTCCGCACAAGTATCCGATGCTCTCGTTGGCCAACACCTACAACATCGGCGAGATAGAGGATTTTGTCCGTCGGGCCGAAAAGGATCTCGGAGGGGTCAAGTTCACATATTCATGCGAGTTGAAGTTTGACGGGACGGCCATCTGCTTGACTTACAGGAATGGTAAATTATTCAGGGCTTTGACCAGAGGTGACGGTGTGGTCGGGGATGACGTGACGGCAAATGCGCTTGAAATCAGTAACATCCCCGAAAAACTTGAAGGGACAGGATGGCCTGATGAGTTCGAGATAAGAGGGGAAATCCTGATGCCTTATGAGTCGTTCGACAGGCTCAACAAAGAGCGTGAGGACAATGAGGAACAGCCGTTCGCCAACCCGAGGAACGCCGCTTCCGGATCGCTTAAACTGCTTGATCCTTCGGAGGTTGCCAGAAGAGGGCTGATGTGTACTCTCTATCATATTCCAAGCCGGAGCGTTTCTTTTAAGACGCACGATGACGCGCTGAATGCCGCCGCCGCATGGGGGCTGCCGGTCTCGGACAAAAGGAAGATCGTCCATGGAATAGATGAGATCGAGGAATATATTCACTATTGGGACACGGAAAGGAAGTTCCTGCCGTACGCCACTGACGGAATCGTGATAAAGATCAACGAGCTGGCCTATCAGAGCTCGCTTGGTTACACGGCAAAATCTCCCCGTTGGGCTGTGGCGTTCAAGTTCCAGGCGGAGGAGGCGCACACAAAACTGCTTTCCATCACCTATCAGGTGGGGCGCACGGGGGCTGTCACCCCTGTCGCCAATCTGGCTCCTGTCCAGCTCGCAGGTACGGTCGTGAAAAGAGCGACCCTTAACAATCAGGACTTTATCTCGCTGATGGACATCCGTGTAGGTGACACTGTGACCGTCATCAAGGGCGGCGAGATCATCCCTAAGATCATTGATGTGGATCTTTCGCTCAGACCGTCGGACGCCGGCAAGCCTGTCTTTCCGGATGTCTGCCCGGACTGCGGAACCGCATTGGTGAAGGAGGATGACGAGGCTAAATGGTTCTGTCCCAACATAGACGGCTGCCCTACCCAGATCAAAGGCAAGCTGGTGCATTTCCTCAGCCGCAAGGCTATGAACGTGCTGGCCGGTGATGCGACGATCGAGCAGATGTACAATCTCGGCCTTGTCAGGACTCCGGCCGACTTCTATTCATTGACCAAAGGACAGTTGCAGCTCTTGGACGGATGGAAGGAACGATCCGCGCAGAGATTTCTGGACAGCCTGAGCGCATCACGCAAGGTGACTTTCGACCATGTTCTGTTCGCGCTCGGAATCCGCTATGTCGGCGAGACAACTGCGAAGGAGATTGCCGCACATTTCGGGAACATAGATGCCGTCATCGCGGCAACCAAGGAACAACTGCTTGAGGTTCAGGACGTAGGCGATGTGATCGCAGACAGTGTCTTCGAATATTTCCGGAATTTCAAGCATCTTTCTGACATCGAAAGGCTTAAGGCGGCGGGGATCCAGTTTTCCATGGAGGCGAAGGCCGCCGCGTCTGATGCGCTGGCCGGAAAGACGATTGTGGTCTCCGGTAACTTCAGCGTCTCAAGAGACGAGATGAAACGGCTCATCGAGGCAAACGGAGGCAAGAACAGCACGTCCGTCAGCGGCAAGACCACCTACCTTCTGGCCGGAAGCAAGCCCGGGCCGGAGAAGATTAAAAAGGCCGGAGACCTCGGCGTAAGAATCATCAGCGAGGAAGAATTCAGGAATATGCTCCCTCAGGCTGTCGGCGGGATCAACGTCAAGGATCGGAATGTTGAACCGGACCTGTTCTCGGGGATGTTTTAATGAATTTGAAGGATGAAGGGATTCCGGAAACTGATATTCAGGTGCAGGATTTGGTTCCGTTGGGCTAAGAAGTTCTTCGGACAGGATGTCTGGATCCTCGACGAGAATGAACTGTCCAAGGCCAAGGCAAGGCTCGTCAAGGACATCAGGGTCGTCAGCGTGGCATTCCGGACTTTCGCCGAGCAGAGAATCGGTTTTCAGGCTGTGGCCTTAAGTTATTTCTGCACAATGGCTTTCGTGCCGTTCATCGCTGTGGCGTTCGCAGTGACCAACGGTTTTGGCTTTGCGGACAAACTCAAGGAACTTCTTTTCTCATGGGACATCAGCCAAAGCATAATGGATGTTATCCTGAACGCGTCAGACAAGATTCTTGCTTCGGCCACAAACGGGGTGTTCGGACTGATCAGCGCCCTTGCGTTCGTCTGGCTCATCATCTGGATGATGATGAGGGTGGAGACTGTCTTCAACAACGTCTGGAAGGTCCGCAAACTGCACAGGGCCTTCTTCAAGCGCATCGGGATCGATGTGGTCATCCTTGTGCTGGCTCCGTTTGTGGTGGTGCTGTTATATTCAGGCACGATCATATATTCACATGTGCTGGATCTTATCCCTAACTGGATCGGAGCGACGGCCGCCGTCAAGTCGTTCCTCGGCTGGGTTGTCGCATGGGCTGTCACGGTGTTGATCTTCTCGGCGATGTACAAGTTCATCCCGGCGGTGGATGTGAAGTACCGTTATGCGCTGAAGGCGGCGGTGATAGCGGGGGTGGCGTTTTCCGCGCTTCAGTACCTTTATCTTGAGACTCAGGTGTTTGTGATGCGTCTGAACACTGTTTACGGAACTATCGCCGCCATTCCTCTCTTTATGGTCTGGATGAGGTTCGGCTGGCAGATAATCCTTTACGGAGCACAGTTTTCCTATTCATTCCAGACAGTAAACGAAGGTGGTTTCGTCAAAGGGCTGCCTGGGGTGTCTGAGGCTATTATGAAAAGAGACAAAGATTTGGTTGAAATATGAGTTTCTCACAATTCACAGAACAAGACTACGAACTGATCCGTCAGAGCTACGCCCAGTTGAAGGCCGCTGCTGAAAAGCGGTGTGCCAACCAGCGGGAGCTTGACGTGGTCCAGAAGGCCTTTGATTTCGCGAACGAGGCCCATAAGAATGTCCGCCGGCGTTCCGGAGGACCGTACATCATTCATCCTATTGAGGTCGCCAAGATTGTCGTGAGCGACATAGGTCTCGGCTACAAGTCGATAGCGGCAGCCTTGCTGCACGATGTTGTAGAGGACACCGACTACACTGTGGATGACATCCGCAAGTTGTTCGGAGACAAGATAGCAAGCCTTGTGGACGGTCTCACCAAGATCAAGAATGTGCTTGACAATGAGGACCGGAGCAAGAAATTGGGTGACGACAACGCCAAAAGCCTCCAGGCGGAGAATTTCAAACGGATATTGCTGACGTTGAACGATGATGTGAGGGTCGTGCTGATCAAACTTGCCGACCGTCTGCACAATTGCAGGACAATCGAGTTCATGCCCGAGTATAAGAGGGACAAGATTCTGAGCGAGACGATGTTCATATTCATACCTCTCGCCCACCGTCTGGGTCTCTATGAGATCAAATCCGAGATGGAGAACATCTGGCTGAAGTACAAGGAGCCGGACGCTTACAAGGAGATCAGCGGTTTGATAGACAGCAACCTCAACGGGCGTGGCAAGCAGATCGATGATTTCATAACGCCGATTGACGCGGCCTTGAGGAAAGCCGGTTTTAAATTCGACATCCGCAAGAGGGTGAAGACGCCATATTCAATATGGCATAAGATGCAGACCAAGAACATCACCTTCGATCAAGTCTATGACCTTTATGCCCTGAGGATCGTGTTCACCCCGTCGGCCGACTCCAAGGAAAGCGAACGCGACCAGTGCTACCACATATTCTCCATAATTACAGGAATATACCGCTACAAGCCTGACCGTGTGCGTGACTGGGTGAAGCATCCTAAAAGCAACGGTTACGAGGCTCTGCACTGCACCCTTATGAGTGACACCGGAATCTGGATCGAGGTTCAGATCCGCTCAAAGAGGATGGATGACATCGCCGAAAAAGGAATCGCGGCTCATTGGACCTACAAGCAGGAGGGCTACATCAGCGAGAACGACAGCGAGATGGACAAGTGGCTCGCCAAGGTCAAGGAGATTCTTGTCAATCCCGATGTCAATGCTTTGGAACTGCTGGACATCATTCATAAAGATTTGACCAGCAGTGAGATCACAGTGTTCACTCCGAAAGGGGACCAGAAATCCATACAGAAAGGCGCCACGGCTCTGGACTTCGCCTACAGCATCCACACTGAGATAGGTAACAAGGCCATCGCCGCCAAGGTGAACATGAAACTGGTGCCGCTGTCGCATGTGCTGAAGAGCGGAGATCAGGTCGAGATCATCACCGCCGAGGTGGAACAGCCTAAGCGGGAATGGCTTCAGTTCCTTCAGACAAGGCATGCGTGCAACATTGTCATCGACTATTTCAAGAGCCGTAAGAAAGAGATCGCCGAGATAGGCAGGAAAATGCTTTCTGACCAGTTGGAGTCACTCGGCTACAGGATGAACAACGATTCGATCGAGATACTTCTGGATCATTTCGCAATCCCGGGCGGAAATTCCGAAGAGATGTTCTTTCGGATAGGGATCGGAATCATCAAGCTTGGAGACTTGTCCGAGGTCTTGGCCTCAGGCAAAGCCGACAAGAGCCATTCTTGGTCCTTTCCTTGGTTCGGTAAGAAAAAGGACACCGCCAAAAAGGAAAAGAATGAATATGTCATCGCTTCATGCTGCCGGCCTATTCCCGGTGACGCCGTGATCGGGATCAAATCTCCGGACGGAACAGTCACCGTACACAAGAAATCATGTCCCGTCGCTGACAGCATCGCCTCCAAGCACGGAGACTGGCTGGTTGTCCCTCAATGGGACGATGGTGACAGCCAGTCATTCATTGCCCGTCTTTCAATCAGAGGGGTGGACAGGGTCGGACTCTTGAATGAGATCTCCCGTTATGTCTCACTGCTTATGGGAGTGAACATACGCAGGGTCTGCCTGAACACGGACGATGGGATTTTTTCTGGTTACATAGACCTTTATGTCCACGATAAGGCCATTCTGGAGAAGATGATCCGCAAGCTTAGCTCGATTGATGGCATAAAAAGTGTCGTCAGAACTGAAATCTAAGCCTGATTTTTGAATATATCTGTTCCGCGATGAAAAATAATCTTTCAATATTCATCCCGTTGATCCCGGCCGCATTGCTGTTGACCGCCACCATGCTTCAGCCTTCGTGCGCCAACACGACCCAGGCTCCGACCGGTGGACTCAAGGACACGCTGCCACCGGTGATCAGGAGGGTCGTTCCGCCGCCCGGAGCGGTTTCCGTGCCGGTCCATGGGACGAAGATCGCTTTCACCTTCAATGAATATGTCACAGTCAAGGATCCTAAGGGGATATTCCTGTCCCCTCCCCAGCAGAAGAGTCCTAAATATAAGATAAAAGGAAAGAGTGTGGTTGTGTATTTTGAGGAGGATCTTCTTCCTAACATGACCTACACATTGGATCTGACTGGGGCTATAGCCGACAACAACGAGGGTAACATGTTTCCTGGATTCACAACGGTGTTCTCTACGGGAGAGGTGGTGGATTCGATGTATGTGACAGGAGTTGTCCAGGACTGCAACACGTTGAAACCTATCAAAGGAGCCACGGTAATGCTTTACAAGGATCAGAGGGATTCCGCTGTCTTTCTGGAAAGACCAGTGGCTGCCGTCAAGACCGATGACTGGGGGTATTTTTCCCTCAGAAACATTAAGGACACTGTTTTCCGTGTCTATGCGGTGGTCGATGGCAACGGCAACTGCATCTACGATCCTGACGAGGACCGCATAGCCTTTCTGGACACTTTGTTCAGACCGGTGAACGTGGTGAATGACAGCGTGCCGGAACTGAAGAAATTCGACATGAAGGACACACTGGCATGTCAATCCAGAAAAACGGAACTCAGGCTTAACGTTTTTCGCGAGAAGCCGTCCAAACAGTTGCTGATGAACAAGATGAGGACGGGAGACCGGTCAGCGTACATCACGTTCATGGCTCCGGACACGAGGATAGACTCCCTGTGGTTCCAGGGATTTCCGGCCAGTAAGGTCATCACGGAGTTCAACATTGAGAAAGACAGCCTCCTTCTTTGGCTTAATGACCAGAGAGCCATGCCGGATTCCTTGCGCCTATGTGTGAAATACTGGAAGACGGACACTCTTGGTGTACTTAAGCCTGTGACCGAGAAATTCAGCCTTGTGGACGAGAACAGGCCAAAGTCCAGGGCCGCCAGAAAGAAAGTCGAGCATAATGACACGATATGTGGTCTGAACCTCAAGGTCGAGCCTGAGACATTTGAACAGTATGGCATTTCCTTGGAATTCGCTCATCCTCCTATTCTTGGGTCCTTTGATTCGTTGGTCTTCAAGTCAATAAACCCAAAACAGAAAGAAAAGAAAGAGTCCTTCACGATAGTTCGCGACACGTTGAACCTGCGGAGGTACATCATCACGCCCGAGGTCAAGATCCAGTCTGGCTACGAGTATATCTTCAAGGTTCCACAACGGACTTTCAAAGACATCAACGGTCATTGGAACGACAGCACAGAAGTCAAGGTGGCTTTACCGAATGACGACAACTTGAGCTTTTTCACTTTGAACCTTACCGGAGTGAATGGCAACAAGTACATAGTTGACCTTCTTGACGAGAAAAAGTCATCCGTTTTGCGCAGCTACATAATAGAATCTGACTCCGTCCTGAAGTTCCCTTATCTTAAGAAAGGCAGGTATTCAATAAGAATCACCGAGGATCTGAACCGCAACGGAATCGTGGACACCGGAAACCTGCTGGCTCACAGGCAGCCTGAAAAGGTCAAGTTCCTGATGACCAAAGACAGCGATCTGTTTGACATTCCGGAGCGCAGCGAGATCAATCAGGAGTTGGATCTGGCCACATTCTTCAAATGATGACAAACATGACTATCCGGAAATATATTCTTTCAGTCGCCGCCATCCTTGCCGGCGGAGCTTGCTGGGGACAGACTCCCGCTGATACCGTCAAAACATTGTCCCTTTCCGGGCCGTGGGGCAGCCTAATGGTACCGGACACATATTCGGACATTTATCTTGACACTGTACAAGTCAACCGCATCTTTGAGGTCAACGACTATTCCTTGATAGGTGTCGAGTATGGCGTCTCGTTCAGCAGGATGAGCTTCAATCCATCATATACCCAATCCACGCTTTTTTCCCCGAACACTTTCGGGATATTCTACACCCGTTACGGCAAGATGTTCTCTTATCTGCCATATTTCGGGTTCAAGGCAGGTTTGCGCTACTCGCACGAGGGGTATAAGTTCAAGGAGAACAAGGACACCAAGGTGACTCCGACGGTGGAAGGTGCGACTCAGGCCATAATGGATGTCGTGGAAGTTCCGTTCATGGCCCATCTCCACATGGATGGCCTTCACTATAAGGTGATGGCGGAAGCCGGAATTTACGGCGGTTATCGATTGAACATTAAAAGGACCGGTGAATATGTTGATCAATCGCTCCTGAACTCATTCAAGGACACGGACCGTCGTTTTGACTACGGAATATGTGGCGGCATCGGTTTCGGTCTGGTCTTCGATCCGCTGGAGTTCCACATCAATGCCAATGTGCGCTACTCTTGGGGCACAATCTACGACCCGGACTATCATAGCAAGGACTATTACCGGTTTGCCTATCCTTTCGATGTGATGGTCACAGCCGGGGTGTATTTCCAACTTACCAGAAGAACCGGGCGCGGCAAGGCTCAGCTTAGGAGCGAGGCTTATCAGCAAGTATTTAATCCGAAAGTGCAATGAGAATTTTGACGGCAAACGTTGGGGATGTCCTGATCGGCGGAGGCAATCCGATCGTGGTTCAGACGATGTGCAACACCCACACTTACGATGTGGAGGCTACTGTCGCCCAGTGCGTGAGACTTCGCGATGCCGGGGCTGAAATCATAAGGATAACTGTACCCGGGCCGGCGGATGTGGAACACGTAAAGGAAATAAAGCACCGTTTGAAGGAACTCGGTGTGTTTACTCCGATTGTCGCTGACATCCATTTCTCCGCGCAAACGGCCATCATGGTGGCTCCGTTTGTGGAAAAGGTCAGAATCAATCCGGGAAATTTCCATAAGGATCATGAGGAGGCCCGTAAACAATTCGCCAAATTGATTGAAGCGTGTCGCGGAAACGGTACTGCCATAAGAATCGGGGTCAACCACGGTTCGTTGGGAGATTACATCACCAACCTTTACGGTAACACTCCGGAGGCGATGGCCGAGGCTGCCCTTGAGTGGTTGGGCATGTGTGAGGAGGCTGATTTTCATAACGTCGTGGTGTCGCTCAAGTCAAGCAACACTATTGTGATGGTGGAGGCTTACCGCAAACTCATGGCTGCGATGAAGAAAAAAGGACTCGTCTATCCACTTCATGTCGGAGTGACCGAGGCAGGAAACGGTGACAGTGGCAGGATCAAATCCTGTGTCGGAATCTCCGCCCTTCTCTCCGAAGGGATCGGAGACACCGTCAGGGTCTCATTGACTGAGGAGCCTGAGGCTGAGATACCTGTCGCCATTTATCTTGCCGAGAGATACGGTCATAAGATAGTATCTTCGATGACCTCCATGTCCGTGAGCGGCAAGAAAGCCGTTGCGGTCTATGACTCACCTTCCCGTGAGGCTCTTCTGCTGGATGTCTCCTGTGATTTCGGCAAAATGTTGCTGGACAGGTCTTTGGACGAGCTTGAACTGGACGGGAAGTTTCGGGATGATTCCGGGGATCAGATCTCGATCCGTGAATCCGGAATCGGAACCTATCTTGTTGACGAATTGATGCAGGCCTCAAGAAGGCGTTTCTACAAGCCGGAATATGTCGCGTGCCCCGGGTGCGGGCGTACGATGTATGATCTACAGAAGGCGTTTGAGGAAGTCAAGGCAAGAACCTCACACCTGAAGAATACTGTCATAGCCGTGATGGGCTGCATAGTCAATGGCCCGGGAGAGATGGCCGACGCAGACTGGGGATATGTCGGCGAAGGCAACCACAAGGTCACCATCTACAAAGGAAAGACTCCCGTGCTGAAGCATATTCAGGACACGGAAGCCGTGGATCGTCTTGTCGAGCTGATCGAGGGAGAACAGCCACAAGTTATTCAGTAAGAGGTAACTTCATTTATTGCGATTACTTCAGTTCAGCGATCACCGTCTCGCAGGCTCTGGTGAAATCCCCCTCTTTCACCTTGACATCAGCGTCAAGTGGAAGGAATATGTCGATTCGTGAGCCGAACTTTATGATTCCGCACTGCTTTCCCCTTTCGACGTTGTCACCATCTTTGGAGTAGCAGACAATCCTTCTGGCGAAAGTTCCGGCTATCTGTCTGAACAACAGTTCTCCATGTTCGTTGCGGATGGCCGTGGAAGTATGCTCGTTCTTCTCCGATGCCTTAGGCAGGAATGCGAGCAGGTACTTTCCCGGGTGATATTTATAGTATGAAATCTTGCCGTTCATAGGCCAGAAATTCGTGTGCACATCGAAGAAGTCCATATAGACAGAAATCTGGATACGATCATCTTTGAAGTACTCCTTCTCATAGACCCTTTCAACAATGACAACCTTGCCATCGGCCACTGAGGTTATGATCCTGCTGTCCCCTTCCGGTATCTCCCTGTCCGGAACCCTATGGAACCAGAAAACGAAGAAAGCGAAAGCCAGCAATATGACGATGACAGGAATGGATATGTACGGATTGTGGATGAATTTGGCCGCGCATCCGGTCAGAAGGAATATGATAGCCCAGCTTGTCCCGATGGTTCCGTGCGAGTCCTTGTCAACTTTTATCTTCTTCATATAGCTTATATATTCATTAATTGATTATCCGATTGATTATAGCAGGTCGAAGATCGCCAGATAGATCGCTCCGAACGGCATCGCCATAAGCGTGCTGTCGAATCTGTCCAGAAAACCGCCATGCCCGGGGATGATTTTTCCTGAATCCTTGACCCCATAGACCCTTTTCCATTGGGACTCGTAAAGATCTCCATAAACGCCGGTGACGGACATGATAAGAGAGAGTATCAGGCAATGGATCAGAGGGAAGCGGAGCAATCCGAATTCGTACAGGCAGAAAGCGGCCAGAACCGAACTGACAAGACCTCCCGCGAACCCGATCCAGGTCTTCTTAGGGGACACGCTTGGGAACAGTTTCTGGGGGAACATTTTCCCCATGGATATTCCGAATGTGAAAGCTCCGACATCCGAACACCAGATGATGATGAAGAAGCACAGAAGAAGGTTCCCGCTGAAATTCCCGGCCTTGTCAAAGGCGATCAGATTTGAAAGGGCGATAGGCACCGCGATGTACAGCAGGCCTGTATAGATGTTGGAAAGCTTGCCGTACTCATCCTTGTCCTTCACGTACAGAGAGTTGATCATCACGATGAAGATCGGTACCATCGCCAAGGCCACAAACTTTATCGGAACGTGGTAGGACGCTACAGCGAACAATATTCCGAAAAGGATGATCGCGGCGATGATGGCAAGCATCTTTGAGAACTTGTAGCTGTCACCCATCGTGATGTGGTAGAATTCCAGCAGCATCACAGACATGATGAAGATGATAAGTCCTGCGAACAGGAACTTGTTGAACATCAAACTGGCCAACATCGCAAGGATGAAGACCACTCCTGAGATGGATCTGACAACAACGTTATTCATCGCCTGGCTCTGTTGTTACCGGTTCGTTTTCGGCCGGAGTCTCCTCATTGTCTTCCGCCGGTTTTACTTTCGGACCGAAAATCTTCTCGATGTCTTCCGCGAAAATCACTTCCTTGTCAAGGAGGATCTGAGCCATCTTGACAAAGCCTTCCTTATGCTCGGTCAGAATCTTGTAGGTCCTGTCGTGAATTTCCTTGACAAGATCCTTGACCTCCTGATCCATAAGCTCGGCGGTCTTCTCACTGTAAGGTTTCGTGAGGTCATAGCCCCTTGAACCGGTCGAATCATAGAAGGACACCTCTCCGATTTTCTCGCTCATGCCATAGTACTGGACCATATTGTAGGCCATGCGGGTGAGCCTTTCCAGATCATTGAGGGCGCCCGTGGCAGGCTCGCCGTTGACGATCTCCTCCGCCACGCGTCCGCCGATCAAAGCGCACATCTTGTCCATGAGATAGGACTTGGACAGAATCTTTCTCTCGTCCGGCAGATACCAGGTGAGACCGAGCGCCTCCCCTCTCGGGATAAGGCTGACCTTGAAGACCGGATCTGAATATGGCAGCAGCCATCCCACAGTCGCATGTCCCGCTTCATGGTATGCCGTAGTCCTCTTCTCCGCCGGAGTCATGATCGAACCCTTGCGCTCAAGTCCTCCGACAATCCTGTCCACGGCGTCAAGGAAATCCTGACGGTCAATCTCCTTCTTGTTTCTTCTGGCCGCGGTGAGGGCAGCCTCGTTGCAGACGTTCGCTATGTCGGCTCCGGAGAAACCCGGTGTGTGCTGCGCCATGAATCCGAGATCGAAATCCTTGGCTATCTTGAGATTCCTGGTGTGGACCTTGAATATTTCCTCTCTCTCCTTGAGCTCAGGAAGATCGACATGAATCTGCCTGTCGAAACGTCCGGCCCTAAGCAGAGCCTTGTCGAGTATGTCCGCCCTGTTTGTCGCGGCGAGGATGATCACTCCCGAGTTCGTGTCAAATCCATCCATCTCCGTAAGCAGCTGGTTGAGAGTGTTCTCACGCTCATCATTGGATGAGAATCCCACATTCTTCCCTCTGGCCCTTCCGACAGCGTCGATCTCGTCGATGAAAACGATGCACGGCGCCTTCTCCTTTGCCTGACGGAACAGATCCCTTACTCTGGACGCGCCGACTCCCACGAACATTTCCACGAAGTCAGATCCCGAGATTGAGAAGAACGGAACATTGGCTTCCCCCGCGACCGCCTTGGCCAGCAATGTCTTACCGGTGCCCGGAGGCCCTACAAGAAGAGCACCCTTGGGAATCTTTCCGCCGAGGGCGGTGTATTTCTGAGGATTCTTGAGGAAATCAACGATCTCCATCACCTCTTCTTTAGCCCCATACAGGCCCGCCACATCCTTGAAGGTCACATTGACCTTTTCCTTGTCGGCCAGCTTGCCTGTGGACTTGCCCACATTGAACACCCCGCCAGGGCCGCCGGCTCCTCCTCCCATATTCCTGTTGAATCCCCGGAACATCCAGATCCACATGGCGATGAGAAGGATCGGGAAGATTATCCATTCAAGGATACCCGACCACATCCGGCTGTCATTCTCAATTACAATCTTGACCTGATGCTCGTCAGCGGGGAGCTTTGCGTTGAGTCCTCCGAACTCTTTCTCGGCATCGAACTTGTCGGACACAAGGAATATGAAATGAGGAGAGGCCGGGGGCACCTTACCGCCGAACTTGTCGGCATATTTGTCAAGTCTGTCAGGGCGGATCGTTATGTTGCCTTTGAAATCGTTCCTTATGAAATCAATCTCCTTGATGTCCCCTTTCAGAAACATCTCCTGAACCTCCGCCCATTCTATTTTCTGGGGGTTGGCTCCGCTGTTGTTGAAAAGCATCCAGCCAATGCCAAGAATAAGAATAAGGTACAGCCATGAAAAGTTGAATCTCACACGGATGATTTTCTTTCTCGGGCCATTGCCGTTCGTCATGTTTGAATTATTCGGCATCTGTCACTTCCTTTTTGGTTTTAGGCACACGCCTTTCTTTGTACTCCTTGTGGGGAGCGTCGGCCCAAAGCTCCTCCAATCTGTAAAACTGGCGGTACTCTGTCAGAAAAATGTGAGCGACGATGTCTCCGTAGTCCAGGATGATCCAGAAGTTATTTTCCATGCCTTGGGTCCGCAGCGGCTTTCTGCCTTCCTCACGCATCTTGTCTATCACGTTGTCGGCTATGGCGTTGACATTTGTCGTGGAATCCGCGTTGCAGATCATGAAGTGATCAGTGATTGCGGTTCCCAAAGGTCTCAGGTCTATGTCAACGACGTTTTGGGCTTTCTTGTCGAGCATGGCGTCAGCCATAACCCGCAGATCGTGTGTAATCATATCAAGAATGTTTTATATTTTTGCGTTACCATTCAAATATACAAATATACGACAAATTCTGAACCAATGAAAGAGGAAGTTGATATTCAATGGCTGAATGAGGTTGATTCCACCAATAATGAGGCCTTGAGGCACCTTGCAGAGATTGACAATCTGTCCGTGGTCGCCGCCGTGCATCAGACCGCCGGGCGTGGCCAAAGGGGAAACTCATGGCTGACCCATGCCGGAGAGAACATGACATTCTCAATGGTCGTGAAGTTCTGCGACGGCGCTTTTCCGCTTATCGAAGCATCCAGACAATTCGTTTTGACCCGTTGCGTGACTTTGGGAGTGTCTGATTATCTGGAATCCGAGGGGATCGGCAGTACGGTCAAATGGCCGAACGACATCTATGTCAGAAACAAGAAGATCTGCGGCATGTTGATAGAGAACACGTTGAGAGGCTCATTCCTTGCCGCGAGCGTGATCGGAATAGGCTTGAACGTCAACCAGAAAACGTTCCCGCCGCAGCTTGTAAATCCAGTGTCGATGACGATGCTGACCGGCAAGGAATATGACATCCGCGCGGAATTGCCGAAGCTTTGCCGCTTTATACATCGCAGGCTCGGCCACTATGACAACATCGATGAATATGTCAACAGACTCTATCGGTTCAACACATTCAATGAATATGTCGTATGCTCTACCGGAGAGTCTGTGTGCGCCAGAATCGTAGGAGTCTCCGACCACGGGATGCTTTGCCTGGAAACGCAAAAAGGCGAACGTATTGAGTTCGCCTTTAAGGAAATAAGCTATGTGATCTAACGAAGTTCGGCGATAGCCTTTGCAGGGTCTTCCGCCTTGAATACCGAACTCCCGGCCACAAGCATTGTCGCTCCCGCCCCGGCAAGGATTCCGGCGTTGGCGGCCGATACGCCTCCATCCACCTCGATGTCTTTCACGATCCCCTTTCTGTCCATTTCAGCCCTGAGGGTTTTTATCCTGTCGATGGAATCCTCAATGAATTTCTGTCCGCCGAATCCGGCGAACACAGACATGATCAGGAAGAAGTCCACATCTTCGATGTACGGAAACAGTCTCTCGACCGGGATGTCAGGGTTGATGGCCATTCCGGCCTTGGCTCCGCATGATTTTGTCAGTGCGATTATGTCCCGGGGATCCTTCCCGGCCTGATCGGCGGCCTCCAGATGGAAACTTATCAGTCTTGCGCCGCATTTGGCGAATCTTTCTATGTACTTGTCCGGATTTATTATCATCAGATGCACGTCCATCGGGACGGTCACGACCTTAGCGATCGCCTCCATGACCGGAAATCCGAACGAGATGTTCGGAACAAGACTTCCGTCCATCACGTCGATGTGGATGAGATCAGCGTTGTCGTTGACCATCCTGATGTCCGGCTCCAGATTCAGAAAGTTGCCGGAAAGTATTGAAGGGGCTATTTTTACCATGATATTTACTTGAAATTGGTAACTACATCAACAAGGTGTTCCGTGAACTTGTCCAGCGAGGCCAGTTCCAGCTTCTCGCCCGGAGCGTGGACACCTCGCAGTGTCGGCCCGAACGAAATCATGTCCAGATCCCCGAACTTTTCTCCGAAAAGACCACATTCAAGTCCGGCGTGGATCGCCTTGACCTCTGGTTCGCATCCGAACAGCTTCCTGTACGAATCCACGCACACATGGAGTATGTGGGAGTCAAGGTTCGGTTTCCAGCCCGGATATTCAGAAAGATGCTTGACCTCCGCTCCGGCGAGCATGAAGTTGGCCTCTACCTTAGCTGCAATCATCTTTCTTGCCGAACAGGTCGAGCTGCGCTGGTTTGTGATGATCTCGATCCTCCCCTGTCTGTTCATCCTGACGGCGGCAAGGTTGGTCGATGTCTCGACAAGTCCCGGGATGTCCTGACTCATGGCCTCGACTCCGTGAGGGCAGGCGAAGAGAGAGGTGATCAGTTTCATTGCCACATCACTCTGAACCGGTTTCTCGGTACATCTGTAGGCTTCACCATTGAATGTCATGCCGGGATCCGTCTTGAAATATTCATCCTTCACGTCCTTTCCGAAGCAGGCGAACCTCGCGACAGTTGCATCCGTGTCTGGGACAGCGATTATGGCCTCGCACTCTCTGGCGATCGCATTAGGCTTGTTTCCGCCTTTCAGCATGACGAGCTGGAACCCATGAGACATCTCTGAATACAGGAATCCGGCCATCAGCTGCACCGTGTTCGCGCGGCCTTTGTTGATGTCGTCGCCGCTGTGTCCGCCGAGCGCCCCGCCGATCTCCAGCCTGACAGGCTTGTAGCCTTCTTTGAAGTCTTCCTGAGTATAATTGAACACGGCCGTAGTGTCGAGGCCGCCGGCACAGCCGATGAACATCTGTCCTTCGTCTTCGGAGTCCAGATTGATAAGAGTACGTCCGGTGAAGAATCCCGGCTCCATTCCGAACGCACCGTCCATGCCTGTCTCCTCGGAGATCGTGAACACACACTCGATCCTGCCCATAGGAAGGTCACTGTCCAGAAGAGCGAGCATCGCCGCGACTCCAATTCCGTCATCAGCGCCGAGGGTAGTGTCCTTCGCTATCATCCAGCCATCTTCGATGACATATTCAATAGGATCCTTGAGGAAGTCGTGTCGGACGCCGCTTCTTTTCTCGCAGACCATGTCCTGATGACCCTGAAGAACAAGGGTCGGCACATTTTCCTTGCCTTTGCAGGCTTCCTTGACTATGCAGACGTTGCCCGTCTTGTCGGTTTTACATTCAAGACACCTCTCCTCGGCGAAGCGCTGAAGAAAGGCTGTCATTGGCTCTTCGTGTCCGGACTCCCTCGGGATCCGTGTGATTTCCTTGAAGATTGAACGTACTTTTTCTGAATTCATTTGGCTCTTGTATTATTTTGTCACGGGTACAAGCATCCTTTCAATGTCAGTCACGTACTGTCTGAACATCTTGTCTGTCTCCAACAGGTCTGACACTGTCGTGCATGCGTGAAGCACGGTGGCGTGGTCTTTCCCTCCGAGTTCCATGCCGATCGTGGACAGTGAGCAGCCTCTTATCAGATTGCGGCTCATGAACATGGCTATCTGTCTGGCCTGGACGATCTGCCTCTTCCTGGATTTGGAAAGAAGTGTTTCGCGGGTGATGTTGAAGTATTCGCACACGACCTCCTGCACCCTGTCAATCGTCACCTCGTTCTGCTGCTCCTCCACTATGTTGCCGGTGACCTGCTCGGCGAGTTCTACGGTGACATCCTCGTGGCATAGCGTGGCGTTGGCGATCAAAGAGATGAGCGCTCCTTCAAGTTCCCGGAAATTGGATCTGACCTTGTTCGCCAGAAGCTCCAGGACATCATCGTTGACGGTGACCCCCTCGCGGACGCATCTCGCCTTGAGCATGGCGAGTCTTGTGTCGTGATCCGGTCTGGACAGTTCGATGGAGAGTCCCCACTTGAAACGCGAGAGAAGCCTTTCCTCAAAGTTCATCAAGTCAACAGGGGCGCGGTCCGATGTGAACACCAACTGCTTGCCGGACTGATGAAGATGGTTGAAGATGTTGAAGAATGCATTCTGTGACGCCGGCCCGATGAGTTCCTGGATGTCATCCATGATGAGGACATCGATTCTCATGTAGAAGGCCATGAAGTCGGTCAGCTTGTTCTGGACGTTTACGGCATTCACGTACTGGGTCCTGAATTCGTTTCCTGTCACGTAAAGCACCACGAGATTCGGATAGGCCTCATGGATCGCGATGCCTATAGCCTGGGCAAGATGTGTCTTGCCCAAACCAGGACCGCCGAATATGAACAATGGGTTGAACGGGGTCTTGCCCGGTTTGTCCGAGATGCTTATTCCGGCGTTGTAGCCCATCTTGTTGCAGTCGCCTTTAATAAAGTTGTCAAAACAATAGACAGGATTGAGCCTTGGGTTGATCTTGAGTTTCTGGATTCCCGGAAAAACAAACGGACTGGGGTTTCCCGATGGCTGGAATGTGTTGATCGTGACCGGCTTGTTCTCCGGTACGTTCCCGTGCGCGGCCGTGAACACCATCGCGCGCTCTTTCTGAACAGGATGGATCTTGTACAACAGTTTGGCATCCTGACCGATGACCCTTCTCAAAGTCATCTTGATGATAGGCAGAAAGGCATCCTCCAGATAACTCCTGAAGAAGTCGGTCGGCACTTCGACTGTAAGTGTCGATCCTTCAAGAGAAACTGGAACGATGGTTTTGAACCAGACTTCGAACTGCTTCGGTTCCACGTTCTGTTCGAATATCCGTAAACACTCGTCCCAGACGGAGATATGTCTTTCCAATTCAGCCATTTCTTTAGATAAAATTTAAATTGAAGACAAGAAATTGATTCCTCTTTTTTCCTTGTGCAAAATTGGGGGAAAATTAATTCATAAAAAATCTTTTTTTGTATTGTTTTTGATTTTTATTTTTCTTATACGACTGAATGCTTAGGAAGAATTGAATTTTGTAATATATTGAGAATCGGTATTTTACGATGATGAATTTTTTAATCGCTCCGAAATATAACCGATTATAATTTAGAATAATTCAAAATATCTCCAAGCCTTGATTTAAGTCAGTGAATATTAGGAAATAGCTCCTCAGCGTATTCTTTCAGCGCAGCCTTTCTCCACTTTTACCATGAATGAATCCTTGAAATCCTTCTTGATTTTGCCATAGTTCTTTTTGGCGGTGTCAAGATCATCCGAAAAACCTATGATGTATTTGTACAGTCCGCCTGTACGCAGTCTCATGACTTCGTTGCCTTTGAAAAACGGGTCTTTATTGTCCAGGGATTTAGACGAGGCCAGCACCTGTGTCCCGAATATTATCGTAGTTGTTTTGTTCTCAGAGGATACTGTGCCATTATCTTCAGTTGTGGTTTGAGTTTTGTCGTTTTCGCTGTCTTTCTTCTGGATTTCATTCGCATCTTCGTTTTGCAGGGTGTTTTGGAGTTTGGACGAGGTGTTGGCCACATCTGTGCCGTCATATTCCTTCTTGTACACCTTGAACGCCTTGTAGATGTCAGACGCGATCCTATCCCGGCCTTTCTCCGTGATCAGAGCCTCGCGGTCAGTCGAGTTCGACATGAATCCGCACTCGATCAGGACGGCGGGCATGGCGGTTCTCCATAGTACATAGAAGGGATCCTGGGAGATTCCCCTGCTGTGCTGGATCGCCCCGCCTTTCATCTCCTTGTCAACCAGCTGGGCGAACTTGAAGCTTTGCTCCAAGTAGGCGTTCTGCATCAGGTTCATGAATATGTATGATTCCGGGTCGGCGGGGTCGAAGCCCTCATAGCGGGTCGTGTAGTCATCCTCAAACTTGATCACGGAGTTCTCCCTGCGAACCACGTCCATGTTGCCGGCGTAGAGGTCCTTGTTTTTGCTTGTGTACTGGCCGAGGATGTGGGTCGAATAGCCGTTCGGTCCGTTCTTCTTGCCGTCCAAAGAGTTTATGTGGATAGAGATGAAGAGGTTGGCATTGTTGCGGTTGGCTATGTCCGCTCTTCCTTGCAGTGTCACGAACGTGTCGTCGTTTCTCGTCTGGATGACCCTGACATCTGGATAACCTCCTTGGATCTTGGCTTTCAGCCTCCTCGCAATGTCGAGGACGATTGTTTTCTCCATGGTTTTTCCGCTTGGACTGACGCAGCCGGCGTCCTTGCCTCCGTGTCCGGGGTCGATCACAACGGTTGACAGTCTGATGGCGGCGGACGGATCCTGCGCTGAGGCGGAGAATCCTGCCGATGAAAGTGTGAAGGCCGTGATTACGGCAAGAAAATTGAGATGTAAATCCAAAATATGTAGTATATTTGTCTTTTGCAAATTTAGAAAATAATTGCAATTCAAGAAGCATACATATAATATTATCCTCATAGCGGCTTTGGCCGCGCTGACGGGACTGACCATGTTCGGACAGGATCTGAGGAGGGACAGGAACCTTAAAAAGGCTGCTGAAGGAGGCTTTTTGGCTGACACAGCTAGACCGGTGGTTCGGGATTCCTCACACCATCCGGATTCTGTTCCACCGCTTCAGGATTCCCTTGCAAGAAGAAGGGATTCCATCCGGGTGGCTGATTCGACATCCAGGTCAGACTCGCTGTTCATGCTGGACAAAAGTTCCCTTTCCAGGCCGGCGTTCTCCGGCGCCAAGGATTCCATCCGGCAGGATTTCTCGAACGGGCGGCGCAAGATGTACTATTGGGGCGATGTCGAGGTCTCCTATGACAACATCAAGCTGAAGGCCGACTACATGGAGTATGACATGGCCACAGGGACTGTCTTTGCGAGAGGAACCTACGACAGCTTGTCCGGAGTGTGGAAAGGTCAGCCTGAAATGACTCAGGGAGGTCAGACGTTCAACATGGAGGAGGTACGGTACAATTTCAACACCCGTAAGGCCAGAATCACGAACATGATCACTAAAGAGGATGACGGCATCCTTCACGGAAAGAACATCAAGATGATGCCTGACAAGTCCATCAACATCACCAAAGGAAAATACACGGTCTGTGATCTGGAGCATCCTCACTACTATCTGAAACTGTCGTCGGCGAAGGTTGTCACCAAGCCTTCGCAAAAAACTGTGTTCGGGCCGGCTCATCTTGTGGTCGAGGATGTGGATCTTCCGATAGGGATCCCGTTCGGTTTCATTCCCAAACGTCCGGACAGGGCCACAGGACTTCTCATGCCTTCTTTCGGAGAGGAGAACGCCCGAGGTTTCTACTTGAGGGACGCCGGAATGTACTTTGTGCTGGGAGACTATTTCGACATGTCGCTGACTGGAGACTATTACACTTTGGGATCATGGGCCGCCAATCTGAATTCCAGATACATGGTGAAGTACAAGTTCAGCGGCAACATCGCGGTCAACTATTCTGTCGATCAGACCGGAGAGAAAGGAAGCACGGACTTTTTCCAGAGCAAGAACTTCGGGGTAAGGTGGTCTCACTCACAGGATTCCAAGGCACATCCCGGAACCTCGTTTTCCGCGTCGGTAAACTTCTCCAGTCCTTCGAACAGCCGCTACAACTCCCACTCGGTTTCGGAAGCCCTGCAGAACCAGATCTCGTCTTCGGTGTCATACTCAAAGAACTGGAACGGCAAGTTCAACCTCTCCGTCAACGCGCTGCACAGCCAGAACTCGAGGGACAGTTCATATTCATTCACGCTTCCTAATGTCACCTTCTCTGTGTCCACGTTTTACCCTTTCAAGATAAAAAACCGGGTAGGGAAGGAGCGTTTCTACGAGAAGTTCGCGCTCGGCTACAATACTTCAATCCAGAACAAGATCAATTTCAAGGCTTCCGAGTTCGGTGAGCCGGGCTTCATGGACAAGTTCCAGAACGGAATGGCTCACAATTTCTCCATCAAGCTTCCGGATTTCACATTGCTCAAGTATTTGAATGTGGCTCCTAATGTCAGCTATGGCATGAACTGGTTCTTCAGGAAGAGCGAGGCGTATTTCGACCCCGAGACCAACAGCGTGAAGACGGAGATGGGCAAGCAGTTCGGCACATTCGGGGCTACGCACAATTATTCCGGTTCGGTGTCGATGAGCACACGCCTCTATGGAATGTACAATTTTGGGAAATTCCATAAGATCCAGGCCTTGAGACATGTCATTTCCCCAAGTGTGAGCATGAGTTTCAGTCCGGAGAAAGGCAAGGCTTTCAACGGATGGCGCACGTTCAACTACATCGACACGCTCGGCGTGCAGAAATCCTACGACTACAACATTTACCAAGGGCAGATAAACTCCGCTCCGGGAAAGGGCAAATCCGCGACCATGAGCCTTTCGATCGGCAACAACCTTGAGGCGAAGGTGCGCGACATGAGTGACACTACCGGCAAAGGGAACAAGAAAGTGAAGATACTTGATCAATTCAACATCTCCACCGGTTACAATTTTCTTGCGGACTCGCTTAAGATGAATAATGTGGGGATCTCCATGTCCACGTCGATCTTCGGAAAGCTCGGACTCAACGGCAACATGAACTTTGACCCGTATGCAATCGACGGGAAAGGACAGAGGGTGAACAAGTACAACATCGTTGAGAATGGAGTGCCTCTCAGACTAACCAATGTGAGCGGCTCGCTGTCATATTCATTGTCCGGCAAAGGTACCGTCAAAGGCAACGATGGCTCGAAATCTTCCGGAGGCGGAGAGAGCGGTTCAGGCAATGCCGCCGACTATTACCGAAGAATATACTATCACCCTCTGACCGGTGAATATATTCCCGGAGGGTGGCTGTACTATACCAATCCGAATGTGCCGTGGAGCATGAACTTCAATTATAATTTCTCGATGAACCGCTCCTATACCTATGCAAATAACTTGTTGAGCAAGAAAGACAACATAACTCAGACCCTCGGGGTTCAAGGAAACGTCCAGCTGACTCCGAAGATGTCGGTACAGGCGCAGTCCGGATGGGATTTCACGGCGATGAAGATGACGACCACGCAGTTCTCGTTCAGGTATGACCTGCACTGTTTCAACATCTCGGTGTCGTGGGTTCCGTCGGGCATGTACCAGTCGTATTCTTTTCTCATATCCGCGAACGCGGCGGCTTTGGCGGATCTGTTGAGGTTCAAGAAAAGTACGAGCTATTGGGATAAATAGTTTGGATAATTATTATAATTATCTTATATTTGCATGCTGACATTTCAGCGGAAGCTTGAAGGCTGATAATCCCGAATTATTTTCTGAAATCAAGTCCGGTATGACGATTCCGGAATCATTTTAAGTTTATGCCTTATAATTTATTTGAACTCACACAGATGAGCAGGGAGCAACTTGAAAAAGTCGCTCAGGAACACCAGATCAAGAACATAAAGAAATTCACAGATGAGAATCTGTCATTCGCGATACTGGACGCACAGGCGGCCGCGGCGTCTCTTCAGCCGATAGAAAAGCCGAAGGCGAAGCGTGGAAGACCGCGCAAGAATCAGCTTACGGAGCAAGCCCAAGACAAGGGGGGCAAATCTGTCGCCGCCAAAAATGACAATAATAAAAAAGCCAAGGCGGAGCAGGAATCAAAGGCTGAGCCGCGGAATAAGATTGCCGAGCCGGCGGTTGAGCGGGCTTCCGTTCAGGGGCAGGACGTGAAACCGGTTCCGAAAAAAAGAGGGCGCAAGCCAAAGTCGGCTTACGTGCAGCCACAGGCCGAGGTGTCCGCACCCACCGCGGACAAGAAGCATGAGGTAGAGGCTGAGAAGGCCGCACCGGTTGAACAAGAGTCCGTGCAGATCCCGGAATCCTCACAGGTTCAGTCCGACAAGTCTGTCAACGGAAAGGAGTTCATTCATGCGCTGTTTGATGATCTGAAGGATGATCCCGCCGCTCATGCCGATGTGAGCCGAAGAAAGCAGAAGAACAAGTTTCAGGGACAGAACGGTCAGAATCCTAACCAACAGCAGAAGCCTCATGATTTTCAGAATCCTAACCAGAGGCCCAAGGCTCCGGAAATCGAGTTTGACGGCACCGTGGAGGCGTCCGGCGTGCTTGAGATCATGCCGGACGGCTATGGTTTCCTGCGTTCCTCCGACTATAATTACCTTAATTCTCCTGACGACATCTATGTCAGTCAGAGTCAGATAAAGAACAACGCCTTGAAATCCGGCGACACGGTCACCGGTGAGATCCGTCCTCCGAAGGAGGGTGACAAGTACTTCCCACTTGTCAAGATCAACTACATCAACGGACGCACGCCTGACTACATCCGCGACAGGGTTCCGTTTGATTTCCTTACCCCGCTCTTCCCGGAGGAGAAGTTCAATCTTCTCGGGCACGGACACCAGAGCGATCCTTCTTGCCGCATCGTGGACATGTTCACCCCTATCGGAAAAGGGCAGCGCGGCCTGATCGTCTCCCAGCCGAAGACCGGTAAGACAATGCTCTTGAAGTCCATCGCAAACGCCATCGCTGACAACCATCCTGAGGTTTACGAGATCGTGCTGCTTATCGACGAGCGTCCGGAGGAAGTCACTGACATGAGCCGCAGCGTAAAGGCCGAGGTGGTTGCCTCTACATTCGATGAGCCGGCGGAAAGGCATGTGAAGGTGGCCAACATGGTTCTGGAAAAGGCTCGCAGACTCGTTGAGTGCGGTCACGATGTCGTGATTCTGCTTGATTCGATCACTCGTCTTGCCCGCGCCTACAACACTGTCCAGCCGGCTTCCGGCAAGGTGTTGACCGGCGGTGTGGACGCCAACGCCCTTCAGAAGCCTAAGCGTTTCTTCGGAGCGGCTCGCAACATCGAAGGCGGCGGCTCGCTGACCATCCTGGCCACGGCTTTGACCGAGACCGGCTCAAAGATGGACGATGTGATCTTCGAGGAGTTCAAGGGCACCGGCAACATGGAGCTCCAGCTTGACAGAACCCTTGCCAACAGGCGTATCTTCCCTGCCGTCAACGTGGTTCTTTCCAGCACACGCCGCGATGATCTTCTGTACAGCCGTGAGGCGGCCAACAGGATCTGGATCCTGCGCAAGCTTCTCGCCGACATGAACCCGACCGAGGCGATGAATTTTATGCTTCAATTGATGGACGAGTACAAGACTAACGACATGCTGCTTGACAACATGAACAAGGTAACTCCCCGCGACGCCAAGTACTACGATACGTTCTGATAGATTCACGAATAAATAAACAAAGGCGATTGAATATTTCTTCAGTCGCCTTTGTTTTTCCTAATTTGGAATCAAGTCCAGGATCAATACTGATCCCAGGACTTGATCTGGATGTCGTCGATGCCGGTGGAGCAGAAGGCGCGGATGAATGCGGTGGCCAGACGGGCGTTGGTGAAGAGGGTGACGTTGAAGTCTATGGCCGCCCTTCTGATCTGGTAGCCGTTCGAAAGTTCCAGGGCGGAGAAGTTCTTCGGAATGTTGATCACCATGTCAACTTCCTTGTTTTGAATCATCTCCAGCGCCGGCTTGAACCTTCCCTTGAAGTTAGGATTGTCGCATTCACTTGGCCAGAGCACTTTGGTGGCTGGAATACTGTTCTCGACAAGGTACTTGTAGGTGCCTCCGGTGGCGTAAAGCTCATAACCTTTCTCAACCAAAAGACGGCAGGCCATCAGCATGTCGGCCTTCTGGAGCGGGTTGCCGGTGGAGAGCATTATTCTCTTTTCCGGAATCCTTTGTCCCACCGAGAGCACGGACTTGAGAAGAGCCTCGTTAAGGTCGTCGCCCAGACAGCCTACCTCGCCGGTCGAAGACATGTCAACCCCCAGCATCGGGTCGGCCTCCTCAAGCCTTGCGAACGAGAACTGCGAGGACTTCACGCCGACATAGTCAAGGTCGAAGGCGCTCTTCTGCGGAGCGGCCGGATGAAGTCCGAGCATGACTTTGGTGGCAAGCTCGATGAAATCGATCTTAAGCACCTTGGACACGAACGGGAAACTTCTGGAAGCGCGCAGGTTGCACTCTATCACCTTGATGGCGTTCTCCTTCGCAAGGAACTGGATGTTGAACGGCCCGGAGATGCTCAACGCACCGGCGATCGCCCTGGCTATCTTCTTGATTCTGCGCACGGTCTCCACGTAGAGTTTCTGCGGAGGGAACTGGATGGTGGCGTCGCCGGAATGGACACCGGCATATTCAATGTGTTCCGAAATCGCATAAGCGAGGATTTCGCCATTGTCCGCGACCGCGTCGAACTCGATCTCCTTGCTGCGCATGTAGAACTTGCTGATCACGACCGGATGCTCCTGCGAGACTTCCGCTGCCAGACCGAGGAAATGCTTCAGCTTCTCCTCGTCGTGGCAGACGTTCATCGCCGCGCCAGATAGCACATAGGACGGCCTGACGAGCACAGGGAAGCCGACTTTCCTGATGAAGTTGTCCACCTCGTCGATGGTGGTCATCTCGCTCCACTCAGGCTGGTCGACCCCGAGGCTGTCCACGATGCTGGAGAACTTGTGACGGTCTTCGGCCTTGTCGATGTCCTCGGCGGATGTCCCGAGAATCGGAACGTTGTGTCTATGGAGCTTAAGGGCAAGGTTATTCGGAATCTGGCCGCCCACGGAGACGACCACACCGTGCGGAGACTCAAGATCGATGATGTCCATCACCCTCTCGAACGTGAGCTCGTCGAAATAGAGCCTGTCGCACATGTCGTAGTCGGTGGAGACGGTCTCCGGATTGTAGTTGATCAGCACTCCCCTGTAGCCCTGCTTCTGGATTGTCTGGAGGCAGGTCACCGAACACCAGTCGAACTCGACCGAGGAACCGATCCTGTAGGCACCTGAACCGAGGACTATCACGGACTTGCCGTCGTTCTCATATTCAATGTCGCTCTTCGTACCGTTGTAGGTCAGATAGAGGTAGTTCGTCTGGGCCGGAAATTCGGCGGCGAGAGTGTCTATCTGCTTGACGACAGGGACGATGCCGAGGGATTTCCTGCGCTCGCGGACCTTGTCCATGTTGGCCGTTGAAATCCCGGTGTCTTTCCACACCGCTCTCTGGATCTGGAAATCGGAGAATCCTTCCTGCTTGGCAAGGCGGAGGAGTCCGGCAGGGATGTCCTCAAGAGTGTCGTAGGAGTTCAAGTCCCCGTAGGTCTTGACAATGTTCTCCAGCTTGTTGAGGAACCATTTGTCGATCTTAGTGAGGCTGTGGATCTGTTCCACGGTGTAACCTGCGCGCAACGCCTTTGAAATCACGAAGATGCGCTTGTCGGTCGGTTCCCGGAGAGCCTCGTCGATGTCAGCCACTTGGAATTCCTTGTTGCCCACGAATCCGTGCGCGCCCTGCCCGATCATCCTGAGACCTTTCTGAATCGCCTCCTCGAAGCTGCGGCCGATCGCCATTACCTCTCCGACGGACTTCATCGACGAGCCGATCTTGCGTGAAACACCGTGGAACTTGCTGAGATCCCATCGCGGAATCTTGCAGACTATGTAGTCGAGAGCAGGCTCGAAAAACGCCGGAGTGGTCTTGGTCACGGAGTTCTTGAGGTCGAACAGGCCGTAGCCAAGGCCGAGTTTAGCGGCCACGAACGCCAGCGGGTAGCCTGTCGCCTTTGAAGCGAGGGCCGATGAACGGCTCAGACGTGCGTTAACCTCGATGACACGGTAGTCCATGGCATCCGGATCGTAGGCGTACTGGACGTTGCACTCGCCCACTATCCCTATGTGACGGACAATCTTGATGGAGAGTTCGCGGAGGAAATAATAGTCGTTGTTGGACAGGGTCTGCGAAGGAGCCACCACGATGCTCTCTCCGGTGTGGATTCCAAGCGGGTCGAAGTTCTCCATGTTGCAGACAGTGATGCAGTTGTCATAGCGGTCGCGCACGACTTCATATTCAATTTCCTTCCATCCCTTAAGAGACTTTTCCACAAGTACTTGCGGAGAAAAAGAGAATGCTTTCTCGCAGAGTTCCTCAAGTTGATCGTCGTTGTCGCAGAAGCCGGAACCGAGCCCTCCGAGGGCGTACGCCGCACGGACGATGAGCGGGAATCCGAGTTCATGGGCGGCTTTGCGGGCCTCCTCTATGTTGGACGCTGGGTGGGACTTGATGGTCTTCACGCCGATCTCGTCAAGTTTCTTGATGAAAAGGTCGCGGTCCTCTGTGTCCATGATCGCCTGGACAGGGGTTCCGAGCACCTGGACCTTGTGCTTGTCCAGAACTCCGCTCTCGTACAGCTCCACTCCGCAGTTAAGGGCTGTCTGTCCGCCGAACGAGAGGAGGATGCCCTGTGGCTGCTCCTTGGCTATGACCTTCTCCACGAAGAACGGGGTGACCGGCAGGAAATAAATCTTGTCAGCCACGCCTTCCGAGGTCTGCACTGTAGCGATGTTCGGGTTGATGAGGACAGTCTCGATGCCTTCTTCCCGAAGGGCCTTGAGGGCCTGCGATCCGGAGTAGTCAAACTCGCCGGCCTGTCCGATCTTGAGCGCGCCCGATCCAAGGATCAGGACTTTCTTTATGTTGGTGTTTTTCATAAATATTCTTGCGTGAAATCTACAACTTGCTGATGAACTCGTCAAACAGGAAATTCGTGTCGGTCGGGCCGCTGGAGGCTTCGGGATGGAACTGAACCGAACAGAACGGTTTGGTCTTGTGGCGGATACCCTCGTTGGTGCCGTCGTTCATGTTCACGAACCAAGGCTCCCAGTCGGCTCCGAGAGTCTTGTCGTCCACGGCGAATCCGTGGTTCTGAGAGGTGATGAAGCAACGGTTCGTGCCGACCATGCGGACGGGCTGGTTGTGGCTGCGGTGGCCGTACTTCAACTTATAGGTGTTGGCTCCGCCTGCCCTGGCGAGCAGCTGGTTGCCCATGCATATTCCGAAAATCGGCTTGTCGCCCTCCATGGCCTTGCGAAGGTTAGCGACCGTGATGTTGCAGAACTGCGGGTTGCCGGGGCCGTTAGAGATGAAGAGACCGTCATAGTCCAGCTTGTTGAAATCATAGTCCCAAGGCACTCTGACGACCTTCACTCCCCTGTCCATGAAACACCTGAGGATGTTGTGCTTGACACCGCAGTCCACCATCACGACCGTCTTGGAGCCGCTGCCATATTCAATGACATCCTTGCAGCTGACGATGGCGATCTGGTTGATGAGGTTCGGGTCATCGACCGGGAAATCCTTCGTTATCCCGTCCGGAACAATCATTCCGAGCATTGATCCCTTCTCGCGAAGGAGCTGCGTCACGGCGCGGGTGTCGATTCCGAATATTCCAGGAATCTTCTGCTCTTTGAGCCATTCGTCCAGACTTTTGACCGCATCCCAGTGGCTGTAGTCGAACGAGTAGTCGCTGATGACCACTCCCCTTACCCATATTTTTTCGGATTCGAAATTTTTCGAGATCCCAAGTTCGTCCGGTCCTTCCTGTGGAACACCGTAATTGCCTATCAACGGGTAGGTAACGCAGAGAATCTGTCCTGAATAGGACGGGTCTGTCAGACTTTCCGGATAGCCTACCATCGCGGTTGAGAAGACAACCTCGCCATCGGTCTGGCCGTCGTATCCAAAGGAGAATCCGCGGAATTCAGCCCCATTCTCCAACTTGAGTGTAGCGCCTTTTCTTGAGTTCATGATGTACTTATATGTTCAAAAAAAACGACCATCTCAAACAATGATGAAATGGTCGGTGAAATTCAATGAAAGAACATTCCCTCCGCGCATCCTGAGACGCACTGCCGCTTAAAGGTATTGAGATGACATCAAGCATCCGGAAAGTTCGTTTGTTTTGCAAAGTTAAGCAAAAATCCGGAATTATACGCCTGTTTGCCAATGAATATATATTCAAACATGAGGGCTTCCAACTAATTCATATTCTTCGCCCTCTTCCGTGATACGGTGCGGAAAGCCGCGATCGTCAGGAATGTCAACGCTTCCGTGGCCGGCAGGGCGAGCCATATCCCGTTCACTCCGGCGAAACGAGGTATCAACAGAAAGCAAGGAACAAGGAATATGACCCCGCGGGAAAGCGAGAATATGGTTGCCGGAAGCGCCCGTTCCACACTCTGGTAATAGCCGATCACCGCTACGTTCACGACCGACAGAGTGAACCCGATGGCCATGAGAGGAACGCCGTGAGCCGCTATTGAATATGCCGGGACATCCCTGCTGAGGAACAGTGCGGCCACGTGGCTGATCCCGAAGGCAATCGCGAGCGAAACCGCGGCTCCGAGGCCGAATGCGGTACCGAGCGACACCTTGCGGGCCTGCAGGACGCGTCCTCGATTGCCGGCGCCGTGGTTGAAACTGATGATCGGCTGGGCGGACTGTGCGATCGCGTTTCCTGTCATGAAGATGAAAGGCATTATGTAGCAGGCGATAGAGAAGGCTGCCACTCCGTCCTCTCCCAAGTACTTCATGAACACGTAGTTGCCCACGAACATCAGCATCGAGATGCTGATTTCGCCAAGGAAGGCTGACAGGCCGAGCCTGAACTGGTACCAAAGATTGCGCAGGGACAGGCAGAGGCTTTTCCAGGACATTTTCAGAGGATAGAGCCTCATTGTCCTTGAGAGGAACACTATGTAGAACAGCACCATAAGGGCTCCTGTCCAGCAGCCGATCGCGGTTGCGATGGCTACTCCCTCAAGCCCCATGTCCAGGACGAAGAGGAAGACGTAGTCCAGCACGACATTGACGATGGATGGGATCGCCGCCGAGGCCGAGGCGTAGTTCGGAGATCCGTCCAGTCTGATGATGAGCAGTCCCACGGACTGCAGGAACAGGGCGCAGAAAGCGTAGGACAGCCATTTCTGGTAGTCAAGGACATACGGCAGAAGTCTGTCCGAGGAGCCGAGAAGGTAGGCTGTCCTCGTGCTGAAGCTCTGTACAAGAACTGTAAGCGTCACGGTGACCAGCACTCCGAAGATCAGGGTCTGGGTCATGTTGATCCGGGCAGCCTTAGCGTTGTCCTGCGAAAGATGGACCGAGGAGATCACCGAGCAGCCGATGCCGAAAAGAAGTCCCAGTCCGGTCATGATCATCCAGAATGGGGCGAATATGTTGACGGATGCAAGGGCGTCGCTGCCTACACCGTGACCGACGAACACGCCGTCGATGGTGGTCATCATCGCCATGCAGGCCATTCCTACCAATGTCGGTATGAAGATTTTTCTGAAAAGTCCCGGGATGCTGTCGGAACCGAAGTTGATCGCGTCTCTTTTCATTTTTTCAATACAGTTTTTCAAATCGGGGCGCAAAGATAGGATGAATATTCACTCATGAAGAATATTTCAAGACATTTCGTGACGGTCATGATGGAGTTTTTATCATATGTTAATTTTGGATGACTACTCAGCCCCTCGGCAGGATACGTGCCGGGATGAACAAAGGCTGACAATGGACATTACAACTTCCCTTTCCGGCGCATCACGATGTAAACCGTGACGCAGATGAAAACGGAAAGAAGCGAGCCGGCTGGAGATGCCAGACCCATCGGGAACAGGGTGTCCGGGAAATTTATGGAGGCTAGGTAAGACAGCGGGATACGCACGCAGACAATCGACAGGAAGTTGTGGCAGAACGAGATGACCGAATAGCCGCACGAAGTGAAAAAACCGCTGAAACTGAAATGGATACCAGCGAATATGCAGTCCCAAACATAGCCTTTCAGGTACTGTCCTCCAAGGGTGATGACCGTGCTGTCGCTCGTGAATATTCTTACGGCATATTCAGGAATGAATTGGAGGATCACGGATGCGACGATGCCGAATCCCGCCGCGACAGCGATGGCATATTCCATTGTTTTTCTGGCTCTTTCAGGCTTTTTCGCTCCGATGTTCTGAGCCGCCATCGCCGAGACGGTCGCAAGCATGGCCGAAGGTACGATGAAGAGCAGTCCGATGAATTTCTCGACGATTCCAACCGCCGCGGCATCGTTCAGTCCTCTGCCGTTGGCGATTGCGGTTATTGCGATGAACGCAATTTGGATGAAGCCGTCCTGAAGGGCTACCGGAACTCCCACTTTAAGTATTCCGCCCATTGTACGCCCCTCTGGCCTAAGGTCTTGGACGGAAATGCTCAAAAGAGATCTCCTCCGGATCACGATGACTGCGATGATGACACTGATCATTTGGGACAGGGTGGTGCCGAGTGCGGCTCCCGCCGGGCCAAGCCCGAAGTGGCCTATGAACAGGTAGTCGAGAGCGATGTTGGCAACGCACGCCACTATCACGAAATACATCGGACTTTTCGAGTCGCCGAGGCCTCTGAATATGGATGCGATGATGTTATAGGCTATGATGAACGGGATGCCGACAAAGCATATTCTTAAATAATCGACTGTACCCTTGACCGCTTCGGCCGGCGTGTCTATCATGCTGACAATGCTTCTGTTGGCGAGAAGCAGGATGGCTGTGGTGACTATGGCTGTGATCGCGAACAGGGTGAATGTGTTGCCGATGGTTTTTGAGGCTGCTTTCTTGTCTTTGGCTCCGAACGCCCTTCCCAGACGCACCGTCGTGCCCATCGCAAGACCGATGATGATGACGGTGAACATGTGCATTATCTGTGCGCCGTTGGCCACAGCCGTCGTGCTGTCCACTCCGCAGAACTGACCTATCACGAACATATCCGCCAATCCGTAGAGGATTTGCAGGAAATATGACAGCATGTACGGCAGTGAGAATCTGCTGATGTTTCCGATGATGCTGCCTTGTGTGAGATCCGTCCGCGCCATCGATTTTTTTGAGGGCACGAATTTAGCGATTTTATTTTGATCCGACAAGTTTTTGCTTACTTTACAAGCTTTCCGAAGATGGCGAGGATGCCGACGACGGTCTCCTTGTTGGGAACGGGGATGTGAAGTTCGGATTTCCCAGATTGAGGATCTGTTCTGACAATTGTGTCTGCAAGTTTTCTGACACCCTCCTCGGAGCGCAGGATTCCGGACAGACCGGAAAGGAACGCCACGCCTTGGCTTACAATGGTTTCCGGAGAAGTTTCAACGACATCCTCCGTTTCTGCGACTGGATCGGCAAAGCCGAAACCGGCATCCTGGGTATCATTCTGATCACGCTCTTCGGCGGACTCCGTCTCCATCGTTTCGGAGGAACCGTCGCAAGGTTCAGTCCGGGAAGGCGTGTCAACATATTCGGAAACTCCTTCCAGTATCTTGTTGAGGCGGCTGTCATCCAGCACCACGGTGTCATTGCCACCATCGAATATTCCTTCAAATAGAGAAGACTTGAAGTCGAGTGTGGCCAGCATGCGCTCCTCAAATGAGTCTTTTGAGACCATGTTGATGACCTGGATGCTGCGTTTCTGGCCTATTCGGTAGATTCTGGCTATGCGCTGCTCCAGAACGGCGGGATTCCATGGCAGGTCGAGATTGATCACCAGAGAGGCCGCCTGAAGGTTCAGGCCCGTGCTTCCGGCGTCCGTCGAGATGAATACGCGGCAATCGGGATCCTCCTGAAAATCATCGCACAGTTTCTTCCTCTTCTCCGACGGGACCATTCCGTTCAAGGAGGAATATTTTACCCCGGCTTTCGCCAGTTCTGCGGCAATCAGCCTTGTCATCCTCTCCCACTGGCTGAAAATCACCACTTTCTCGTCTCCAGACTCGAACAGGTCTCCAAGGATATTCATCGTCTCCTCCACTTTGGTGTCGAACCGTGTGTTCTGGTCAAGGATGAAAGTGCTGTCGCAGACCATTCGCATCTGGTTGAGCATAAGCAGCAGTCTGCGGCGGTCTGTCTCGCTGAGGAAGTGCAGGCGCCTCCACTTGTAAACTATCTGTGCGACAGATGACTTCCATTCGTCGTGCATCTCCCTCTGCTGAGGGGTCAGAGGCACAAAGAGCAGCTTGTCCGTACGCCGTGGCATCTGAATCGAGACATCGGCCTTGCGGCGGCGGATAAGACGGGAGCTGATTTTCTCCGACACCTTGTTCAGATTCCGGTAGGACAGCACCTTTCCGGTCTCGTCACGCACTGTCGTCTCCTCGATGAACTTGTAGTACGGTCCGAGGCAGTACTGGTCCACAAGCTGCATCACCGAGTACAGATCCTCAAGCTTGTTCTCCAACGGAGTACCGGAAAGCACTATGGAATAGTCAGAATGAATATGTCTGGCCGACCTTGCGATCTGGGTGTTCCAGTTCTTGAGGCGCTGCACCTCATCCATGATGATGCATTCGGCGAACATCTCCCCTTTGATCCGCACGTCGCGGTTCATCGCATGGTAGGAGACAATCTTGTAGAACGCGTCGCTCTTGTACATCTGGGCGCGCTTTGCGGGATCACCCTCTATCACGATAGTCGATGATTCAGTGAACCGTTCGATCTCCTTCTGCCACTGGTACTTAAGGGATGTCGGGCAGATGATGAGCGCTGATGACACCAGGCCAGCCTTACGGAGCAGTTCGGCGGCTCCTATGGCCTGGACTGTCTTCCCCAGCCCCATCTCGTCGGCGATGATGGACCTGCCTTTCTCGAAGGCGAATCGGATTCCTTCTTTCTGATAGGGGTACAGATTGGTTTTCAGCAGTTTGTCAAGGTCTTCGTCTTTAATCCCGCCCAGAAAGCCTTTCCGGTAGTCGGAATCCTTGGCATCTGAGATAAAATCAAGCACATCCTGGTAGCAATGGAAAGCCGGGTCGAGTTCTTTCGCCTTGAGGATGAAACACTCAAGTTCCGTCACCTTGCCGGGAAGCACGATGCCGTCCGCCGAGAAATATTCAGCCGCAAGAAGCCTCATCGAGGCACGCTTGACGGACCCTATCCTGATGCATACGGTGCGTTTCTCTGAATATGTCAGATAGAGCGACGAATATGGCGGCAAGTCTCCGATTTTGTTCTTTTTGTGGTCCTGACGCCAGATCTTCACAGCCTCGATATGCTTGCAGGTTCCAAGCTGGTTGGTCTTGAAATCAGGACAGGAGCAGAAGTTCCACTTGCTTCCCAGACCCCGGAAGACAACCTTGTAGGCGTTGTGGCTTAGCGGGTTTCTGACCTCGTAGATTCCGTACTGTCCAACATCGCTAGGTTGCCGGACAATGAGGTTTTCCTTCTGGGCGGCCTGTCGGCGCAGCGCCGTCTGCCATTCCTTGGAGGTAAGGTCGGAAGGGCGTACGATGTTTGAGAGCCTCTTCTCTTTGACCGCGGGCTTCTTTCTGTTTTTTGAGGACGTTGATTTCATCTCATTGAATTTCGGGCATGAATTTGAGTCATAAAGATAATTCTTCTTTTTCTAACTGCAAAAAGAATTATCGGGATATTTCGAGGATATTTTTTTTGTAATATTCGCTTTGACGCGCTTTGAAAGTGAGTATGGTGAAAGAGTGTTGCGGCCACGACATTCATCGCCTGTGTGTTTGAATATTTTGATGAATGTTGATAAATTTGCTGTCGGTAATAAAATCAAATGAATCGATGTTGAATCTCGATGACACAATCTGCGCTCCCGCCACCGTTCCCGGAACAGGAGCCATAACCTTGGTCAGGATGAGCGGAAAAGAGTCCTTTGCAATTGCAGACAAAATAATTGTTTGCAAGGGAGGTGATATTTCATCCAGCGATGGTTATCGGATACGATATGGAGTGCTGCTTGATGTTGATGGCTCAGAACTGGACACAGTTCTTGTCAGCGTTTTCAAAACCCCACATTCCTACACAGGTGAGGATGCGGTGGAGATTTCCTGCCACTCGTCTAAATACATCGCCGAACGCTTGCTTCAGCGTCTCGTTGACTGCGGCGCACGCATTGCGCAACCCGGTGAATTCACTCAAAGAGCTTTTGTAAACGGCAAGATGGACTTGGCTCAGGCGGAGGCCGTCGCCGATGTGATTTCCGCACAGAGCGAAGCCGCTCACAAAGTCGCTTTCAGCCAGTTGAAAGGCGGATTCTCCAAAGAACTGAAGGGTTTAAGAGAGGAACTGCTGAAGATGACTTCACTTCTGGAGCTGGAGTTGGATTTCAGCGAGGAGGATGTAGAGTTCGCCAGCCGCTGTGAACTCGCCTCACTGCTTGATGACGCGATCAGACATATTCATTCGCTCACTGATTCATTCCGCTATGGCAACGCTCTGCGCAACGGGGTTCCGGTAGCAATTGTCGGTGCGGTGAATGCCGGGAAGAGCACCCTGCTGAACGCCCTTCTTTGCGATGACCGCGCCATTGTCTCCGACATCGCCGGCACCACCCGCGACACCATTGAGGAGACGATGACGATAGACGGCGTTCTTTTCAGGTTCATCGATACCGCCGGCTTGAGGGAGACATCCGACGAGGTCGAGAAGATCGGCATTTCGAGGTCTTACAAGAAGATGAGCGAGGCCTCGGTTGTCCTTGCGCTGCTTGATGTGACCGCATCGGAAGATGAAAACGAGTCCTCGATTTCTGACATAGTCTCAAAATTGGATGTCAGGTCGCAAAAATTGATTGTACTCCTGAATAAAGTCGATATTTTAAGTGATAACATAAATGTTAGTCTAATTAATAATTCTGTTTCAAATACTGATGAAAAGGTGGTTAAGCTCTATGTTTCCGCCAGGACAGGATTCGGCCTTGATGAGTTGAAGCGGCGGTTGTCCGACACTCAAAAGTCAACCACTTTGAATTCTGACCAGACAATCGTGACCAACCTACGCCACTATCAGGCTCTGACCGGAGCCTGCTCCGCGCTTGAAAGAGTAAGATCCTCTCTGTCCGCCAAACAGACCCCCGACCTCCTGGCCGAAGACCTCCGCACCGCCCTCCACCACCTCGGTGCCATCGTCGGCGAAGTCACCTCCGATGAGGTTTTAGGGAACATTTTCAGCAGGTTCTGCATCGGAAAATAACACACGAAATCCGCAGAAATCCCCCGAAAACAAATCTTTTCAAAATCCCTCGTAACCACTTGAACTAAACCCACATACAA
>CAVIHT010000010.1:0-13787 GCA_963642795.1 Bacteroidaceae bacterium
GTGGCACGCGAGCTGGGTTCAGAACGTCGTGAGACAGTTCGGTCTCTATCTGTTGTGGGCGTTGGAAGTTTGAGAAGGTCTGACCTTAGTACGAGAGGACCGGGTCGGACGAACCTCTGGTATACCGGTTGTGGCGCCAGCTGCACCGCCGGGTATCCACGTTCGGTCAGGATAAGCGCTGAAAGCATCTAAGCGCGAAGCCGTCTCCAAGATGAGACTTCCTCAGAGGGTCGTCGAAGACTACGACGTAGATAGGCGGGAGGTGCAAGGGCCGCGAGGCCTTCAGCCGACCCGTACTAATGGCCCGAAATCTTTCATGTGGAGGTGAGTTGGTTCTCGCTGTGGTCTCTCAAGTGATATTCGCGGTGGCTTTAGCCGCGGGGTCCCACCTCTTCCCATACCGAACAGAGCAGTTAAGCCCGCGCGCGCCGATGGTACTGACACACCAGTTGGGAGAGTAGGTCGCCGCCGTACTTCGGGGAGTCCCGACATCATCACGATGTCGGGACTCCTTTTTTTTACGTACGTGCGTTGCATGGTTGATTTTTTTTTGTATTTTTGTAGTGGACTATCAGAGCCTATTATAACCTAGTAGTCATAGTTAGACATGTTCTTTCCTGATCGCAGGTATTAGGCAGCCTACGCCGTGACGAGTGTAGTGATGAAGTCGTGTAAGACACATTATTATACGAAGCGGGCTTTGGGTGGGTGTTATGGTAGTCCAGATACATATTGAAGGCGTTTATGCGACGCTATGTTCTTGACTTTCTGGAATCTCGCAAATTCTCAGTCATTGTTGTCCAGAACTTAGCAACATAACCAAAGGGTATGACAATATCTCAATCGCATTGTGCGCGACATTGCCAGAGGACTCTCAAAGACAGAAAGTCCCCATTGGAATCAAAATAAAGAGATTCTTTAATTTGGGTTGATCCTGAGATGCCGTTTTTTGACCGTGGACAGTTTCGGTTGTTTGCCCGAATGTCCACGTTTTTTTTATTCTATACTGTCCTTGATGTTGTACCTGTTCCTTTCAGGGGCGTTGCGTGAGACGAGCTCGCAGATGAATCCGGCTAGGAAGAGCATCACGCCGAGGATCACGGCGAGGATGGCGAGATAGAACAGAGGTTGGTCGGTGGCGGCTCTGAAATGCACGCCTTGGGCTTGGTGGACGAGTTTGGCGACTATGATCCATATCGTCATCACAAAACCTACAAGGAACATCAGCAGACCAGAGAAACCGAAGAAATGCATCGGCTTCTTGCCGAAGGTGCTCAGAAACCAAAGGGACAGAAGATCCAGAAATCCGTTCACGAACCTCTCAAGGCCGAACTTGCTCTTGCCGTACTTCCTCTTCTGATGGTGGACAGGCTTCTCGGTGATCTTGATGAATCCGGCGTTCTTTGCCAGATAAGGAATGTACCTGTGCATCTCTCCGTACACCTCTATGTTTTTCACAACCTCGTTCCTGTAGGCTTTGAGACCGCAGTTCATGTCGTGGAGCTTGATGCCGGTGATCCGGCGGGCAGTCGCGTTGTACAGCTTGGACGGCAGATTCTTGGTCAGTTTGTTGTCCTGGCGGTGCTGTTTCCAGCCGGAGACAACATCGTAGCCCCCCTCGGTGACCATCCGATACATTTCCGGAATCTCTTCCGGAGAATCCTGCAGGTCGGCGTCCATGGTGACCACCACACGCCCCTCGGCCTTGGCGAAGCCTTCGTAGAGGGCGGCTGACTTGCCGTAGTTGCGGCGGAAGGATATTCCTTTGATCCGCTCATCGCCTTTGGAAAGTTCCTGAATCTTCGTCCACGAGCCGTCGGTGCTGCCGTCATCGATGAAGAGGACTTCATATTCATACCCGTTGGCATTCATCACGCCTCTGATCCACGCCAGAAGTTCTGGAAGGGATTCCTCCTCGTTCAGCAGCGGGACTATTATCGAAAGGTCTTTTGAGTATTCCATGATTTTATTGGAGGTTGTTGTTTTCAGTGCCGTCGCTTTTTGGGCTGCGCTCCCCGAATGGGTCGATAGGGAACCGCTTTCTGGCGAATATCGTAGAAAGGACCCATCCCCAAAGGAAGCAGTAAATCAAAGAGAAGAAGAACGTGATGGCAGGGAGCTTGGACATCATCTTTTCCATTGCGGCCATGCTGTTGGAATCAAGCATGTTCTGGTAGGTCTCTTGAATGGTTTGAATCATCTGTGCGACCATGTCAGGATTGATTACAAGAATCTGAACCAAAGAGAAGCCGGCTACAAGGACAGAGGAAAACAATGCGACTTTCAAGCCGTAGTGCTGGAGTTTTACATAATCTGTCTCCACTGATTTGTGGAACCGGGCCATTAAGTCCATGAACAGAAAGATGCATGCCGCGATCTTCGCTAGTTTAAGGAGGTACGCGAATATGCTGCCTAAGAATCCATTGAACACGATGGCTAATGCCAATGTGGGCAGGTAATCCATAATGATTGTTGCCACGCCCATCACAAGACCTGCCACAGCCGCGCTGTTCCAGGAAACACTTGGCGAAAACTCTTTCTTCATTGTTCTGTATCTTTAATATTTATGCAAAAATAGCAAAATATTTCGTATCTTTGCCCTTTGGCTAATAATATGGCTGGCCAAGTTCAAGTACTTGGTCTGTAAATACTGGTCAGACCAATTTATTTTAGTTTTTTTGTATGATTAACATCACATTTCCTGACGGTAGTGTCAGGGCCTTCGAGAAAGGCGTTACAGGTTATGAGATAGCCAAGAGCATCAGCCCGAGGCTTGCGGAGGAAGTTTTGGCGGTGGCGGTGAAGCCGGCGACAGACACGACTGTCAGCAAGGGTGTCACCTACGACCTCAATCGCCCTATCGAGGAAGACAGTTCGATCGTCCTTTTGAAGTGGGACGACGACGAAGGCAAGAGAGTTTTCTGGCACTCCTCATCACATTTGATGGCGGAGGCTCTTGAGGACATATTCCCGGGTGTCAAGTTCGGCATCGGGCCTGCAATCGAGAACGGATTCTACTATGATGTGGATCTTGGCGGCCGTCAGATCACCGACGCCGATTTCGCCAAGGTCGAGAAGAAGATGCTCGAGCTGGCTCGCGAGAAGCAGGATTTCGTCCGTCAGGACGTGTCCAAGGCCGATGCTCTCAAACATTTCGAGGCGACCGGTGACAAGTACAAGTGCGAACTCATCAGCGAACTCGCCGACGGTACCATAACCTACTACACCAACGGTCATTTCACCGATCTCTGCCGAGGACCTCACCTTCGCAACACCGAGGTCATCAAGGCCGTCAAGCTGACCGCCATCGCCGGAGCCTACTGGCGCGGTGACGAGAAGCGCGAGCAGCTCACCAGAATCTACGGAATCACCTTCCCTAAGAAGTCGATGCTTGATGAATATCTCGTGCTCCTTGAGGAGGCAAAGAAGCGTGACCACCGCAAGCTCGGCAAGGAGATGGAACTTTTCACCTTCTCGTCCCGCGTGGGGCTCGGACTGCCTCTGTGGCTGCCGAGAGGCTCCGTGATGAGATTCGAGCTTGAGAAATTCCTTCGCAAGAAGCAAAATGAATATGGTTACCTGCCGGTTGTCACCCCTCACATCGGAAGCAAGGATCTGTACGTGACCTCGGGTCACTACGCCAAGTATGGCAAGGACTCCTTCCAGCCGATCCACACTCCTCAGGAGGGTGAGGAATATATGCTCAAACCGATGAACTGCCCTCACCACTGCGAGATATTCCGTTCGTCTCCAAGGTCTTACAAGGATCTTCCTTTGAGACTTGCCGAGTTCGGAACGGTTTATCGTTACGAGCAGAGCGGCGAGCTTCACGGACTCACAAGGGTGCGTTCCTTCACTCAGGATGACGCGCACATGTTCGTGACCCCTGACCAGCTCAAGGGCGAGTTTGAGAAGGTCATCGACTTGATCCTCTACGTGTTCCGGATCTTCAAGTTCGACAAGTACACGGCTCAGGTCTCTCTCAGGGATCCGAACAACAAGTCCAAGTACATCGGAAGCGACGAGAATTGGGAGAAGGCGGAGAACGCTATCATCGAGGCCGCCGCGGAGAAGGGACTCAAGACCGTTGTTGAGTATGGCGAAGCGGCCTTCTACGGCCCTAAGCTTGACTTTATGGTCAAGGACGCCATCGGAAGGAAGTGGCAGCTCGGCACCATCCAGGTGGACTACAACCTGCCTGAGAGGTTCCAGCTTGAATATACCGACGCGGACGGGAGCAAGAAGCGTCCGATCATGATCCACCGCGCCCCGTTCGGATCCATCGAAAGATTCACCGCCGTGCTTCTTGAGCACACCAGCGGACACCTTCCTCTCTGGCTCAGTCCGGATCAGATCAAGGTGCTTCCAGTCAGCGAGAAATACGCTGAATATGCAAAAAAAGTTTGCGGTTTGCTGAATAATTCCGATATTCGCACTTCTGTCGATGACAGGAACGAGACTCTCGGAAAGAGAATCCGCGAGATTTCCCTGCTCAGAGTCCCTGTACTCGTCATCGTGGGAGAAAAGGAAGTGGCGGACGGCACTGTCTCCGTGAGAAGGGAAGGTGTCGATGCCGGCACAATGAAGGTCGAAGACTTCATCACATGGTTCAAGGCCGAGGTGGCCAAGGAACTGGCATAGTGGTGTGTCTGCGACAATAATGTATAACAATATTAAAGGAGAGTTTTAAACAGAGCAGAATGCCTTACAAGCCGAAACCACACTACGGAGGCCCCAAACCGGCCACCGCATTCAGACCAAGCGCAGGCCCGAGACCCGCAGGGGCGCGCGGCCCGCGTCCGTTCGTCCGTCAGAAGGCGGATGACGAGCTGAACATCAACGAGGAGATCACCGCCTCTCAGGTCCGTCTGGTCGGTGACAACATCGCGGAGCCGGGAATCTACCCGATTTCCAAAGCCTTGAAGATGGCGGACGAGCTTGAGCTCGATCTTGTTGAGATCAGCGCTAAGGCTGACCCGCCTGTCTGCAAGATCCTTGACTACCAGAAGTACCTCTACCAGCAGAGGAAGAAGGCCAAGGAGATGAAGCAGAACGCCTCCAAGATTGTCATCAAAGAGATCCGCTTCGGGCCTAACACCGACGAGCACGACTTTCAGTTCAAGCTCAAGCACGCTCAGGAGTTCCTTGAGGAAGGCTCTAAGGTCAAGGCGACCATATTCTTCCGCGGACGTTCCATCATGTTCGCCGAGCAGGGAGAGAAGCAGCTGTTGAGGTTTGCTGTCGAGCTTGAGGAATATGGACGCGCTGAGAACATGCCTACCCTTGAGGGAAAGAGGATGACGATGATGATCGCCCCTATAAAGAAAAAGTGATCCGCTGGGTGCGGAGAACATATTAACGTTTAATTTATTAAAACAATGGCAAAGCTTAAGACCAACTCCGGTGCCAAAAAGCGTTTCGCGCTTACCGGATCGGGAAAAATCAAGAGGAAGCACGCTTACCACAGCCACATCCTCACCAAGAAGACCAAGAAGCGTAAGAGAAATCTTGACCACTTCACTATCCTTCACAAGGATGACGTGAAGAGAGTGAAAGAGCTTCTGGTCCTGTAAGTTTTTATGTTTAACTTGGAACGCAGTCCAAAAGCATCGCCCAAGGGCGGTCACTGCCTCCGGAAAAAGATCAATTTATGCCAAGATCAGTAAATTCAGTAGCCTCAAGGGCTCGCCGCAAGAAGATTCTTAAGAGAACCCGCGGTAATTTCCTCTCCAGAAAGAATGTCTGGACTGTTGCTAAGAACACTTACGAGAAAGGTCTCACTTACGCCTATCGTGACCGTAAGGCCAAGAAGCGTAATTTCCGTGCACTCTGGATCCAGAGAATCAACGCCGCCGCGCGTCAGTACGGGATATCCTACTCTCAGTTCATGGGCAAGCTCGCGAAGCAGAACATCGGCCTCAACCGCAAGGTTCTCGCCGACCTCGCCATGAACAACCCTCAGGCGTTCGAAGCAATCGTCAATTCTGTAAAATAGTGTCTGAGAAGTGGGCTTGAGGGAAACATACCACAACAAATGGGTAAGAATGGGCTTCTGGTCCGTTCTCTATGTGTTGTGGGTGATCTGGCTCGGGAATTATTGGTGGATCTTCGGCCTTGCCGTCATCTTTGACCATCACATCACCCGCAAGGTGAAATGGATGTTCTGGAAGAAGGAGTACAAGGAAGGGGAGAAGCGCAACGCATGGCTTGATTGGCTTGACGCCATCATATTCGCCGTCATCGTTGTGACGTTCATCAACATATTCTTCTTCCAGGCCTTCAAGATTCCTTCATCGTCGATGGAGAGTTCCCTTTTCACCGGGGATCATCTCTTCGTCAGCAAGCTTACCTTCGGCCCGAAGGTGCCTCAGACCCCGCTGTCAGTTCCGTTCACGCACAATGTCATCTTCGGAAAAGAGTCATATTCGACCTTGATCCAGAATGACTATCGTCGCTTGAGAGGACTGCGGAATGTGAGAAGAGGTGACTATGTGGTGTTCAATTTCCCTGACGGTGACACGGTTCTGTCCCGTTTCCCGTCCGAGGATTACCACACTTGGGTCAGAAGGGCGGGCAAAGACTTCGCATTGGCCAACGGCGGCCCGATCAAGGTCCGTCCGGTTGACAAGAAAGACCACTATGTCAAGAGGTGCGTCGCCCTTCCGGGGGATTCGCTTTCCGTCATCGATGGTCTTGTTTACACCAATGGTGTCAAGCAGGAAGTCTATCCGGGGATCCAGTTGTCCTACACTGTAGTCACCACAGGTGGCAAGATCAATTCAAGGATTCTTGAGAAGATGGGACTCAACCTTGAGGAACTCTATTTCGATGGAAGTCTGCCGGGCTATCCGGCCATGCCTCTTACCCGGAGCATGCTTGAGGAGGTCGGGAAGATTTCTTCCGTAGTCAGTGTGGAGCCGAATCTGGATGTCTATCCGCCGGATTTCCCCGACTCATATCTCAGCCTGTTCCCGTTCACGGAAGGCACCGGCTGGACCAGAGATTATTACGGTCCGATCTGGATTCCGAGGAAAGGTGCTACGGTTGACCTCACGACTGAGAATCTTCCACTCTATGAGAGGATCATCTCCGCCTACGAGGGTCACGAGTTGAGGACTGCGGTTGACGGAAGAATATTCATTGACGGGAAGGAGGCTTCAAGCTACACTTTCGAAATGGACTACTATTTCATGATGGGGGACAACAGGCACAATTCCCTGGACTCAAGGTACTGGGGATTCGTTCCCGAGGACCACATAGTCGGAAGGCCGGCTCTGGTCTGGCTTTCGACGGATTCTGGCCGCAGGTTCCCTGATAACATACGGTGGCGCAGATTCTTCAAATTTGTCTGAATTATTTGCGATTCTGAAAATTTAGAGCGAAATTTGCAACCCCGCAATTTATTTTGAATCAATAAAAAAGTAAAATATTATGGCAAAAGTTTGTCAAATCACAGGACGAAAGAGAATGATCGGCAACAATGTCGCTCACTCAAAGCTTCGCACCAAGCGCGAGTTCGCCCTCAACCTCAAGACCAAGAAGTTCTGGTCAGAGGCTGAGCAGAGGTTCATCACACTGAAGGTTTCCTGCAAGGGAATGAGAACCATCGAGAAAAAAGGTCTTGACGCCGCTCTTCGGGAGGCGCAGGCTAAAGGATATGTCGGCCTTGTTTAAAATCTATTGAGTTATGGCAAAGAAAGCAAAAGGAAACAGGGTGCAGGTCATCCTCGAATGCACTGAGCAGAAAGCAAGCGGTGTGCCGGGAATCTCAAGGTACATCACGACTAAGAACAAGAAGAACACTCCTGAGCGTATTGAGCGTAAGAAGTACAATCCTTACCTCCACAAGGTGACTGTTCATCGTGAAATCAAGTAATTTTGGAGATATAGACTATGGCAAAGAAAGCAGTCGCTACATTCGCCGCCAAGGCTGGCGCAAAGAGCATGGTGAAGTGCATCCGTATGGACAAGTCACCAAAGACCGGAGCTTACGTCTTCACTGAACTCCTCGTTGAGGCCGAAAAGACGAAGGAATTCTTCGACACAAAGAAGTAATTTTGTGAGCATGATAATGAAAGCGCAGGCGGATTCCGTCTGCGCTTTTCTTTGTCTGTATCTTTCTTTCCGGCCATTTTCATCATCGTCATCAGTCACCTACTGCTATCCTCCCTCGTTCGAAGCCGAAAAATGTCTCGAAAATTACGCATGATAAAATTCGGGACCCATTTCAAAACAGCTTCTCAAATTATTTCGTATTGCCCTCGGTTTTTATTAAATTTGTAGTTTATAAATGATAACGCTATGGGACTGTTTGACAGAGGGGTCAAGAAGACGAAAGAGGGTTTCTTCCAGAGGCTTTCGAGGTCGATAATCGGCAAGTCGAAGGTGGATGACAGAGTCCTCGACGCCATCGAGGAGGCTCTTGTCGCATCGGACATGGGAGTGGAAACCACGCTCAAGATTGTTGACAGCCTTGAGGAAAGGGTCGGCAAGGACAAGTACATGTCTTTTGACGAGCTGGTTGACATGCTCCGGGACGAGATCGGAACACTTCTGGATGTCGATGGAGAAGAGTCACCCAAGGAACCGTTCGATCTGACGAAGAAACCTCTTGTCGTGATGGTTGTCGGAGTGAACGGCGTGGGGAAGACCACGACCATCGGCAAACTCGCGGCCCGCTACAAGGCCATGGGCAAAAAGGTGATGATCGGCGCCGCCGACACTTTCCGCGCGGCCGCCGTTGACCAGCTTCAGATCTGGGCCGACAGGGCGGGGGTGGAGATTGTTAAACAGGGCATGGGCTCTGATCCGGCCTCTGTCGCTTTCGACACGGTGAAGTCAGCTGTCGCCAAGGGTGCTGACGTTGTACTGATCGACACTGCGGGAAGGCTCCACAACAGGATCGACCTGATGAACGAACTGACAAAGATCCGTAACGTGATGCGTAAGGTCATCCCGGACGCTCCTCACGAGGTGCTTCTCGTGCTTGATGCATCGACAGGACAGAACGCTTACCAACAGGCCAAGGAGTTCTCCCGGGCGACGGACATCACATCGCTCGCTGTCACCAAACTGGACGGTACGGCGAAGGGCGGTGTCGTCATCGGGATCGTTGATCAGTTGAAGGTTCCGGTCAAGTTCATCGGGATCGGAGAGGGCATCGATGACCTCAAGGTGTTTGACAGGAAGGAGTTCGTGGGATCTCTGTTCTCCAGGGAAGATATTGACAAATAAAACATCAGAATATGAAGCTTTCTTACAATTGGCTAAAGGATTATCTTGAATCCGATCTTACTCCGCAGCAGATCGCGGATGCTATGACAGCTATAGGAATCGAGGTTGACTCGGTCGAGGAGCAGGAAGAGATTCCTGGCGGACTCGCCGGAGTCGTTGTCGCTGAAGTCCTTGAGTGCGAGGCGCATCCTGATTCGGATCACCTTCATGTCACCAAGGTCGACGACGGTACCGGCGAGCCGTTGACGGTTGTCTGCGGCGCCCCTAACGTGGCCGCCGGGCAGAAAGTGCTCTTCGCGAGGATCGGTGCGGTGCTCCCGGGAGACTTCAAGATCAAGAAGTCCAAAATCCGTGGCGTGGAGTCATTCGGGATGATCTGCGCCGAGGACGAGCTTGGAATCGGAAGCGACCATGCCGGCATCAAGGTTCTTCCCGCCGACGCCCCTGTCGGAACATCCGCCAAGGAATACCTCCACCTCAAGACAGAGGCGGTCATTGAATATGAGATTACAGCCAACAGGGTGGACGCGGCCTCGCACATCGGTGTGGCGCGCGACCTCTATGCCTGGATGACGCTCAATAATATTCCCTGCTCATTCAAGTACCCTTCCGTGGACACATGGAAACCGGGCGCGGGGAAAGGAATCCCGGTTGAGGTTCAGGACGCTTCCGCCGCTCCGCGTTATTGCGGAATAACAATCAAGGGCGTGAAGGTCGGGCCGTCGCCGGAATGGCTTCAGAAGAAGCTGATGTCCATCGGCCTCAGATCGATAGACAATGTGGTTGATGTCTCCAATTTCATTCTCTTCGAGCTTGGCCAGCCTCTGCACACATTCGATGCCGACAAGATCAGCGGCGGGAAAGTGATTGTCAGAAGGGCCGCGGAGGGCGAGAAGATCGTTACGCTTGACGAGACCGAGAGGAAACTCTCCGCCGATGACATCGTGATCGCAGGCGCCGACGGCCCGATGTGCATCGCCGGTGTGTTCGGTGGCATAGATTCCGGGGTGAAGGCAGAGACGGTGAACGTCTTCGTCGAGAGCGCCTACTTCGATCCGGGTTCTATCCGCAAGACATCAAAGAGACACACCCTCCAGACTGACGCCTCGTTCCGCTACGAGAGGGGCGCCGACCCCGGAATCAATGAATATGCCGCCAAACGCGCCGCACTGCTCATCCAGGAGGTGGCCGGCGGGGAGATTGTCGGAGGAATCGAGGAATTCTACCCTGCGAAGATCGAGAAGAAGGTCATCGACCTTGATTATGATCGCATCGAGAGGTTCATCGGCAAGAAGATCGGCCACGACACGATCGAAAGGATCCTTACCGCTCTCACCTACGAGTTCGTAGAGAAGCGCGAGAGCGGTTCCACGGTAGCCGCTCCGACCTACATGGTCGATGTGACAAGGGAATGCGATGTCGTCGAGGAGATTCTCCGGATCTATGGCTACAACAACATCGACTTGCCGCGGCACATGAAGATGTCCGTCAACGCCACACCTTCACCGGAGCCGGAGGCCATCCGCAACGGGATCTCCAACTTCTTGGCCGCCAACGGATTCGTTGAGATAATGAACAACTCCCTCACAAAGGGTGCCTACTATAAGGGTCTTTCCACCTATCCGGAGGAGAGGAACGTGACGATCGTCAACCCCCTGAGTTCCGACCTTAACGTGATGAGGCAAACCCTCATATTCAGCGGCCTTGAGGTTGTCGCCTATAATCTTAACCGTCAGGTTTCCTCGATGAAACTCTTTGAATATGGCTCCGTTTACAGCCGTAATCCGGAAATGGACGGCAAGACGCTTGCTTCCTACGAGGAACATCCGGCCTTCTCGATGTTCGTGACCGGCACTCCTGAGAAGTCCTGGAACAGCCAGCCGGGCAAGAGCAGTTTCTTTGAGCTGAAAGGCTATGTGGATCTGCTTCTGAGACGTTTCGGCACCAATCTTTACCAGATGGAAGCCACTGCGGCTCCCGCTGACATATTCAGTGAAGGTGTCGCTTACACCCTTCCGGGGCAGCATCTGCCGCTCGCGGTTCTTGGAACAGTCGCTCCCGCCATCGTCAAGAAATTCGGTGTCCGCCAGCCAGTGTTCGCCGCCGAGATCAACTGGAACACTCTCTTCCAGCTTGTAAAGAGGGACAAGGTCGCCTTCAAGGAAATGCCTAAGTTCCCTGAGGTCAGGAGGGACTTCGCCCTTCTGCTTGACGAGAGCGTAAGTTATGCCGATCTCTACAAGAGTTCGTTCAAGGCAGGCAAGAAACTCCTGAAGCAGGTTACCCTGTTCGATGTCTATCGCGGCGACAAGATTCCTGCGGGCAAGAAGCAGTACGCCCTCGGATTCGTGCTTCAGGATCAGGAGAAGACTTTGACCGACGAGGATGTCGAGAGGATCATGAAGAAGCTCCTCTCCACGTTCCGGAATGAGTACGGAGCCACTTTGAGGTAAAGCCATGAAAGGGATTCCCGGGATAGTTCTTCCATTCATTGTCGTCATCTTGTCCGCTGTCTCGTGCGACCGCGATGATGGTCGTGTGATACCCGTCCGCAAGATGGAGAGGATCTATCGAGAGATGTTCCTGGCGGATCAATGGCTTGAGGACAATCCTGACAAAAAGGACATGGCGGACACGACATGGTTCTATGCGCCGATTTTTGAGAAGTACGGATTCACTCTCAAGGATTATCAAAAGAGTGTGGATCGCTACTTGAATGACCCGAAGCGTTATGCTGAGATGTTGGGAAGGGTTGAGAGAGGTTTCAGAAAAGATTGGAGGGAGTTGAACTCCAAGATGGATAAGGAGGCGAAGCTTAAGCATAAGGCTGATTCGCTTGCCAAGGTTTGGAAGTCAGTAAAAGCTAAGGAGTTCAATTCGTATCTTGACGTGTTCGATGTCGATGCCATGACTGATCGTGTAGAGATTGAGAAAGACTCTTTGGGCGTTTACAGGCCTGTGCCTGTTGTCGAGGACACGGTCTTCCACGGTCCGCGCCTTGTCATAAGAGACACGACCGCCAAAGTGTCGGAGAAGGGTTCGGTTTCATTGAAGAAGACGGTGGAGCATGCCGCCGTGATGTCGGAACCGGTCCGCGACTTTATCCCCGAAAGGCCGCATGATAAAATGCGGGAACCATTTTTAAACAGCTTCTTAGATTAAGAATGAATAGAATAGCTGCGGAATATGTCTTCACGTTGAATGAAGACAAACCGATAAGGAACGGATTCGTCGAATTTGACAACGGTGGCACCGTTGTGTCGGTAGGCGAATGCTTGTCTCCGGAGAGTGAGAAAACTTTTGTAAAAGGGGCTATAGCGCCGGGCTTTGTCAACGCTCACTGTCATCTTGAACTGTCCTACTTGTGGAAATCTTTCCGTAAGGGAACAGGTATGGCCGGGTTCATCGACCAGATCAATGCGATGAGGGACAACAAGAGCATGGATGAGAAACTCCGTGACATCAAGCGCTGGATGGGAGTGATGTGGGACAGAGGTGTCTCGGCGATGGCTGACATCAGCAACTGTTCGGACACGTTCGCTGTCAAAAAAGCATCTCCGATGTACACGAGAACATTCCTTGAGGTGTTCGGGACAGAGTCTCGTGACTGTGGCTCCGTGATGTCGGCCGTAAGGAAACTTCAGGCCGAGGCCGAGAGCTACGGACTGGATGCGGCTCCTACTCCGCACTCCTGTTACACGATGAGTCCCGAGCTTGTCACGGCGGCTTCCGCCGATGGCTTGAAGTCGGGTTTCCTGTCGTTCCACTCGGAGGAGACAGAAGAGGAAGAGGACATGCTCAAGTACGGCAGAGGGGCGATGTGGGAGAACCGCAAGGCCGCCGGCATGAGTGTGCCGCCGGTGACGGGCAAGTCTTCGCTGCTCTACTTCATAGACCGTCTGGAAAAGGCGCATCCCGCGCCTTTTGACGAGCACATCCTGCTTGTCCATGAGGTCTGCATGGATCAGGAGGGAATAGACGCCGTGAAGATGGTGATGAACCATCCGTACGTGGCTCTTTGTCCGTTATCGAACATATTCATCCACAACGCCTTGCCTCCTGTGACTTTGATGCGCCGCAATGGCTTGAAAATCACTGTCGGAACCGATTCGCTTTCAAGCAATGACGATTTGGACATCGTGAGGGAGCTTCATTGTCTCCAGACCGGTTTCCCGGAAGTGGCATTGAACGAACTTCTTGTCTGGGCGTGCCGGAACGGAGCGGAATTTTTGTCAAAGGAGAGTGAATATGGTAGCATCGCGGTTGGGATGAAACCGGGACTTGTCGCGATCGACAACCTTGACTCCAATGGTCGGCTTACCTCTGAAAGTACATCACATAGAATTGTTTAGCCATGATGCGAGAAGAATTGGTGTTCGGCCCCGTCCTTTCCAGAAGGTTGGGTTCTTCGTTGGGGATCAACCTGCTTCCTACTAAAGGCAAGCTGTGCAATTTTGATTGCGTTTACTGCGAGTGCGGCTGGAACAAGGACGGAAGGGCAGACAGGCGGCTTCCGACCGCAGGAGAACTTCGTGAGACGCTTGATGCGAGGC
>CAVIHT010000010.1:13797-73699 GCA_963642795.1 Bacteroidaceae bacterium
GGCTTCGGGAATGCCAGGCCCAAGAAACGCCTATCGATTCGATCACATTTTCCGGCGATGGCGAGCCGACATTGAACCCTGATTTTCCGGAGATTATCGACATCACGCTGGAACTTCGTGACAAATACTTTCCTCATGCGAAAGTCTCTGTGCTCTCAAACGCCACAAGGCTGTTCCGTCATGAGGTGTTCGAGGCTTTGAGGAAGGTTGATAACCCTATCCTTAAGATCGACGCTCCGACGGATGAGCTTGCCTCAAGGATCAACCAGCCGCAAGGGGAGTATCATGTGGAGGACGTTATCGGTGACCTGATGCGTTTTGAAGGCGATTTCGTGCTCCAGACGATGTTTCTGAAATCACCGTCATTCGACTCCTCGTCACCTGAGGTTCTGGAAAGGTGGATGGACATTGTCCGGAAGCTTAGACCGAGGGAGGTCATGGTCTATACACTTGACCGTGAGACCCCTGCCACCGGACTCGAGAAATTCTCCGTGGAGCGGATGAGAGCTTTGGTCGAACCTTTGATTGAAGAGGGCTTTTTGATTCAGATAAGAGGATAATTGACATTTAAAGTTAAATAAATATGGAATCTTTGTTCGCAAAGTACGGTTATATTCCTGACAAGGAAAGTATCAGCAAGAGGTTGGACGCCATTGCGGCCAATCTGGACAATGAGGCTTCTCCGGAAGTCCTGAAAAAATGTTTGGCATTGATGGATTTGACCACCCTTCACACGGAAGACACTCCGGAATCGGTGAAGAAACTGGTTGGCAAGGTCAATTCATTCATGAAGGATTACCCGGACTATCCGCTTCCGGCGTCTGTCTGTGTGTTCCCTAATCTGGCTTCTGTGGTCAGGGAGAGCCTGGCATCCTCTGAGGTTCATGTCACGGCTGTGGCGGGATGTTTCCCGACATCTCAGAGTTTCATCGAGGTTAAAGTCAAGGAATGCGTGATGGCTGTCGAGGCCGGGGCGGATGAGATAGACATCGTCTTGGCTCTGAACGCTTTCATGGCCGGAAACGAAGATGATGCCCGTAAGGAGATCAGAATGATGCGCGCGGCGGTTGACGAGGCTGCGGCCAAAGCCGGACGCAAGGTCACGCTGAAGGTGATCCTGGAGACCGGTTTGCTTGTCACACCTGAAAACATCGCCAAAGCGTCATTCCTGGCGATGGAGGAAGGGGCTGATTTCATCAAGACATCCACCGGCAAGGTCAGTGTGAACGCCACTCCGATGGCCGCCTTCATCATGTGTGAGAGCATCAAGGCTTTCCACGAGAAAACAGGCAGGAAAGTCGGATTCAAGGCGGCCGGTGGCATCTCCACATCGAAAGATGCGGTATGCTACCATTCAATCGCTAAGGTAATTCTCGGTAACGACTGGTTGAACAAGGATCTGTTCCGGTTCGGCGTAAGCCGTCTGGCGAACGCATTGATGTCTTCAATCGAGCGGAAGACGGTAGTCTATTTCTAGACTACATTCCCGCCACACCGGTGCGCTCTTTTCCGCCGTTGTCCTTGACGATGTACTCGTCAGAGATGGCGGCGGCTGTTTTTACAAGATGCTCACGGAGATCCTCCCACTGATGGAACGCTCCTCCGATGGTCTTGACGGCAGGGATTGTGACCTCTTTGTCGTTGTAAACAAGCTTCACCAGCACATTCCCTTTCTTGTTTCTGAAGAAGATCATCTGAAGATTGGAGGCCATCGGCATCATCTGGAAATCAAACCAACGCTCATGTACGTCTGCTGATTTCCAGCGTTCCTCCATGCCGGCGATTCCTATTGTCCCTATAAGGGGAAGGAGTCCGACATCATGGCCGAATCTCAGGTCAGCCGCTCTGTCACTGTCCGCTTTCACGGCCTCGTCAGCCTTGGCGACAATGTCCTCGATGAGAGGCTTGGCGATGGAGGAGACATATTCACCCTCCTCCGAAGATATCCCGTAACTGTAGTAAAGTTTGTCGTTCCTTGAGATCCAAAGGCTTGTGAGCTCATCATTGGTGAAATGACTGAATATGTCAGGCCTCGCCAGAGTGTTCGGGCTGATTCCGCCCGCAAGGAACACGTTGTCCATGAACTCCTTTGGTTTCTCGATAAGGTTGACCGCTTTGGCGGTGTCGTTGAAAATCGCCGAGAAGAACCTTTCGTAGGACACCAAACTGTCCAACAAATGATGTCTCAGAACGTTCGAGCCTTTGATCACGTCCTTGGTATCGAGGTCCATGCTGATGTAGTCCAGATACTTAGGACCTGTGAGATAGTGGAATCTCAGACCGTCGGCCCCCGTCTGGAGCGAGGCCGTGAAATTGGCCATGCTGACAAGACATCTTGGCCAGTAGCTGGAGACGCATTCGACTTCATGGCGCTTCCCTTTGAACACCTCCGGGTAGTTCGCCTGCATTCTGTGTGCTATTCCACGATGCTCCGCGGCGCCTCTTTCCGTCAGCATCCCGAACATCCCCTGATGCTCCTTGTCGAGGGAATCAATCCTGGACTTGAGAAGCTTTCCTTCTTCTGTCAGGAGACCGGCTTTCTCAGCCATGGCCAGACTCTCCACGGCTCCGGCGAAAAGTCCGGCGCCGGTGTGGTATCGTGACCCGTGTCTTCCGTAATGGCTGATGTAGAACGGCTTGTAGCCTTTGGGAGCTTTGGTGAGCGCAGAAGGAGCATATTCATAGTAATGATAGACTCCTCCGGCTCTTTCCGGGTTCTCCTCAATCAGGTTTTTATACGGCTGTGCGCTGGCTGAAAGACAGAATGCGCTGGCAATCAAGGCTATGGATGCCGCTTGTACGGCGGTTTTCTTGAATATTCCCATGTTTTACAAAATTTTGCTGTCGGCAAAGATAGGAAAACGCCATCAAATAGTCAAGCAAGGCCGATTTTTAACTTAACCGTTGAATATTTCATTCCACGGCTGCCCTCTCCTACCTTTGCCGTGTAACTAAAAAACCAACTGAACAATGAAATGGTTCTTCAAAATGATGCTGCCGGCTCTGGTGCTGGTGTCATGCAGCAAAGAGGGTGGATCTCCGGTGGGGATTGATCCTGACAGCACAAAGGAAACGACCGAACTCGTGGCTCATGAAAAGATCGAACTGGGCGAAGAGCTTTCGAATCCGTATTCGGTCTCCAATGTCAAAGAGGCTTTGTCCGCTCTCTATCCGACAAGGGTGGCGGTTGACGTGCCGGTCACTGACTACTATGTAAGATTTCTTCCGGAATCCGCGGAAGAGTTCAATCTGATCTCAAACCTGGGTGTTGAGCTTCTTGACTATCCTATGGACCGCGAGATTCTTAAGGACGGTGACTACTATCATGATCCTTCGCTTCCTGATGAGGCCATCACGTGGCAGTATGCCGTCGTTCCGTCTGATTTTGATTTCCCTCAAGGAGTCCGTTACGAGATTCTTGACGAGTGCTTCATCCCTGACGAAGATGATGCGACAAGAAGCCCCGGGGACTATGACTGGGCCGCTGTGGAGAGGAGGGCTTTCGAGATCACCGGCAATGGAGACATGCTTGAGCCGGAGACAAGAACCAAGAGAAAGCCTTCAGGAACCATCAAGATTGTGGATGACAAGCTGAATGGCGGGAAGTCAGTCGGTGTGGCCGGAGTCAAGATGGTGGCTAATGTCTTTGTGAAGATCGCCACCACCTACACAGATGAGAACGGGAACTACCAGTTCTCCAAGAAATTCTCCGCAAAGCCAAAGTACCGGATCTGTTTCAAGAACAAAGTCGGCTTTTCCATCGGCCTGAACCTGATCTTGATTCCTGCCTCCATCTCTACGTTGGGCAAGTCTTCATCCTCGGGAATCGATCGCGTCATCGACAAGAATTCCGATGCGGCATTGTTCCGTCGGTGTGTCGTCAACAACGCTGCCTACGACTACTATAAGAAGTGTCAGACATCAGGTGTGGCGATGCCCCATAAGAACTTGAGGTTCTGGATTCTGAATATCCTAAAGCCTTCCAGCACGCTGATGATGCACCACGGGGCGCTTCTGGACTACAAACTTGTAAGCAAGTATCTTGGGAAATACTCATCGCTTGTGAGGTTGTTCGCTCCGGACATCACGATCGGTTCCAAGGATAAAAACGGTGATTATTCCGAACTTTACATGGCGACGATTCACGAGATGGCTCATGCGTCTCATTACAAGAATGCGGGCAACGATTATTGGAGGAACTATGCGATGTACATCCTGACTTCGTTCATCAATACCGGCGAGTCGTACGGTACAGGAAACGGAGAGAACGCTGGATACTGCGAGGTTGGAGAGATGTGGGCCTACTACATTGAGAATGCTCTGTACAAGGAACGCTACGGAAAGAATTACAACTCAGGCCTGAACTATTGGTTCAAGCCTCAGATTTTCGCCGAACTTGAGGCCGGTGGTGTAAGGCGCTCGGAAATCTGTGCTTGCCTTGGTTACTACACTAATGACATGAAGTCCCTGAAGGCGTATCTGCTGGAGAACTGCGCCGGCAAAGCGACTCTGATCAACAAGGTTTTCAAAAAGTACGGCAAGTAGATTTCTGCCGCCCGCGGTTGATTTTGTTTGCAAATTCGTAAATATTCTGTATATTTGCAATCCACTTCAAGCGCGGGTGGCGAAATGGTAGACGCGCTAGTTTCAGGAGCTAGTGTCAATTGCGACGTGTGAGTTCGACTCTCATCCCGCGCACAAGGAACGAGGACGGCTATTCGGCCGCCCTCGTTTTGTGGAGTGTCAGGCGCGACACACCGACAGGTGTGTGTCCGGTTCAGGGCCGGAAAGGACATGTAAGAAAAGAGAGTAATTATTTATTAGCGGAAAATTTCGAAAGATATGAAGATTGTGTTTTTGGATGCCGGGACGATGGGAACGTCCTCCTTGGCTCCTATTGAGAAGCAGGGGGAGTTGACGGCTTGGCCGAGTTCGACTCCCGATGAGGCCGTGCGAAGAGTCGGCGAATGCGATGTTTTGATTGTTAATAAGATAAAAGTGGATGATCGGCTGCTGGAAGCCGCTCCGAGGCTTAAGCTGGTGTGCGAGGCCGGAACCGGCGTCAACAACATTGATGTCGATGCTTGTTCGAGACACGGTGTGATCGTCAGAAACGTGGCCGGCTATTCCACGGACTCCGTTGTTCAGGAAACATTCATGCATATTCTTAACCTTCTGGGCAATGGGGCCTATTTTGACAATATAGTCAAGTCTGGAGCCTATTCCCGCAGCGGGTTGTTCACTGATTATTCAAAGCCGTTCGTTGAAATGGCTGGCAAGACCTTGGGGGTCATTGGCTTGGGGGCTATCGGCACCAAGGTGGCGAGGATCGGAACCGCTTTCGGGATGCGGGTCATCTATTATTCCACTTCCGGTACGAATCATAACACTGAGTATCCTTCTGTCTCCCTTGAGCGCCTTATGTGTGAGTCCGACGTGGTTTCCGTCCATGCTCCGTACAATGAACGCACGGCCCGCCTTGTCGGCGAGAAGGAACTCCGGATGATGAAGCCGAAAGCCATCATTGTGAACATGGGGCGTGGCGGCATCGTGGTCGAGGATGCATTGGCCAAGGTAATTGACGAAGGCGTCATCGGTGGCGCCGGATTGGACGTGTACTCCACCGAGCCGATTTCCGCCGACCATCCTCTTCTTCACACACGCCATCCGGAGCGCCTCAGCCTGACCCCTCACGTAGCCTGGGCCAGTGTCGAGGCCCGCGAGCGTCTCATCCAATCCATCGCCGATAACATCGCCAAAGGTTTTTAAACAGCTTCTTTATGTCAAACAAATTTTTCATTGCCTCCTTGGTCGCAGCGCTCGCCTTTTCTCAAGGAGCAAAGGCGCAGACCAACCTTCAGACATTCTATGATTTCGGTAAGGACCGTGGTCACGTCACCACTACCCTTGAGGGTTTCTATGGGGACAAGTGGGGCAACACCTTTTTCTTTGTGGACTACGACTACAACTCGAAAGACAGCGACGGCAAGGTCTATGCTCCCAACGGAACCTATTTCGAGATCGCGCGCTGTCTCAACTTCTGGCAGGACACCGGCTTTGCTCCTTTCAGTTTCCACGTTGAGTACAACGGTGGCGTTTACAACGGCTACACCATCAATAATGCCTTCCTTTTCGGAGTTGACTGGTTCCTTCACAACGATGATTTCAAGAACACTCTGAATCTCAAGGTTCTCTGCAAGGCCATAAACTACAAAGATGGCGTGAACCTTGACGGCAGCAAGATGAAGAGCGAGATACCTGTCCAGCTTACCGCCGTCTGGGTAATGCAGGATCTTTTTGACGTGAAAGGACTCCGTTTCTCCGGCTTCGCAGATTTCTGGTGGGAGGATCACAATGTCTGCCCTTACGTCAGCGACAAGTCAGCGGGATACCGTGATTGGGCCAAGGTTGAAACAGCACATTTCTTGTTCCTTGCGGAGCCTCAGCTCTGGTACAACATCGGACAGAGCTTCGGGGTTGACAACCTCCACATCGGCACCGAGATCGAGCTGTCTTACAACTTCGGAACAGGGAAAGGGTTCTTCATACGTCCTTGCCTCGGTACAAAGTGGGTATTCTAGGGCCGGTTCAAAGACGCTTGACAAACTAAGATGCTGTTTAAAAATGCGGGAACCATTTTTAAACAGCTTCTTAGGCAATTAAACGTATGCGTCGGAAAAGGAGAGAAAGAGAGGTTAGCTCGTGGGTGGTTGTTAATTTTAGTAATTCTAAAATACTTTTTCTTTAATTAATTGTTACGTAATGAATTAACAATATAGTTACGCGATTGTTAATAACTTTGACGATATTTTTTGCCGATAAAGCGGATTTATCTGCTATATTTGCGGAAAGTAGTTTCGACTCCACCCGAAAAGGGACGGGCCGACTTTATGAACGGAGAAAAAACGCTTGTCAATACTTGTGAATATCACCGAATAAAATAAACTGAATATGGACGTGACGGTACGCAAGACCAACGGCTCCTACGAGGAGTACGACAAGGTCAAACTGATGAACGGCATACGCGAGGCCTACAAGACGGCGGGAGAGGAATGCCCTGAGGCTGTGGTTGTCTCAATCGCGGAGAATCTCTACACTTACGACAAGATCACCAGCCGTGAGATCAGGCGTCAGGTCGAGGAGAGTCTTATGTCCATCAACAAGAAGGTCGCCGTGGCCTACATCGAGAAGTTCGACGCTGGGCTTGACCTACGGAAGAAGCGGGATTTCATCCGGGACTACATCGCCGCCTCCAACGCTGCCACCGGCTCCAAGTTCGACGCCAACGCCAACGTGACCCGCAAGAACATCGTGACCCTCGGCCAGGAACTTTACAAGGAGAACAACATCAAGCAGAACCGCTACATCATGAAGGACAAGATCAAAGCCCTTTACGGCCGTTCGCTCGCCAGCCAGTACATCAAGGATCTGGAGAGCCATGTCCTCTACAAGCACGATGAGAGCGGAACTCCCGGTTACCCTTACTGTGTGGCCATTACGATGTTCCCGTTCCTGGTTGACGGCCTTATCAAGCTCGGAGGAGTCTCAGTGGCTCCGACCGACCTCAAGTCGTTCTGCGGGGAGTTCATCAATCTGGTATATTCAATCTCCTCCCAGTTCATGGGTGCCGTCGCGACTCCGGAGTTCCTGATGTACCTTGATTACTTCATCCGCAAGGACTATGGAGATGACTATCTCGATCACCTTGAGGACGTCGTGGAGAAGAACGCCAAGAACAGGACGCTTGTCAAGGTCATTGACAACTATTTCCAGCAGGTCGTGCATTCCATGAATATGCCGGCTGGCAACCGCGGCTACCAGACGGTGTTCTGGAACATCAGCTACTTTGACGAGAGTTATTTCAGGGGAGTGTTCGGTGAATTCCGCTTCCCTGACGGCAGCGAGCCTAAGTGGGAGACCCTTTCGTGGCTCCAGAAGCATTTCATGAACTGGTTCAACGAGGAGAGGAACCGCTACATCCTGACCTTCCCGGTCGAGACGATGGCTCTGCTGACCGACGGCAAGGACGATTTCATCGACAAGGAATACGCCGACTTCACCGCCGAGATGTGGTCGAAGGGACACAGTTTCTTCTGCTATCTGTCCGACAGTCCGGACAGTCTCGCAAGCTGCTGCCGCCTTCGCAACTCGATCACCGAATTGGACAAGATCGATGAGTCGCACAACCATACCACACATCAATATTCAATGGGGACGGCCTCTGTGTCAACTGGTTCCAAGTCCGTGATGACCATCAACCTGAACCGGCTCATCCAGCTTGCCACGAGGCGCTACTTCCTCGAAAAGAAGGGTGTCGTTGTGGACGGATCCAAGGCTCTGTCAAGGGGGGACTATGATAAGAACCAACTTTATGAGTATATCCGCGAGGCCGTTACCGAAGAGACCGAGAGGGTTCACAAGTACCAGAAGGCCTTCAACGAGATCATTAAGGATTTCCTTGCCGCGCACATGCTGGATGTCTATCAGGCCGGCTTCATCGACATGAAGAGGCAGTACCTCACGATCGGCGTGAACGGCCTTACCGACGCGGCCGAGTTTCTGGGGCTTACCATCAGTCCGAACCCGGAGTACAACGAGTTCGTGGATGTCATTCTGGAGACCATCAACCGTTCCAACAAGAAGGACAAGACTTCCGACACGATGTTCAACACGGAGTTCGTTCCGGGCGAGAACCTTTCCGGAAAGAACTACAAGTGGGATCAGAAGGACGGCTTCTACGTCTCCCCTAAGCACAACATGTACAGCTCGTACTTCTACAATCCGGAGGATGACTCCCTGTCGATGATCGACAAGTTCAAACTGCACGGCAACGAGTATGTAAAACATCTTGACGGAGGTTCCGCCCTGCACATGAACGTGGCCGAGCATCTGTCCAAGGAGCAGTACCGCCAGCTGCTCAAGACGGCGGCTCACTACGGCACGAACTATTTCACATTCAACTGCCGTAACACTGTCTGCAATGACTGCGGGTACATCAGCAAGGACACCCTTGAGGTCTGCCCTAAGTGCGGAAGCCACAATCTGGACTACCTGACCCGCGTGATAGGCTACCTCAAACGCATCTCCTCGTTCAGCGAGATGCGTCAGGTCGAGGCCGCCCACAGGTTCTACAACCACGACGGCTCCGTTGCTCCGGCGCAGAAGGAGGTTCCTAAGGCATGATCAAATATGTTCCTGAGATGACCTCCGTGGTCATCGAGGAGATTCCCGACAGAGTTACCTTGGCGGTTGACATCAGTAACTGCCAAGGTGATTGCGTAGGATGCCATTCTCCGTTTCTCAAGACCGATGTCGGGGTGGAACTGACAGAGGATGTGATCGATTCTCTGATTGCTGACAATTTCGGAGTGGACTGCTTCCTGTTCCTCGGCGAGGGAAGAGACCGGGAATCCTTGTTGAGGCTGGCCGCCCACGTCCGCTCGAAAGGTCTCGCCGCAGCCTTGTACTCGGGACGGAAATCGGTTGAAGACGGAATATTCAGAGTTTTTGATTATGTCAAGGTCGGTCCATACATTGAGTCGCTCGGCCCGCTGAACTCTCGCACGACAAACCAGCGTCTCTACAAAGTGGCTCACGAAGCGGATTCATATTCTTTGACGGACATCACATCACGGTTCTGGCACCGAGGCATCGATCCTAACACCAGATAAAGACAAAGAGGGTTACCCCAAAGTCAGAATAAATCTCTGAGAATTGAAAAATAAGAAAAAGGGGCTTGACTAATGCTTTTTAGTCAGCCCCTTTGTCGGGATGATCCGACTCGAACGGACGACCCCTACGTCCCGAACGTAGTGCGCTACCAACTGCGCTACATCCCGATTGCCATATAGGCTTCCGGCTCAAAAGGCAGCCTCGGGAGACTGCCTTTCGATGTTCCTTTATGCGAGTTTGTTGATGTAAACCGCAATGCCACTCTTCAGATTGGCGGCCTTGTTCTTGTGAATAACCCCAATCTTCGCAAGTTTGTCAATCATCTTATAGACCTTCGGAGCGTCATCTTCGGCTGCCTTTTTGTCTGTGGTGTTACGAATCGCGCGGATCGCGTTCCTCGTCGTCTTTGCATAATACTTATTATGCAATCTGCGCCTCTCGCTTTGGCGATTGGCCTTTTTTGCTGATGCGTGATTTGCCATCGTTCTTATTTTTTAATATTTGTAGTGGGTAGGAGAATCGAACTCCTATTGCGGGAATGAAAATCCCGAGTACTAACCGTTATACGAACCCACCGAACTGGTTTGCCCACTAAGGCTGCTTGCCAAATTGGGATGCAAATATATGGATAATTTTCGACCTTACAAAATAATTCGGGCGATATTTGTCCTATTTGCCATCATTTCCATCCTTGCCCCACTCAAACGAGTACAAAAGAGACTCTGTCTGTCTGAGATACTGCCGTTTGTCATATTTCGGGGCATAGACCCATGCCTCCAGCACGATGATGTCCTTGCCGTCCTTGCTGTAGAAGGAGTGGGACACGAACGGGCCGCCCATATAATCGTTATAGACCTCCCAAAGGCCTCTGGTCTCAACGAAATCGAGATCGTGGTATTTCATGAACTTGATTCCCGGCTTTACGAACACGCTTGTCGTCATGTAGGAATTCTCGGCTGTGGCTGGGACATATTCCTTAAGGAAAGCATTGCGCCTTGCGATGATGTTCTCTTCCGAGAAAGGATCGTTGCCGACCGCCGGGTATTTGTAGATGAACACGCCTTGAGTGCTGTACTGCTTTTCATCGGCGATCCAGATGAAATCGTCCGTGACCTTCTTGAGGTTGTAGCCTACGGGGAAATGGACTCTTCCGCCGATCATCCTTTCGACAACGTCTCCTAATTTGGGTTCCTCGTAGAGGAGAGTGTTGGCGATGACTCTGTTCCTTTCCGCCTGTTCGATGGCACCGGTGATGTTCTCTCCGTTCTTGTCAAGGACGACAATCGCCGAATCGGCGCAGGATGCGTTTATTTGGATCACGCACTGCGGATGGGCCCAGACATCGGTCCTATAGACAACTCCTTGTCTGACGACCGTTGAGTCAATGTTGAAAATCACAATGTTCCTGTGAAGCTTGAACATGTCCGAGAACGCGCCTGGCGAAAGGTTTACCAATGAATATAACGGCTCCCTTTGCGGAAGGTACTCGCAGTCTCTGGCCAACAGGCTTCCGATCTCGTTCCCGAGGTTTCCTTCCCAGTTGTCCTTGCCGACCACAATGATGACCTCGCCGGCCTTGCCGGAGACATTAGGCAGGAGGGTTTTCGTGTTGTTCCCGCAGGAAAACGCGCTGACCAGAGCGATCGCATAGGTGACGATTTTTGATATGGCTCTCATTTTTTCGAGTGTTTTTTTTCCTGACGGCAAAGTTACGCTAAACTTCCAAGAATTTCAAATTGTCGGCAATGTAAGAAGCTGTTTTGAAATGATTCATCTCTTTTCTTACATGGCCTTTCCGGCCATTTCCATCGTCGTCATCAGTCACGTAGCTACCGCTTCCCTTACCGGATCAACCGGGCGATGTCGTTCCCGAACGCCAACACCATCAGCAGAAGCAGCAGAGCCATCCCTACAATCTGCGCCGCCGTAAGGAACTTGTCGCTCGGCTTCCGCCCCGTGATCATCTCGTAAAGGCAGAACACGATGTGCCCTCCATCAAGAGCGGGAATCGGCAGAAGGTTCATCACACCGAGCATGATCGAGAGCAGCGCAAGAATATTCAGGAACCTGTACCAGTCCCATGTCGCCGGGAAAACCTGCCCGATGGCGATGAAGCTGCCCACCGACTTGTAGGCCTCCGTGCTTGGCGAAGCCACCAGTTTCAGATCCCGCAGGTAGCCTCCGATGGTCTCGAAAGTCAACTTGAATCCCGCCGGAATGGCGCTGACCAATGAATATTCCTTTGTCATCACCCCTGGAATCCGCATGAACGCGCCGATTCTTCCGGCCGTGTCCACCTGAAGCGGAACGGAAAGCGTGTCCGACCCGCGGAGAATGGTCGCCGTGACGGTTCCGCCACGGCGTTCCGAGAGGTATTCTCTGGAATCCTGCACGAACGGTGTGCCGACACTGTCCAAAGCGATGATCCTGTCATCGCGCATCAGCCCGGCCGCGGAATTGGCCGAGGCGCTTATCACCGAGTCGATCACGAACGGCACGGCGAGGTCGAACACCCCCGGAGTGTTGAGTACCGCCCCGATAAGCGATCTGTCAATGTAAAGGTCCACAGTGTCCTTGTCCCTGAGGACCGTGACTTTGCTGACATTCCTGCGCGCGAGATCCGCCTGAAGCATCCCGAAATTCTCGGGGACATATTCATCCATCCGGATGATGTGGTCGCCGTTGCGGAAGCCGAGCTCCACTCCTAACTCATTGGTGTAGATCTGGCTGCCTTCGTTGCTGATGTAGGCGTTTCCCCAGACCGCCATGATGCAGATGTAGATGAGGATGGCGAACAGAAAATTGAAGAGCACGCCTCCGCCCATCACCAGAAGCCTCTGCCAGGCCTTCTTGGTGCGGAACTCCCATGGCTGCGGATCCTTTTTTATGGACTCCAGATCCATTGACTCGTCTATCATCCCGCAGATCTTGCAGTAGCCGCCAAGCGGCAGCCAGCCGATGCCATATTCGGTTACCCAATCCTTCGCTTTCGGGAAGATCCGGGTAAACCATTCCCCTTTGGTGCTGAACAGCTTGGTGCCGCCGGCATCGAAGAAAAGGAAGAATTTCTCCACCCTGATTCCGAACAGTTTCGCGAAAATGAAGTGACCGAACTCGTGGATCGCTATAAGTACGGAAAGCGCAAGAACGACTTGCAGAATCTTCATCAGAACAACCATCATCAACTTTTCTTAGCGATGGCCTCAATCTTCCTTTGGGCCAATGAATATGTTTCCTCGTTTGTCTTGAATATGTCCTCGACGGACGGCTCGCCTATGAACGGAGCGCATTCGATGCATTCTCCGACCACATCGGTGATCCCGTAGAACGGAATCCTGTCATGAAGGTACGCCGCCACAGCCGCCTCGTTCGCCGCGTTCAGGGCGCAAGGGATATTCCCACCCCTCTCCATCGCCTTGTAGGCCAGCGTCAAAGCCGGGAATTTCTCCGTGTCCGGCTTGAAGAACGTGATCCCGCCGAGTTCCGCGAAATCCAGTTTCTTGTTTGCGAGAGGAAGCCTTTCGGGGAATCCGATGGCGAACTGTATAGGCTCCCGCATGTCCGGGCTGGCGAGCTGGGCTATCACGGCTCCGTCCTCATATTCGACCATCGAATGGATGATCGATTCGGGGTGGACGACGACGTTGATCCTGCTGACCGGGGTGTCGAACAGCCACCGCGCCTCGATCACCTCGAAGCCCTTGTTCATCATTGTGGCCGAGTCGATTGTGATTTTCGCCCCCATGTTCCAGTTGGGATGCTTTAGAGCCATGTCTTTTGTGGCGGTGCGGATCCGGTCTCTGTCCCAGGTCCTGAACGGGCCTCCTGAGGCTGTCAAGTGTATTTTGTGTATGGCGTTGCCCTGTGCGGACAGAAGGCACTGGAATATCGCCGAGTGTTCCGAGTCCACGGGCAGGATCGGGGCATGATGTTTCTTTGACATTCCCATCACGATCGAACCGGCGGCCACGAGGGTCTCCTTGTTCGCCAACGCGATGACCTTCCCCGCGCCTATCGCTGACATCGTAGGAGCCAGGCCGCTGAATCCTACCATCGCCGCCACCACGATGTCCACCCGGTCGCTCGTCACCAGATCGCAGACGGATTTCATTCCTGCGAACACCTTCGTGTCGCTTCCGTCCAAAGCGTCGGAAAGATCTTTGTATTTTGTCTCGTCGCAGATGACGACGCTGTTGGCATCGAACTCCTTTGCCTGACCGGCCATCAATTCCCAACTGCTCTTGCAGGTAAGCAACTCGACCTCAAACAGATCCCTGTGTTCCCTGATCACATCCAGGGTTTGTTTGCCTATCGAACCGGTCGAACCGAGTATCGCTATTCTTCTTTTCTCCATCAGAAACTAATGTATTTTGTCGGATCCACCGCCTCTCCCTTGTGCCAGAGTTCAAAATGAAGATGATCTCCGTCGGATGTCGAGCCGGTGCCGCCGAGAATCGCGATCGGAGTTCCGGCCGTGACCTTGTCGCCTGTTTTCTTCATGAGTTTCTGGTTATGCTTATAGACCGAGATTATGTCGCCCTCATGCTGGATTCGTATCGTGTACCCTTCCGTGTCTGTCCATCCGGCGGAGATCACCGTGCCGTCAAGGATGGAGATCACAACGGAATTTTCCGGCGCCGTGATGTCGATGTAAGGATGCAGCGCTTTGTCGTAGCCTTGCGAGACCACGCCCTTGAGAGGAGTGAAGAAGTGCATCCCTTCGATCGGAAGAACCCTTGAGGGATTGGACTTGATGTCGAATTTGTCCTCTTCCGAGACTTCTTTTCTTAACAGGGAGTCCTTCTCCGCGATCTCCTTCATGTCTGAGGCGGAGGAAGCGGTGTTCCTGCGGACTTCCATCAGGCTGTCGATCTTGAGCGGCTCCTGGCCGTCGACGACCCTGCGCAGATTCTCGGAGTACAGTTCCCATTTGGTGATGACATTCTCCAGAGAGTCTATCCTGATGGCATTCTGGATGGTGTTGTGTCTTGTTCGGGCGTCAGGATAGCCGGGAATCAAGGTGCGTACGGGGGTGAACGCTATGATGCAGAAGATTACTGAGATGGTGACCACGATTACAGTGATCGCTGTCACGAGAACTCCAGCTTTTGTGAATTTCTTTGACCACAGCTCGTTTATGGTGTCATCATCCATTATCGTGACTCTGAGGTTATTGCCAGTGCCGCCTTTTTTCTGTTTGGACATAAGATTTTGACTTGAAAGCCTTTTTCGTTAACTTTGCGGATTACAACTATGGACAGGATCATCGGCATAGATTACGGACGCAAGCGCGTTGGGGTCGCGGTAAGCGATCCGCTGGGTATATTTGCCTCAGCCCTGGACACGGTTCCGGCTGCAAAGATAATAGAATATATCAAAAATTATGCTCAAAAGGAGGTCATAACACGCTTTGTGGTCGGTTATCCGATGAACATGAACAACAAACCGTCCGAGGCCGCCGCTGACGTGGACATATTCCTGAAGAATCTCGCCAAGGCTTTCCCGGACATTCCGGTGACCCTTGAGGACGAGAGGTTCACTTCCGTGCTTGCGCATCGGGCGATGATCGACGGAGGCATGAAGGCGAAGGATCGCCGTGACAAGACATCAGTGGACAAGATCAGCGCCGCGATCATCCTACAGAGCTATCTTGACAGGACAAACAGAAACTAAAGGTTAGAGTTATGATATTACCTATTTATTTATATGGCTCGGAGGTTCTCAGGCTGAAAGCCGCTCCGGCGGATCTCTCGGAAAAGGAAAAGATCACCAGACTGGTGTCCGACATGGAGGAGACCCTTGCCAAATCAGAGGGTTGCGGACTGGCCGCTCCGCAGGTGGGCGAGAGTGTGAGAATCCTCATCGTCGATGGCACAGGCATGGTGGATGTCTATCCCTATCTCGCTGATTTCAAGAGGGTGATGATTAACCCGGTCATCCTGGAGGAGAGCGACAGGAAGTGTGAATATTCCGAAGGCTGCCTCAGCATCCCCGGCATCTATTGCGACGTGGTGAGGCCACAGAGCATGACAGTTGAATATTACAACTCTGATTTCGAAAAGGTTACCGAGACTTTCGACAAGTTCGCCTGCCGCATGGTGCAGCACGAGATGTCTCACTTGGACGGAGACCTGTTCGTGGATCACGTCGTCCCGATCCGCAGGAAGATCATTTCGAAAAAACTTCAGAACATCGCGAAAGGAAAGGTTTTTGCAAGGTACGCCACGAAAATTAAATAATCATTATTGCTATGGGGGCATTTCACGCGTATGACATACGCGGAGTCTATAATGTTGACTTCGACCGTGACACAGCCTACAAAGTGGGCTATTTTCTTCCTGAACTTCTTGGCACTGACAAGGTTCTTGTCGGCCGCGACTGCAGGGTCTCCTCTCCGGAGATCCATGAATATCTCGTAAAGGGAATCACCGATGCCGGAGCCGATGTCTATGACATTGGCCTCAGCACGACTCCGATGGTCTATTTCGGAACCGCCAACTACGGATTCAAGGCTTCCGTACAGATCACGGCCTCGCACAATCCAAAGGAATACAACGGAATGAAGGTCTCCAGGGAGAACGCCCTCCCTGTAGGTCTGGACTCCGGTCTCGGACAGATTCAGGAATGGATCGAGAGCGGGAGACCTACACCTGTGGCCGGGAAGAGGGGTCGGGTCATTCTCAAGGATATTCACAAAGACTACCTTGACTTCCTGCTGAAGTTCAAGGGGGACTATTCCGACATCAAGATCGCTTTCGACCTTTCAAACGGAATGTCAAGCCTTTACGCACGTGAGATTTTCGGTGACGGGCCGGCCTACATATTTGAGGACATGGACGGCAATTTCCCGAACCATGAGCCTAACCCGCTGATTCCTAAGAATGTCGAGCCGCTTCAGGCTTTGGTGAGAAAGACCGGTGCGGACATAGGGGTCATCTACGACGGTGACGCCGACCGTGTGATGTTCGTGGACAACGAGGGTCAGTTTGTCTCTCCCGACCTTATGATCGCTGTTCTCGGCCACTATTTCATCGATGAGAGGCACGAGACCGGAACAGTGCTTCAGGACATCCGCAGTTCAAAGGCGGTAGGGGAGTACCTCGCTCCGATGGGATGCAGGATGGCTACCTGGAAGGTAGGACGTGCTTTCGCCGCGAGGAAACTCCGTGAGCTTGACGGAGTGTGGGGCGGAGAACTTGCCGGACATTACTATTTCCGTGATTTCTTCTACTCGGACAGCGGTCTTCTCGCATCGATCCTGATTCTGAAGGTTGTCACCGCCATGAAGAAGAAAGGTGTCACACTTCATGAACTCATCGGCAGGATCGCGCGCTACCGGAACTCCGGCGAGATCAACTTCCGTCTTGAGGACAAGAAAGGCGCGATGGACGCTGTCAAGGACTATTTCGTCTCTAAAGAGACTCCGACAGCCGAGATGGATTTCGACGGCTACAGGGTCGAGTTCCCGGACTGGTGGTTCAACATCCGTCCTTCCAACACGGAGCCTTATCTGAGATTCATCTGCGAGGCCACGTCGGAGGCTCTTCTGGAGGAAAAGGTCGGAGAGACGAAGAGGCTTCTCGCCGAGAGGTTCAACGCTAAACTTTAGGTGGGATGGAGCGTGTGAAATTCTTAGGAGCCATCATTGCAACGGCTCTTGCCGCGATTCAGTCCGTGTCCCCGGCCGCGGCGCAGGACTCTACGATAAAGACAAAGAAACAGGCGGAGATTCTTGTTCCGCGGATCTCCAGGGAGTCCGTGCAGTCATTGGATCTGAACAGGGCCGAGACTCTGGACACGATTGACACCGCCGACCCGCACATCAAGATCCTGCTCCTTTCGGACAACACCTGGAAGTACTTCAAGGACCCCGGCTACGCAAGGGACCATCAGGTCTTCAACGAGTTCTGGACCCACGATCATCCGGATCCCTACCATGTTCCGCTTGATGAGCTTCCCGATGAGATAGCGCTTTGGATTGTTGACACCCTGAGCGAGTACAGGTGCCCCAATCAGACGGAGGTATATTCAAAGTTCGGCTACCGCCACCGCCGCCGCCATCAGGGAGTGGATCTCCCTCTGCACACAGGCACTCCGGTCTATGCCGCGTTTGACGGAAAGGTGCGGATCTCAAAGTACTACAAAGGCTACGGCAATCTTGTGATTCTTCGTCACGACAACGGGCTTGAGACTTTTTACGGGCATCTTTCAAAGATCTATGTGGAGGATGACCAGTGGGTGAACGCCGGCACGATCATCGGCTTAGGGGGTTCGACCGGCCGTTCGACGGGACCTCATCTGCATTTCGAGACCCGTTATAAGGGCTACGCGTTTGATCCTGAATGGCTGATAGATTTCCATTCCGGTACGTTGAGGCACAGGCTGTTTGTCCTTAAGAAGAAGTATTTGAACGCGAACAGCAAGTACGTTCCTGAGAGCGAGCAGGAGGAGATCGACATCCTTGAAGGCGATGCAAGGGACAAGGAGGAGGCCGCAAAGAAGGCCGAGGCCGAGAGAAAGGCCGCTGCCGCCGCCCAGTATCACACAATCCGTCAGGGAGACACCCTTGGCGCTCTTGCCCGGAAGTACCACACTTCCGTCAAGGCGCTGTGCCGGCTCAACGGCATCAATGAGACCACCACCCTCCGTCTCGGCAGGAAACTTCGCGTGAAGTAGTTCCGTTTGCCGCCCGGCTGCCAGCGCGCGGATGCATTGTTGAAATGTGGCTCCACGCAAAGTGACTGGGGTGGTTGGAAATTAGAACCACGAAGAGAGGAGACGCAGAAATGCGCCTCCTCTCTTCGTGGTCCCAGTAGGGCATGATCCTACGACCCCCTGATTATGAGTCAGATGCTCTAACCAACTGAGCTATGGGACCGGGTGTCGCCCGGAGTGTTCTGTGGGGCGATGAGTCAAAGTTAACAAACTTTTTGAAAACGACAAAACACTTTATTCTGTTAATTATGCTAACTTTGAATGTTATTAGCCAAATGCGTATAAGAAGCTGTTTGAAAATGGTTACCGCATTTTTTATGCAGAATTTTCGAGACAGTTTCGGCTTTGGGAGATGAAGCGTAGCCGTAGCTACGTGACCGATGAGAAAGATGAAAATGGCCGGGAAGGCCGCGTAATAAAATAGGACTTATTTTAAACAGCTTCTAAATTGAACAAAGATGAAAAAGGCACTATTTGTTGTTGTAGTCATGCTTTACGGACTTGTGTCGTGCAAGTACGACGATTCCGAGATCTGGAACAAAGTCAATGAGAATGAAGCCAGGATAACGGCTTTGGAAGAGCAGTGCCGCGGGTTCAATCAGGATCTCAAGACCTTGACTACCATTGTCAACGCATTGCAGGGTAATGATTACGTGACGAATGTGGTGGAGGTCATAAAGGACGGGACTGTTGTCGGGTACTCGATCGCGTTCAGTAAAAGTGGCACTGTCACCATCTACAATGGCAAGGATGGCCACACTCCTGTTATCGGAATAAGGAAGCACACCGACGGGAAGTATTATTGGACCATGGACGGGGATTGGATCTACGATGGTTCGGGAACCGGCAACAGGATAAACGCTGAAGGCACAGCGCCGGAATTGAAGATAGACGATGGCTGGTGGTACGTTTCTTATGATGGACGGAAGACCTGGACGAAACTGTCGAAAGCGACTGGCGAGGGCGGGGACTCTTTCTTCTCAAGCGTGGTTGATGATGGTGACGCTTTGGCTGTCACACTCATGGATGGTACTGTGCTTGAGCTTGCCAAGAAATCTTCAGACCTGGGACTCCGGTTCCCGGACTATGGAACATTCAAATTCAATGCGGGGGAGACAAGGAATGTCAAGTATCAGGTCCTGAACGCCACCGGAACTGTGACGGTCAAGGCGTTTGCCCAGAATGGATGGAAAGCTTCGGTCAAAAGGAACAATGACTCGGAAGGAGAGATCGTTGTCACAGCGCCTTCGCCGTTCACCGACGGCGAGGTTGTGGTGCTGGTCTACGAGGGAGAGTCAAAGACCATAGTAAGGTGCTTGGATTTCGTGGGAGGCAGCATCATCACTCCCGAGGAGACATATTCAATGACAAGAAATTCCGGAGATTTTACTGTCACTGTGTCCGCCGATGTCGATTATTCTGTGAACATTCCGGAAGAAGCGGTGTCTTGGTTGAAATGCTCCGGACGGAATACAAGGGCGATGCGTCAAGATCAGCTTGTTTTTCATTGTGAGAGAAATGACGGAGAGAGCGCCAGAAGCGCTGTCGTACGGATCGAGAGCAAGTCGGCCGGCATCGCAGGGGAGATAGTGATTGTTCAGGAAGGCATTGTGAGCACTCTCCAGACCCATTCTGTCGGCAAAGGAATAAAGATCGTGATCATGGGAGACGGCTTCACCAAGGATGATCTTACTGCCTCGGAAGGCGAGGTGATGTCGTCATTTGACAAATGGGCCGATCGTACGATGGAAGAGTTTTTCGCCGAGGAGCCTTACAAGTCATTCCGGGACAGGTTCGATGTGTATTCTGTCGCGGTTGAGTCGGACGGAAGGACTTTTGACGGCAGCACGGCCTTTGCGTGCAAGTTCGGAACGGGGACCTATGTCGGAGGCGACGACAGCAAGGTCTTCCAGTATGCCTACAAAGTGGATGGAATCAATTGGCTGACTGTCTGGAACACGCTTGAAGTGGTGATTCTGAACTCCTCGAAATACGCCGGTACCACCTACATGTGGTCGAACGGCAAGGCGATTGCCTACATTCCGATCGTCAACTACAAAACGGAAGACTTCGGCAAGGTGCTTAGGCATGAAGCTGGCGGTCACGGATTTGCGAAGCTGGCCGATGAATATTTCTACGAACAGACGATAACCGATGACAAGGTGCAAAGTCACAAGGAATGGTTCACCAATTACGGGTTTTATCCGAACGCCGATGTCACAAACGATCCGAAGGAGGTTCACTGGGCTCATTTTATCTCTGATCCTCGCTATTCGGGCCAGGTCGGAATCTATGAAGGCGGTCTTACGTTCCGTTACGGTGCCTACAGACCGACAGACTACAGCATCATGCGGCATAATGCCGGAGGATTCAACGCACCTTCAAGGGAGGCCATATTCAAGAGAATCATGAAATTGTCTGAACCAAGCGGGTGGGAATATGATTTCGAGGCATTCGCGTCTTACGATGCGGTCAACCGTTCGGCCGTGTCGCAGGCCTACAATGAAAGCCAGATGGAAGGCTTTGATGAGGAGTCATTTGTACCGCTGGCACCGCCGGTCGTAAGGACGGAATAGAATATTGAGCCTCTTCCCAAAAATGAGTTTTGGAATTGATCCGGAATCAGTGGGTTATGAGGAAAAGAAAAACGGACAAACCGTCATTTCTGATGATTTGTCCGCTTTGGCTCCCCCGGACCTCGAAATGTTGAACCTTTGGAGAGACTTCAAAAAAGTCGTTCGGTTCATAGATGACAATATTCATTGGTTGAGACCGTTGATGTCAGTCTGTGAAAAGAACAAATGAAACGCCTGCAATCATCGCAGCTCTATTTTCATATAGCCTTAAGTCTATCTGCATTGTGTCGGTCAATTTCTATATTTCACTTCTGTAATCCCCCTTTTGTATAATGTGGAGGGTCTTAAGTGTGATAGGTGGCTAACAGTTTGACGTGAAAATTTTACAGTGATTATTGTGATGTGAGGTATAACTTACCTAAAATATCTAATATTGAAAGATTGCGTGTAAGGTCAGTATTCGGGAGATTTAACCGTGTTTTTGAGGACAATTTACCTACCTCAACATTGCCATTAGTTTACTGAGTAATTTCTGTGCGAAAAAGGCTCATTTTAAGATGTCAAACGGTTGCTTGTGCTGGTTTCTTTGAATTCCACTGAAAGAGCCTTTACTAACCACAATAATCTAATCTGACGACTATTTATAGAGAAAAGCGATGATGTATGAGCAGCAATGAATATAAACGTACTTCCCGGCATCTGTCTAAAGAGACCAAGGCTAAAATCAGCCGTGCGCTTACAGGTCGTCCGAAGACCCACGCACATAGAGAGGCTATCCGTCAAGGTGAAATACGATATTGGCGTGATGATTCCAATTTCCCCGATGACCGAATAGGATTAGAGCAAGATGAAACGACAGTGGAAGATTTAGTCTGAAAAAAGGAATGGTTATTCGCCGATGATCCGGCGGATAACCATTCTTTATTACCGTATGATGTTGACCCAAGAGTCATCAAAATGGATGCTTTCAAGCACGTTGCTTTTCGTGATTGTTGGCGGTCGCTTGATTCTGAATTTTACCGCATCCTCTGGAACTTTAGTGTGAATGGTAAACTGTGAACCGTGTGGTTGCCAAGTGAAGCATTGTTCCTTGGTGTCCTTGTTTATGCCAATGAGATTTCCATTAGGATTTGTTTTCCATTCGTAATCTGAAACCCTATACCTATTGGTGTCTTCCTCAAATAACACATAGGAAAGCAGGTCATAAGAACGAACGAGAATTGATGTCCGCACGGGGTTGAATTCTTCGTGTGCAATGTTGACCCTTTCATTCCAAATTTCAAGAACCGCTCTTCCCGTCTTTTGAATATCTTCGTGTGGGTCTGTGATTCCGTAGGAATAATCTGGGGAGCATCTGCCACTAATTAGCCTTACTTTATCGCAGGAGAAAGGGTTTGTGGTCTTGACTGTTTTCATTGAATACGCCATTCCTCTTACCCCTACATCAGCAATCCCTACTGGAGAATCAAAATGTGTCCCCATAATCGCATCGGCAAAGGCATCACCCCAATCCTCTCCAGAGATGTCTTTCCTACCGATGTATAGAAGATATACCAAATAACCACCAATCTTCTTTATGAGCGATTCTGGCATTTCGTTTAAGGGGTATCTTTCACCGTAGGGAATACGATGACCGTCCCTCAATCTTGGAACGTGAATTTCGTTGTCATTGATATTTGCCATTCCAATCTATGTTATTAACGATGTTTGTGATTTCTGTTGCTATTGCCCTTATCATTGGGACGGCTACTGAATTTCCAGTCTGCCTCCGAATTTCTTGGTGACTGACCACGATTTTATAGGTGTCTGGAAACCCTTGAAAACGCAAAAGTTCTCTGGAGGTTGGTCTTCTCACTCCGTTTATCAATTGGTAGTTGTATGAGGCTCCAGTCCTTAATGCGCAAGCATAGGGGTGTATGGAAATGTCACCTGCTTTGTTCTCGTGCCATACTGATGGGTAGAAAACATCTTTCCCGGCAGTTCTTTCACGCCTTTTGTTCAAAATGTGCTCTGATGCGTAATAGGAAGCATCAATGTCACCATCTGGTTCAAGTATGTCCTTTAGGTTGTATGGTACAATAGGAAAATCGAAATTGAAAGCCTCTTGCCTTGCCTGTGATAGAAAACCGACAATGATGACCCTCTCTCTCTTTTGAGGTACGCCAAAATCCAGAGCGTTGAGGACTTTCCACTTCAAATGGTAGCCAAGCGCATTTAGTTTTTCCTTTATGACTTTGAATGTGTTGCCGTGGTCGTGACTTACCAACTGCTTGACATTCTCCAACATTATTACCGCAGGACGGTGATATTGCAGTATTCTCTCTATTTCAAAAAACATCGTGCCTCTGGTATCAGCAAATCCCTCTCTCTTCCCCATTATGGAGAATGCTTGGCACGGAAACCCTGCCAATAGTAGTTGGTGTGGAGGAATATCCTCGGCTTTGATTTTCGTTATGTCGCCTTGCGGTCTTTCTCCAAAATTGGCTTCGTAGGTGTCGGCTGCTGCCTTGTCCCACTCTGATGAGAATACGCAGTGATGCCCTAATTCGTCATAGGGTAGCCGTATTCCTCCAATTCCTGCAAACAAATCAATGAAATCCATATCGTTGAGGTTATGCCTTGTGAGGAGAGGTGATGATTGCGCCTTTCCTGATTATACATTTCTTTCCGATATATGGCTTGTCCTCGCTAATCCCATAGTTCTTTAGGTAATTGTACGCTATGCCTATATCCTCTTTGTCCCAACTATCACAGAGAGCCTTTAAGTTCCCGTAATAGTAGTGTTTGCCGTTGAGTTCCAGATGAATGACGGCTCTTTCTTGCTTCCCGTTAACCAACATACTTTTGACGTTATCTCACAAATATAACCAAAAGATATTTAAGACGTGCGAAAATTAAAAATAATCATTATTAAAATTGCATATATTAAAAATAATCCTGATATTTGTTCTGTGAAGCCGTTGAGGCTCGATTAAAGTGAAGTTTAACTTAATTCAAGGGAAAATGAACAGAACTTGCTTGATTTACGGACGTGTATCTTCGGAGGGAGACCGACAAAGTACGGATAGGCAGACTTATAGCCTTTCAAGGTTGATAGAGGCGAATCACGACTGCCTTGTACACGAACCTTTCACCGAACATATCAGCGGAGCGAAGAAGAATTCAGAACGCCTCGTCTTATTGGAATGCCTCAACTATGCAAAGGACAATTCCGTGGACATCATCTATTTCAGTTCTATTGACAGAATGGGACGTGCGATTTGGCAGGTTCTGGAATCCGTGAAGTTCTGCCTCGACAATCACATCAACTGTTACTTCCAGAAAGAGCAGATGTCGCTTTATCTTGAAGACGGCTCTGAAAATCCATTTCTTGCCATATTCATCAGCGTAATATCAACGTGCGCAAGCATCGAAAGGGATAGCATCAAGTTCCGCCTCAACGATGCACGGTCGAAGAAAATAGCGGAGGCGAAAGCGGAGGGCAAGACCCTTGCGGAGGTTGGCTTTGGTCGCCCTAAAGGTGCGGTCAAGTCCATAGAGAGGAAATCAGAGGAATATTCAAAAGTCCTCAAATCCTTGAAGCAGGGAAAGAGCATCAGAGACACCGCCAAGTTATGTGATGTGTCGGTTTCCACGGTCAAAAGGTTGAAGAAAGAGTTTGTCTTGTAAGGTTCAGAAAAAACAAAGACTATTCTGACCCCGATGTGACATCGCTTCGGTAACCGTATGGCGATTATTTTGAACCCACATTAGTTTTGAACCCATCTGGATATGAAAATAACAGTAGAAACTGACGGATATGTGTTCTTTAAGGACTTCGGGATTTCCTCTGAACCGTTTGGTGACACGCCAGAGGAGTTTATCCCTCCAGTTGAGGACGCAATCTTTTCGGCTTGCTACCTTATCGGCAAAGTCTATACTGACCGTCAGGTTAAGGAAATCTTGCCATTGGTCGCAAAAGATTTCTGATAATTGAGGAAGTCTTTACTAATTCACCCTATGCGCTATATTTATTTCAAGTAAGGTTAGAATGATAACCTAAAAAGAATAATGGGATTAATCACTTAAAAATATGGCGTATGAGATTGGAAAAACAATCATTGATGAATTAAAAATATGTTATGAGGCAGATATGACAGTATTGGAAGACTTGGCTTCTGTTAATTATGGAGAAAGTTATGATTCGGGAAATTTATATTCTAAAAGTTATGATCCGGCAAATTTTAATTATCTGAAAAGTTATGAACCGGCGAATTTTTCTTTCTATCGAACAACAAGCCATCATTTCAAATATGCTTATGATGTGTGTGTCGGAGGCATAAATGAACGTAAAAAAGTAGCGACCGCACGATTCGGGCGATATGGGGATGTTGAGGTTTCCGATTACTTCTTTTATCGTGTGGAGAATTATGTCTTGTATGATTTTGACTTGCTCCAATACACACTGACAATCCCGGAAATGCTTGGTATGTGCTTTCACAATTTCACTTCCCTGGACATAGCCATTGACGCAAAGATAGACATCGCACGGTTGATGAGAAGAATGTGGCATAGGGAGGATGTGACAACAATCATCAATGGAAAAGCGATAAAGGATAGAAAGGCTATTGTCAAGCACCTCAACCTAACCTATTCAACAAGCCTTGAACGCTTGAAAAACTTGACCGTGTATGTCAAACAGTCCAAAGCCTCACACGACAAAACCAAGGGCGTGACAGTCCAAGCCTACAACAAAGGGAATGAGATTTCGGAGGCATCGCATAAGGATTACATCAATGAATTTTACGGAAACCCTAAACGACTGTACCGTCTGGAGGTGCATTTGAACAATGCTGAAATCAAAGATTATTGCAAGCGTCTGGATGTGTCCCAAGACCTGAATATGATATATGACCAAACGTTCTTGACTGATATGTTCTATTATCAGTTATCTTCTGTGATTAGATTCACAAAGGGGAGGGAGAAACTCGATTGGAAAGACATTATCAAGAACAATGGCAGGTTATGATGACAACACCCCCTGTCATTGCATATTTGAAGATACTGGCGGGCAGATTTTGGTAGTCCAAAAACACCCAAAAGTGATTGGTGTGACAGTTGCTTTCCCAGACCGATTTTTGTATTTTTATACACAGAAAGATAATCATAGAATCTTTTCATCTTTCTATAAGAATAAGCCGTTAGGCATTCCAAATTTTCAAAGACAATGTAATAAGGATTTTTAGTGGTCACATCGTGTCCAAAGGTCGTAGCATTCCTTGGCGAACAAAGACTGATTTCCTCGTATGGAGAGCGGAGCCGAAAGCGAATAAGCGGTCGCAGCGTTAGAGCGATGAAATGAAATATCAAAGTTGAACGGTATAAAATTAAGCACGGATGAATTACGTGGATTTGACTTTTTTAAGAACATAGATGAAGAGCAGGCAGCAGCGGTAACTGAGTTTCTTGCCGACTATGCTGTAATTGTTTATAATGTGTTGAAATCAAAAGAAAGAGATGATGAAAAATGAAGATAGATTGCAAGCCTTTGCAAAAGGGAAAAAGACAGAGTTGAAGAAAGGCGGTAGAGCCGTAATATACCAACGTGTGAGCAGTAAGGAACAAGAGTTTGGTTACAGTCCAGAGGTGCAGATAGACGTATGTAACAAGTGGGCGGAAAGGCATCACTATGACGTGGCGAAAACTTTTGAGGGAGAACACGAAAGTGCGAAGTCTGATGCGAACCGAAAGAGATTTAACTCTATGTTGAAATTCGTAAAGGATAAGAAGAATAGGATAGATGCGGTGATAGTATATTCAACAAGCCGTTTTTCAAGGACTGGAACAGAGTCTTTTTCCATTGTCGATGAACTAAAGCGTAAGGGAGTGACTGTCTTTTCGGCAACATCGGATTATGACGCAAGGACGGCAGAGGGGGAATGGATGCAAGGTGTGGAGTTGGTCAATGCTCGTCACGATAATGCCGTTAAGTCCAGAGCGGTTCGGGATGCTGGAACCAAAGCGTTGAGGTCTGGACGTTGGGTGGCGAAAGTACCGATAGGCTACGATATGGTTACTACCAGAAAAGAGCAGAGGATTACAGTGAATGAGCAAGGTGTCCTAATCCGCAAGGCGTTTAGGATGAAAGCGGATGAAAATCTGTCTAATGAGGAAGTGAGGCAAAGGATGAAAATAATGGGGTTGGATTTGAGCAAGCAAAGGTGGTCGGAGATATTCCATAATGTCTTTTATGCCGGCTATTTCTCGCATCCATTTTTGGAGGGAGACGTAATCAAAGGAACACAGGAACCGTTGGTGTCATTGGCTAATTTCTATAAGGTTAATAATATCATAAAAGAGGCGCATTCAAAGGGGTATGAGACAAAAACGAACAAAGAGTATGCTCCGCTTTTAGGGTCGCTGAAATGCCCCGTATGCGGTCATAATCTGACGGCTTCATTAAGTACCAAGATGAGAAAGAAGTACGGTAGGGAGGTAGGGTATTATGTGTGCAGCCATAAGAATTGCAGATGCAATGTTTCGACATTGAAAGCTAATTCTGAATTTGAGGGGTGGATTGACGGTATCACTATTCCAGATGAACTTACCGAAGTATTGACATTGCAGTTAAGAAAGGCATTTCCGATACTGAATAAGGATAACCAAGAAGAGGTGAAAGCCATTAAGACGAACCTGACAAATAAGGAAAAGGAAATAGATACGGTCGAATATAATCTTGCGATGTCAACGTCTCCCAAAGTACGGGATATATGTTCACGTCAGTTAGAGAGATTGGAGGCTGAAAGAGACGCTATTCAAGCAGAACTTGATGAGAGGCACAAAGAAATATTGAACCTCGACAATTACATTGATTTTGGACTTGGGCTTAAAGATAATATGTTGAAATTATGGCAGTTGGCAAGTCTTGGTCAGAAACGCCACATCCAGAATCTTGTCTTTCCGGAGGGTTTTGTCTGGAGCAAGAAAAATGACGATATTGAACCTCTTTCCAAAAATGAATTCTTCTTTCAATATCCTTTGAAATCAGTGGGTTATGAGGAAAAGAAAAACGGACAAACCGTCATTTCTGATGATTTGTCCGCTTTGGCTCCTCAAGCAGGACTTGAACCTGCGACCCCCTGATTAACAGTCAGGTGCTCTAACCAACTGAGCTATTGAGGAATTTTGCCAACCTTTCGGTTGATTGTTCCTTTCGGGAGTGCAAAGGTACAACAAAAACTGATTAATGCAAATTTTTTGTAGTTTTTTTGTGTACCTTTGTGCGAATTTCTCGGAGGAGGAAAATGGACATAGACTTGTTTTCAGAGATGATCAAGGATTTGATCCTTGATAATGATGAGGTTACGCTGTCTGGCTTGGGGACTTTCGTCTCCGAGGTGATGCCTTCGACTTTTTCTGACAAAGGGTACACGATCAATCCTCCTTACCGGAAACTGTCTTTCAGGCAGCGTGGGGCTGACGATGACAGGTTGCTGACAGAGTTCTATTCCAAGGCGAACGGGACTGATTTCGAGACTTCGAGGAAGATTCTTTCGGAGTTCATCTCCGGGTTGAGGAACACACTTCAGACTAAGAAGATTGTGGTTTTTCCAGGGCTGGGGCGTCTGCGCGCGACCAAAGAGAACACTTTTTTCTTTATAGCTGACGAGGAGCTGGACATTTATCCTTATGGTGTGGGATTGGAGCCGGTGTCGCTGAAGACTCATGAGGAAACCCCTGATGAGGTGGCACAGAGTGTGGCCGCGCTTCGGCAGCTGATTGATGATCCGGAGAAAGTGACCCGGCGACCGGACGAAGAGGAAATGGAAGAACCTCATGCGGGAAAGAAACGAGGATGGAAGGTGGCTGCGATAGCGGCCGCAAGCGTGGTAGGAGCGGCGTTGTTGGCGTTCGGGATATTCATGCTCCTCGCTCATGTCGCTCCCGACTTCATCGACTCGATCCTCTATACTCCTGAGGAATTGAGGATCATAAATTATTGACGGCTATGGAAAAAGTGAGTGTCTCAGATAATAGATTCAGCACCGACATAACGATTCCGTGTTACGACACGGACGCGTCATTCCGCCTGAAGCCCGCCGCTTTCATGGATCACGCTCAGGAAATGGCGTATCTGGCGGCCGGAGCCCTTCACTTCGGCTACGACGATCTCCAGAGGCATCACACCGCATGGGTTCTGTCCAGGATGCGGATTGACTTTCAGAATCCTCCGAAATGGACGGACGAGACGACACTCTACACATGGCATAAAGGCCAGGACGGTTTGTTTTTCCTGCGCGATTTCGAACTCAGAAGGTTGGGCGACACCGACTTCGCGGACAAGTCAAAGGCTCTGGTGCTCTGCACGTCCTCGTGGATAGTGATGAATGTGCAGACCAGAAGGCTGGTGCGCGGCGATGAGGTTCTGAATATGGTTCCGGCGGCAACCCAATGCCTGGACAATGCGGTCGAGATCCCTTGCGGAAAGGTCGTCATGCCAAAGAATATCCCCGCGGAGGAGGTTGGCCGCCACATTGCGGCATATTCCGACATCGATGTCCTTGGGCACACAAACAACGCCCGCTATGTGGTCTGGGCCATGGACAGCATTGACTATAACGAAGTCGTCGGCAACCCTGTGAAGAGCATCAGCATCAACTTCGTCAAGGAGACGAGGCCCGGGGAGGTCGTGAGAATATTCAGAGGCAGTGAGGAATGTGACGGGAGCAAGACATATTTCATAGAAGGTAGAATTGAAGACAAGACGTGCTTTTGCGCGCGGATAGATTTTTAATCGTACAGATTTAAGTAAGGTATGCGAGATTTGTTTTTTGGGGCGGGAATCGCCCATTCCATCCTGGTTTTCGCTGTAGTGGTGGCGACAGGACTGTATCTTGGTAAATTCAAGGTCAAAGGTGTCTCCATCGGTTCCACGTGGATTCTGTTTGTGGCGATCCTTCTGAGCCATTTCGGTCTTAGGGTTGATTCCACCGTGCTGAGCTTCATGAAAGACTTCGGCCTGATCCTGTTCGTGTTCTCGATCGGACTTCAGGTCGGTCCCGGATTCTTCCATTCGTTCAAGAAGGGAGGGCTGCAATTGAATTTGCTTGCCGTCTTTCTTGTGCTGCTTGCCGTGGGTGTGACGGTTGCGATTCATCTCGTCACCGGGGAGGATCTCAAGACCATGGTCGGAGTGATGTCCGGAGCCGTGACCAACACTCCCGGGCTTGGCGCCGCCCAGCAGACCATGGCGGATTCCATGCGGGCTGAGAACTGCCTTGCGTCCGACATCGCTTCCACGACCTCAGGACTTGCTTCGGCCTATGCTGTCGCGTACCCGTTGGGCGTTCTGCTTGTGATCGGACTGATCATGCTTTTCAAGGCCGTGTTCAAAGTGGATCTCGACAAGGAAAAGGCCGAGCTCGATGATGCCGACGGCAACGAGGACGTGGCGAGACGTGTTCACTGTGAGGTTGAGAATCCTGCGATTTTCGGACTTACCATCAAGGAGGCCACAAGGGATCTGGACAATTCGATTGTGATCTCGCGGCTTCTCAGGGACGGGATTATGTCCATCCCGAAGCAGGACACTGTTCTCCAGAAGGGGGACAAGCTTCTGATCGTCACATCACAGAATAATGTGGAGTCTGTCAGGATCACTTTCGGAGAGGAAGTCCCGATGCATCTTCAGGACTGGGAACAGATTGACACCAAGATGGTCCACAGGAAAATCACCGTGACGAAGTCCTCTTTGACAGGTGCGACGTTGAGGAATCTCAACATCCGGGCGAATTACGGGGTCAGCGTCACCCGTGTCATAAGATCCGGTGTAGGACTTGTGGCAAGGCCGAACCTTATCCTCCAGATGGGGGATGTCCTCAGGGTGGTGGGACCTGAAGTGGGAATCAATGAAGTGGCCAACCTTGTGGGCAACCAGGCCTCCACACTCAACCGTCCGAACCTCATCCCGATTTTCTTCGGAATCGCAATCGGTGTGATCTTCGGCTCAATACCTATCACCATTCCCGGCATTCCGCAGCCTATCAAACTCGGTCTCGCGGGCGGTCCTCTGATCATAGCGATCCTGCTCGGCTATTTCGGGCCGAAGTGGAAGATCACGACTTACACGACTCAAAGCGCCAACCTGATGGTCAGGGAGATGGGAATATCCTTCTTCATGGCCGCGGTCGGTTTGGGAGCCGGACAGAACTTCGTAAGTTCCATCCTTGGTGGAGGTTACTGGTGGATTCTCTACGGAGCGCTGATCACATTCATCCCTGTCTGCACGATCGGACTTATCGCAAGGTACGTCTGCAAGCTTAACTTCTACCAGATTTGTGGTCTCATTTCCGGTGGCACCACCGACCCGGCTGTCCTGGCATTCACCCAAGGGGCATACGGGACGGATTATCCTTCGGTGAACTATGCGACTGTCTATCCGCTGTCCATGTTCATGAGGGTGCTTGTGGCCCAGCTGCTGATTCTGGTAGCCATAGCCTGACGCCATGTTTGAGTTGATCTACCCTGCCGCTCCGGCCACGATCCTCCCGTTGCCGTCCGTTGACAATCCCGGCGATCGTCAGCGCGCATGCGGAGAGATGGTCCCTGTCGTGGAGGAGAATGGCTTGGTCATCGGTCAGGCCACGAGAAAGACCGTGCATGACGGATCAAAACTCCTGCATCCGGTCATCCATCTGCACATAATCAACCGAGAGGGGTGCCTCTACGTCCAGAAGCGTTCCATGAAGAAAGAATTGCTTCCCGGGCTTTGGGACACTGCTGTAGGCGGTCATGTGGATTATGGCGAAAATCTGGAGGAAGCCCTTTACAGGGAATCATCCGAGGAGTTGGGATTCCGGGACTTCAATCCTGTCTATCTGAAATCCTATGTCTGGGAGTCAACTCGTGAGAAGGAGCTTGTGAATGTCTTCGCCACGGTTGGCGGCTTCGTCCTGAAGCCTGACAATGACGAGGTTGCTGAAGGACGTTACTGGAACATGTCCGAGATAGAATCGAATCTCGGCATGGGACTGTTCACACCGAATTTCGAGCAGGAATTCAAATCGATCAAGGAAACTTTGTTAGCATTGCTCTGATGGATAATCAAATTGACAAATTCATAAATGATCAGCTTTCGGTCTGGCCGTTGGCCGCGGAGAATTATCGCAATCTCAAGAAGGCTGAGGTGAAGCGTTTGCGCGTAGGCGGGCTGGACGTGACCGTTCAGTACAACCCCTGCCGGAAAATCTCTTCCGAGGCTGCGTTGGACAGGAAATCCATCAGTGAGAGGCCTTGCTTTCTTTGCCCGGAGAACCGTCCGGCTGAGCAGACGAACATCGAGTTCGAAGGACGCAAGGGGCGCAGGTACCGTGTGACCTTGAATCCGTACCCGATCTTCCCGTCCCATCTGGTGATCTCCAGTTTCGACCACACGCCGCAGTCAATCTGGCACCGCTATCAGGACCTTCTCGACTTCGTCAAGGGGCACAATGAATATCTCGGCTTCTACAACGGTCCCCAAAGCGGGGCTTCAGCTCCTGACCACATGCACTTTCAGGCGTGTCCGCAAGGCTTGATGCCACTTCAGAACAGGGTTGACGAACTGCTTGACGACGGCGAGGCCAGGCCGCTGGAATTCCTTACGAATGTGAAGGAAGCCAGACTGTTCCATCTTGATGAATATGCCCGTGGCGTTTTCGTGCTTCGCGGAACCACAGCGAAATCCACGGCGAAACTGTTTTACAGGCTTCTGGACTGTGCTCCGGTTCCGGAGGATTCAGACGAACCGATGCTCAATCTGATCGCATGGCATCATGGCGGAGAGTACCGATCCGTCGTGATGTTCAGGGAAAAACATCGCCCTCATAATTATTTCTCCGCGGATTCCGACCATCTTGCCATGAGTCCCGGCTGTGCGGACATGTCGGGAGTCTATGTGGCTCCGGAGAAGGAGGATTTCGACAAGCTTGACTCTGAGCTTCTTTCACAGGTTGTGAATGAGATCGCCGCAAGCGGGGAAACCGAAAAGGAGATAATCTGGAGGTTGACCAGGACCCAGCGAACCTTGGAAGTAGGCATTATGTCCGGCCGGGAGATCGAATTCGAGATAATTTCGGATGGAGCCGGAAAGCAGAAGGTGGAATATTCAGGAGGACGAATCTCCTACAACGGGGCGCTTTATGACGAATTGGTCTTTGAGGCTCAGACCGAGGCCACCATGTTCGCCGAGCCGTCGTTCATCCTCTACGGAGTGACAATCGGAGTGGATTTCCATTGGGAGCGCAAGGTGACGCAGAAGTTCGCCGGGACGCTCAAATTCATCGTGGACGGGGATAAGGTGACGGCTGTGAACATCGTCGGGGTCGAGGACTATCTTTTGAGCGTGATTTCCTCCGAGATGAAGGCTTCGGCCGGATTGGAGTTTCTCAAGGCGCACGCGGTCATTTCCCGCTCCTGGGTGATGGCGCAGGTGGAGCATCGCCGGAAAACGGTCCTTCGGCAAGCTCAGGGGCCGGATCCGGTCGCCGAATGCGACACCGCGGCCGCTCCGACAAACTCGGTGACCGATGCCGACGAGTTCATAAAATGGTTCGACCACGATGACCACACCCTGTTCGATGTCTGCGCCGATGACCACTGCCAACGCTATCAAGGCCTTACGATGGCCGTTGGAGAAACCGTGCGCAAGGCCGTAGACCAGACCTGGGGACTTGTCCTTACCTCCGGAGGCGAGATCTGCGACGCCCGCTTCTCCAAATGCTGCGGAGGCCGCATGGAACTTTTCAGCACCTGTTGGGAAGACAAGGACTACCCGTACCTCCAGCCGCTCCCGGACACGCCGGACTGCGCCGAAGGCGGCGATGTGTTCTGTGACACAAAGGACGAGACGATTCTCTCCCAGGTGCTTAACGACTACGATCTTGAGACGGAGGACTTCTACAGGTGGAGAACTGAATATTCCAGGACAGAGGTTTCCGATCTTGTCCGCCGGCGCTCCGGAATTGATTTCGGCACGATCAAAGACCTTGTACCGATCGAGAGGGGACCTTCCGGAAGGTTGAAGCGGCTCAAGGTTGTCGGTGACCGGAAAACCATGGTCATCGGCAAGGAGCTGATCATCCGCCGCTGGCTGTCCGACTCCCATCTCAAGAGCTCGGCTTTTGAGGTAAGGTGGGACGGAGACCGTCTGATACTTGAAGGCTCGGGATGGGGACACGGCGTAGGCCTCTGCCAGATCGGCGCCGCCGTGATGGCCGACCGCGGCTATACCTACGATCAGATTCTGCTGCATTATTACCCGTCAAGCAATCTGGAAAGAAGATAAATTCACAAACACATAATGAATAACAGTAACTTCACAAAACGCAATCCCTGGATGTGGATTCCGACTCTCTACTTTGTGGAGGGCATTCCGTATTTTCTGGTCAACAATGTCTCTGTCCTGATGTTCGCCAAGATGGGCGTACCGAACGGGCAGATGGCTCTGTTCACATCCCTGCTCTACCTCCCGTGGACGCTCAAGTTTCTCTGGAGTCCATTTGTGGACATCATCAAGACAAAGAGATGGTGGATCATCACGATGCAGGTCATCATGTCCATCGCCTTTGTCATCCAGGCTCTGACGATGCCTCATCCTTCGGCGGAGACAATCGCTGCCGGGACGACTCCGATGAGCCTCTTCACATTCACGCTCATCCTCTTTGTCTTCGCGGCATTCGCCTCGGCCACCCATGACATCGCCGCCGACGGATTCTACATGCTTGCCCAGAGCCAAAGCAGCCAGGCCGCGTTCGTCGGTGTCCGCAGCACGTTCTACAGACTCGCCAACGTCTTCGGCAACGGAGTGATCGTGGCCGTGGCCGGTCTTCTTGAGACCAGAACCGGAAATGTGCCGCTTGCATGGCAACTGACCGTCGGAGGCTCGGGTGTCCTTCTCACGGCCTTGACCCTCTACCATACTTTCGCCATCCCGAAACCCGAATCCGATGCGCCTAACATTCAAGAGGATTCCGGCAACAAGGTCGCGGAGATTTTCGAGGGGTTCGGACGCACCGTCACGACATACTTCAAGAAACCGGGCGTATGGCTCGCGATAATATTCATGCTTTGCTACCGCCTTCCGGAAGCCTTCCTCATCAAGATGTGCACCCCGTTCCTTGTGGCTGCCAGAGAGGTCGGCGGACTCGGGATGCAGACGGCGCAGGTCGGGATCGCCTACGGCACGCTCGGTGTGATATTCCTGTTGTTGGGAGGCATTCTCGGAGGTCTTCTCGCCTCCAGGGTGGGGTTGAAAAAATCCATTTGGATCATGGCTGCGTTCATGACGCTTCCTTGCCTGTCATTTGTCTATCTTGCTGTGGTGCAGCCCACAAGCTTTGCAACCATCTGCACCTGCATTGCCATTGAGCAGTTCGGCTACGGTTTCGGCTTCACCGCCTACATGCTCTACATGATGTATTTCTCCGAGGGCGAGTTCAAGACCTCCCACTATGCGTTCTGCACCTGTTTCATGGCTCTGAGCATGATGATCCCCGGCATGTTCGCCGGATTCCTGCAGGAGTCTCTCGGCTACAGGGGCTTCTTCTGGATGGTGATTGTCTGCTGCATAGCGACAGTCATCGTGACCTTTCTCGCTGACCGCAAGATCGATCCGGAGTACGGCAAGAAATAATCAATCTGATTAATGATCAATGAATATATGAACTCGATCAAAAGAATATTCACAGTCCTGCTCGGCATGGCGGCGATCTCTTCATCTGTAGTCTCCGCCACTGAGAAACAGATAGTCCGCACCGGAATTGAAGTTCTGGAAGGGCGTGGTTTTGAGGGACTTGTCGGAAAGAATGTCGGCCTTGTCACCAACCCGAGCGGAGTGGACCGCAATCTCCGCTCCACAATCGACATCCTTCATGACGCTCCTGGAGTCAACCTCAAGGCTTTGTTCGCTCCGGAGCATGGAGTCCGCGGCGATGCCTACGCAGGCTCGCATGTCGAGGATTTCAAGGACGCGAAGACCGGAATCCCCGTCTATTCCGTCTATGGGGCCAACCGCAAGCCGAGCAAGAAGATGCTGGAGGGGCTGGACATTGTCGTCTATGACATCCAGGACATAGGCAGCCGCTCCTATACATTCATCAGCACCCTTGGCCTTGTGATGCGGGCCTGCGCCGAGAACGACATTGAAGTCATGGTGCTTGACAGACCTAACCCATTGGGAGGCAACAAGGTGGAGGGATGTCTCGTGGAACCGGGCTTCCATTCGTTCGTAAGCGAGTTCAAGATTCCCTACATTTATGGCCTCACTGTGGGCGAGCTTGCCATCCTGCTCAACGAGGAAGGCTTGAACCGCGGGGAGAAAGGGAACGAGACACCTCTCAAATGCAAGCTTTCCGTCATTCCGATGGAAGGATGGCACAGGAATATGCTCTATCCGGACACTGATCTACCTTGGATCCTTCCGTCCCCGAATATTCCTTACCCTCAGTCCGCCGTGAACTATCCGTCCTCCGGCATCACCGGCGAGTTTCAGGGCTACCTGAACATCGGCATCGGCTACACCCTCCCGTTCGAGGTTTTTGCCGCAGAGTGGATTGACGCGGACGCGTTGAAAGCTCGTCTGGACAGTTACGGCATTCCGGGAGTGGCTTTCAGGACAATACATTTCAAACCGTTCTCCGGCAGCCTTCAGGGAAAACTCATCCATGGGGTGCAGTTCCATTACACTGACTATGAGGCCGCCTGCTGCACTCTGACCCAATTTTACGTGATGCAGGCAGTGAACGAACTCTATCCTGACCGGAATCCGTTCGCTCTTTCCAAAGGACGCAACAACATGTTCGACAAAGTCTGTGGTACGGATTATGTACGGACGGCCTTCGCGAAGCGTCTCAAGGTGGAGGACATCGTTGATTATTGGTCCAAGGATGTCGAGGCGTTCAGGATCCTTTCCCAGAAGTATTGGTTATATAATTAATTGTCAATGGACAAGCTTCATTCTTTATTTGAAAGTTACACGGGCCGCAAGGTCAAGGAATCGGAGGAGCTGAACTCTTCGGGAAGCAACAGGAGGTATTTCCGTCTCAAGGGCGGAAATATCTCCATTATTGGTGTCATCGGAACAAGCCGCGAGGAGAACAACGCTTTCATCAGTCTCAGCTCGCATTTCCTCGGCAAAGGAATCAAGGTTCCGAAAGTGTTCGCTGTCAGCGACGACGGGATGCGTTACATTCAGGAAGACCTTGGCGATGACCAGCTCTACAAGGTGGTCTCGCAGGGGCGGGAGAGCGGTGAGTACAGTTCCTATGAATGCCGTCTTCTGTGCCGGGCCATGGAGATGCTGCCAAAGATGCAGTTCAAGGGAGCCGAGGGATTGGATTGGTCTGTCTGCTATCCTGAACCGGAATTCAACGAAAGGATGATTCTCTTTGACCTGAACTATTTCAAATACTGCTTTCTGAAGGCCACTGGACTGGAATTCAACGAAGTGAAGCTTCAGGATGATTTCGAGAAGCTTAAGGCCGACCTCATGTGTGACATGGGCGACACCTTCATGTACCGTGATTTTCAGGCCAGAAACGTGATGATGAAGGACGGCGAACCGTACTTCATCGACTTTCAGGGAGGACGGCGCGGCCCGATCTACTACGATGTCGCGTCGTTCGTCTGGCAAGCCCGCTCGTGCTATCCGGAAAACCTGCGCAAGGAGATGGTCCAGACGTATCTCCGGACTCTGAAATGCTACACGGATGTGGACGAGGCTCATTTCAACGAAAGGCTCAGACTGTTCATCCTTTTCAGAACACTACAGGTTCTCGGAGCGTATGGGTTCCGTGGCTATTTCGAGAAGAAGCCGCACTTCCTTGCGAGCGTTCCTTATGCTTTGAGCAACCTGCGCCGCCTTCTTCAGAAGCCGTTCGAGGACTACCCTTATCTGAACGAGATTCTCACAAAGCTCACCACGATGTCCCAATTCAACAACATCTCCGAGGACAAGCGCTTGGAAGTAAGGGTGTTCAGTTTCGCCTACAAGAAAGGAATCCCTGTTGACACATCCGGCAACGGCGGAGGCTATGTCTTTGACTGCCGCGCCATCAACAATCCGGGCAAATATGAACATTACCGCCAGTTCACGGGACTGGACAAGGAGGTGATAAAGTTCCTGGAGGATGACGGAGGGATCACGAAATTCCTGAACAATGTCTATGACCTTGTTGACAACCATGTCAAATGCTTCATCGAGAGGAAGTTCACCCATCTTCAGGTCTGCTTCGGCTGCACCGGTGGACAGCATCGTTCTGTTTATTGCGCGGAACATCTTGCCCAGCATCTTGCCGACAGGTTTGACATCAAGATCACGGTTTCCCACAGGGAGTTGGACATTGAGAAAATCCTGTAGATGAAAGCGATGATTTTCGCGGCCGGCCTTGGGACGAGGCTGAAGCCGATCACGGACACTTTGCCTAAGGCCTTGGTTCCGATTGCCGGAAAGCCTTTGCTGTACCATGTCGTGTCAAAGCTCAAGGCGGCGGGAATCTCGGACTTCGTGATCAACGTCCATCACTTCGCCGACTCTATAATAGGCTACACTCATGAGCAGGACGATTTCGGTGTCACCGTGCGTTTTTCGGACGAAAGGGATCTTCTGCGCGAGACCGGAGGCGGAATCAAGTTCGCCCGTCCGCTGTTGGAGGGGGAGCCTTTTCTGGTTCATAATGTGGACATCATCTCAGATCTGGACGTGGGCTGGTTTGTCTCGCAGGCTCGGCCGGAAGCCATGTCCAACATCCTTGTCAGCGACAGAAGGACGCAGAGGTATTTCCTCTTCGATGATGACATGAGGCTTGTCGGTTGGACCAATCTGGCCACGGGTGAGGTCAAGAGTCCTTACGGCGACATCGATCCTGCAAGGTTCCGGAAATATGCCTTTGCGGGCGTCCACTGCATCTCCGACGGTATATTCAAAGTGTTTGACGAGGGTGGATGGGGCGACCGTTTCTCCATAACTGATTTTTATGTCCGGGAATGCGCCAAGCATCCGGTCTATGGCATTGTGCCGCGGGAACTTCACATGATAGACGTCGGCAAGTTCGAGACTTTGGCGGAGGCCGAGGATTTTGTCGGAAACACAATTAAATCAAAAGAATATGGCAAAAAGTAAATTCTGGTCCGAGTTCAAGGACTTCGCGATGAAAGGCAATGTGGTCGATCTGGCTGTCGGTGTTGTAGTCGGCGGCGCTTTCGGAAAGATTGTCACCTCTTTGGTCAACGATGTCATCATGCCGAGCGTGGGTGTGCTCATCGGCGGTTTCGATTTCACCGACCTCAAGTTAGTGCTCCACAAAGCGGTCATGGAAGGCACGGAGGTGATCAAGCCGGCTGTGACCCTGAACTATGGCAATTTCATCCAGGAAACCGTGAATTTCCTGATCATCGCGTTCAGCATATTCCTCGCCATCAAAGGCCTTGCGAAGTTGCAGAGGAAGAAGGTTGAGGCTCCCGCCGCTCCTGCGGCTCCGGCTCCTAAGCCTGATGACGTGGTTCTTCTTGAGGAGATCCGTGACCTTCTGAAGAACCGGAAGTAACCTTTTTGAATATCCTGAATCCTGTCACCGCCACGGCCACGCTCATCAGCGGGCTGATCAGGTTGAAAAAGCAGTATGGCAGGTAGGTCATTGTCGGCACACTCAAGATTGTCGCCTGGGTCATTCCGCAGCTGCTCCAAGGGTAGAGAGGCGAGGTGACCGTGGCGGAATCTTCCACGGCGCGGCTCAGAAGCCTGTTCTCGTAGCCCTCTTTCTCATAGATGTCCTTAAACAGGTTGGAGGTCAGGATGATGGCCAGATACTGGTCGGACACGATGCCGTTCAGCGCTGTCCCTGTCGCCACGGTCGAGGTCACGAGGCTTGCCCTGCGTCGGGTCATCGGAAGGATCATCGAGGCCAGATGACGCAGCATCCCGCTTGCGTTCATGGCCGCTCCGAAGCACATGGCGCAGATGATCAGATAGACGGTGTTCAGCATTCCGATCATTCCCTTTGAGGCCACAAGCTGGTTGACTTCCGGATTGCCGGTCTCGACGGAGACAGAGTTGTAGATGGTTTCGATCGTGCCGGTGAACAGGATTTTGGCCGAAGATCCGCCCCCGGATGCACCCTCCCCGATTTCCCTTATGATGTCCGGTTGGAAGATCAGGGCCGCCGCCGCTGCCAGTGCGGTTGACAGGGCGAGGACTATGAGAGCCGGCATCTTGCGGACTATCATCACCGCCGTAAGGGCTGGGACAACCAGCAGCCACGGGGTGATGTTGAACTTGGCTCCGAGAACGTCGGTATATTCATTGATCATGGCCGCGTCATCGCCGGTGTGCGAGAGGCCGAGGATTAGGAATATGACGAGCGTGATCACCATTGAAGGTACGGTGGTGTACATCAGGTAGCGTATGTGCGTGAACATCGGGACTTTGCACATAGAGGACGCCAGCACTGTGGTGTCGGACAGCGGGGAGATCTTGTCCCCGAAGTAGGCTCCCGAGATTATGGCGCCCGCAATTATCCCATCGCTGAAGCCCTCAGCCTTGCCTATCCCCAGAAGTGCGACTCCGATGGTCGCTATGGTGGTCCACGAGCTGCCGGTCATGACGGAGACAAGGGCGCAGATCACACATGCGGTCAGCAGGAAGATTTTCGGACTGATGATCTTGACACCGTAGTAGATGAATGTCGGCACGATGCCGCTCATCGTCCACGTCCCCGAGATGGCCCCGATCAGGAACAGGATCACGATGGCCGTGGTGACGTCCCCGATGTTGCTCTTGATCGCGTCCTCGAAATCCTGCCATGGCACCTTGAACAGCCACATCGCCAGCCAGATCGCTATCCCGGCCGAAAAAAGCAGCGCCACCTGGCTGGCTCCGAGGATGGCGTCACTGCCGAATATGCTGATGTTCAGAGCCAGAAGCACTATGAGGATGAGAATAGGAATCAAGGAGATCCCCACTCTGTACAAGGTGATTTTCTTCATCGCGACAAGTCCGTTTTATATCATTTTCCAATAAGGGACGCAAGTTAATTTTTTTTTCGCATTTTTACGCAAGAATTTTCGGGTAAAGGATTTGGTTGGTTGGAAATGAACATTAAAAAATATCGAACAGATGAAAAATTTCAGAATCACTTTGGCCATCGCCGCGGCAGCGGCTGCCATGACCGCATCGTTGTCGTCCTGCTCAAAGCTTGATGACAACATTAATGATGCCTCCTATTGGGGTCCCAACGCTCTTGTCACCATAAAGACGACGGAGTCGGGGACTGACTATTTTCAGTTGGACGAGAAGACCACGCTTGAGCCTGAGGGGTGGACCAACCCTTACAAGCGCGAGGTCAGGGCGCTGCTAAAATATTCAGAATTGTCGGAGTCCAGTGATCTGTTCTCCAAGAAGGTGGCGGTCGTGTGGATTGACTCGGTGCGCACTAAAAGCGCGGTTCCTTATGATGAGGAGTTCAAGAAAGGCAACAATGTCGCGGTCGCCTTGTATAATGATTGGATAACATGCTGCGAGGACGGTTATCTTACCCTCCATTTCGCCGCTTGGTTCGGGCGGGACGGCAAGGTTGTACATTATATGGATCTGGCGGTTGACCCTGAGACACATGACCTTTATCTCAGGCACGACGACAATGGCGACAACGTCAATGTCGCTTTGGGCGAAGGTGTCATCGCCTTCAAGATCGATGATCTTCTTGCGGATGTCAAAGACGGGCAGGAACTGACATTGCACTGGAAGGCCTCCAATGGGGAGCAGTCCGCTAAGGTCAAGTACTACTCCCGTTTCTCACTTACGAAGAAATAACAGTCTTGGTGGAACTGTCGGGGGACAAGGAAAAGACTCTTGTCGAACAGGCAAGGAAAGGTGACCGCACTGCGATGAGGCAGATTTACGACTGCTACTCAAGGTACCTTGCGGCCACCTGTTCCCGTTACCTGTCCGACAATGGTGACTTGCGCGATGTCCTTCAGGACAGTTTTGTGAAGATCTTCTCGTCGCTGGACAGGTTCGACTACCGCGGCGAGGGATCCCTGAAGGCATGGATGAGACAGATCTCCGTCAATGAGGCCTTGAAGCTGCTCCGCAAGCGGAGAAGGACGGACACGGTGGAGTACAAATGGGACTTGCCGGACAAGGAGGAGGAAGAGGCCGTGGAACCGGATGTTGATGCCGTGCCTCCGGATGTGATTCAGAGAATGATACAGGAGTTGCCGGAGGGCTACAGGACTGTGTTGGGTCTTTACGCCTTTGAGGAGAAGAGCCATAGGGAGATCGCCGCCATGCTCGGAATCACGGAAAGCACTTCGGCCTCGCAGCTTCACAGGGCGAGGGCCATTTTGGCGCGGCGGATTAATGACTATAAAAAAGTACACGATGGAAGATAAGGATTGGCTGAGAAGTTTGCAGGACAAGTTAAGAGACTATGAGGAACCCGCTCCGGACGGATTGTGGGAAGACATAGAGTCTTCTCTCCCGCCGGTAAGGAGGGGGGGCGCGATCTTGCGGCCGGCGTTGTGGCGATCCGTCGCGGCCGCCGCGGTGGTCGCCCTGGGCGTTTTCGCCGGTCTTCGGGTCTTTGATTCCGGCCTTGTGGCGCAGCCTGACAGTCAGCAGGGAATTCTGGCCTCCGGTCAACCTTCTTCAGTCATTTCAGACGGGAGGCCGGATTCTTCTGTGGATGTCGTGGAAACTTCCGGCGAGCCTGTCCTGTTGGCGGACAATCATGTGTCCGGACGTTCCGTACAGACCGGAACCGCAAGGAATGAAACCCCGGATGCGGTCGTCATCACATCTTCTGAAAAGGAGGAACTCCCGGTTGCCGCGGAGTCTTCGGTAGTGGACACGCAGGAGAATGTGGTTGAGACTGAACCGGAGAGACCTTCGGAGGAAATCGCTCCGTCAGTCACCGGCTACGATGACGAGGACTGGTCTGACTATCTTTCCGCCAGCAATGACGGCGCGAAGACCGCGGGAGGAACGGCTGTTCTGGACGTGTCGTTTTCCGGTGCTCCGGCGGGCTTCAAGAACGAGGATCTCTATGATCTCAGAATGTTCTATCACGGTTCCGGTCCGCAGTCGTCCGACGCCTTGATCACGGACGGAGTCGGTTGTCCGGCAGGCGGTTCACAATTCCAGACAAGAGCTCTGGCCACGGCCACTGTCGGGGACGGGACTCCGAACGCCGTCTCCCGCTCCGACCACAAGCGTCCGGTCAGACTTGCCTTGACCGCAAGTTATCCTGTCTGCAAGACTTTGAGCGTGGAGACAGGGTTGGCCTACACTACTCTTCGCAGCGCTTTTTCCAATGAACTTGGCGGTACTGTCACCCAGACGGAACAGACATTGAGATACTTGGGAGTCCCGTTGAATGTCTCGGTGTCGGTCTATGGCTCGAAATGGTTCTCACTCTATCTCGGTGGAGGCGGCATGGCCGAGAAATGCCTGTCCGGCAAGTCTGTCACGACTTGCCGGCTTTATGGCGTGAGGCAGGGAGACGATGTCAGGAAGGACCTTGATGTCAAACCTTTGCTTTGGTCCTTGAACGTGTCCGCCGGTCTGCAGGCCAACCTTTCCCGAAATTTAGGACTCTACGTCGAACCCGGTCTCAGCTACCATTTCGATGACGGATCCGACGTGCAGACGATCTACAGGGAACGTCCTCTGGACTTCATGCTGACTTTCGGCGCGCGCATCTCGTTCAGGTAGCGGCCATCTTTGGAGAAGATATTCAAAAATTTTGCATCGTTATTGAAAAAATATACATATATTTGCAAAATATTTGAATAAATATGCTTTTGTTATGAAAGGTAAGCTGGAAAGACAAAGGATGATCAGGGAGGTTATCAAGGACAACCGGATTTCCAATCAGGAGGAGCTTTCAGTTCTTTTGGAAGAGCGTGGGCTGAGTGTCGCCCAGGCGACTCTTTCCAGAGACATCCGGGAACTCAAGATCACCAAGATTCACGATGGCGCCGGCTACAACTACAGTCTTCCTCAGCCGGGGATGCTCAGAGGTGCCCTTCGTGATTCATCCATGTCCTCGGACAGCATAGACAGTCTGGAGTTTTCCGGTTCGATGGCTGTGATCAAGACCCGGCCGGGACATGCCGGGATGATCGCCTCTGTCATCGACGAGGGACATCTTCCGGAAGTCATGGGGACCTTGGCCGGAGATGACACCATCCTGCTTGTTCTGAGGGAGGGCTTTCAGCGCGACGGGGTTGCCGGATCGCTGGCCGGAATATTCAAAGGCATTGATTCCAAAAGAATTAATTAAGAGATTAAAAGAACTTAGCAAAGATGACTCAGGACGAATTGACTGTTGAGGTCGCTTCGGACAAGCACCTCATTTATGTCGATGAGATTCTAAAGACAATAGAGGATGCGGCCAAGGTAAGGGGTACCGGCATCGCGAAGAGAAAGCCGGAATATGTCGCGCAGAAGATCAAGGAGGCCAAGGCTGTGATCGCTCTTCAAGGCGCGAGATTCGCCGGATTCAGCTACATCGAGACTTGGGAGCACAGGCAGTACGTGACGACTTCCGGACTGATTGTGCATCCGGATTTTCGTGGTCTGGGGCTTGCCAAGAGGATCAAGGATCTGACATTCTCGCTGGCCCGCACGCGCTGGCCTCATGCGAAGATATTCAGTCTCACAAGCGGAGCTGCCGTGATGACGATGAACACCCAGTTGGGCTACAAGCCGGTGACTTTCGCCGAACTCACAACCGACGAGGCTTTCTGGAAGGGCTGTGAGGGCTGCATCAATGTGGATGTGCTGAAGCGTACGGACAGAAAGTACTGCATCTGCACCGGAATGCTCTTCGATCCGGAGGAGCACCTTCCGGCGAAGATCCCTCAGGAGGTGCTTGAGCGGATCCGCAGCATAGACGAGGCGGAGAATGACAACAAAAAGGATTGATGAATATGGAAAAGAAGAAAGTAGTGGTCGCTTTCAGCGGCGGCCTTGACACATCGTTCACGGTGATGTACCTCGCCAAGGAAAAAGGCTATGAGGTCTATGCCGCATGCGCGGACACCGGTGGCTTCAGCGCCGAACAGTTGAAGGACAACGAGAAGCGCGCCTACGAACTCGGGGCGAAGGAATATGTCACCCTTGACGTGACCAAGGAGTATTACGACAAGAGCCTCCGTTACATGATCTTCGGCAACGTGCTGAGGAACGGGACGTATCCGATCTCGGTTTCCTCAGAGAGGATATTCCAGGCCATGGCCATAGCCCGCTACGCCAAGGCGGTCGGAGCGGATGCCATCGCCCACGGTTCGACAGGAGCCGGCAACGATCAGGTGCGTTTCGACATGACATTCCTTGTGATGGCTCCGGGAATCGAGATCATAACCCTTACGAGGGACATGGCCCTTACCCGCCAGTTCGAGGTCGATTATCTCAATGAACACGGCTTCAAGGCTGATTTCAAGAAACTTAAATATTCCTACAACGTCGGCCTCTGGGGAACGTCCATCTGCGGCGGCGAGATTCTGGATTCCACCAAGGGACTTCCCGAGGAGGCTTATCTGAAGCAGATCGCCAAGGACGGCTCCGAGACCGTCGAGATCGGGTTTGTCGAAGGTGAGATCGCTTCCGTGAACGGAGAAACGTTCGCCGACAAGGTGGCCGCCATCCAGAAGATCGAGTCTATCGCGGCTCCTTACGGCATCGGCCGTGACATGCACGTCGGAGACACCATCATCGGCATCAAGGGACGTGTCGGCTTCGAGGCCGCCGCTCCGATGCTGATCATCGCCGCCCACAAGTTCCTTGAGAAGTTCACCCTGAGCAAGTGGCAGCAGTACTGGAAGGATCAGGTGTCCAACTGGTACGGAATGTTCCTGCATGAGAGCCAGTACCTTGAGCCGGTGATGAGGGACATCGAGGCGATGCTCCAGAGCAGTCAGAGGAACGTGACCGGCAAGGTGACGATGGAACTTCGTCCTTGGTCGTTCTCGACCGTCGGCGTGGATTCCCCGTGCGACCTCGTGAAGACCAAGTTCGGGGAGTACGGCGAGATGCAGAAAGGCTGGACCAGCGAGGACGCCAAAGGCTTCATCAAGGTCACTTCCACTCCTCTGCGTGTTTACTACACCGCCCATAAGGACGAAGGCGAACGGCTTGAAAAGGAACTGTAGCCGCCGGCTGCTGAGAAGCTGTTTAAAAATGGTTTCCTCATTTTTTAACAGCTTCTGAGTCGTGAGATAATTTTATGGTATCTATGAATTTAAATGAGTACATAAAAGTCGGAATCGTGGGGGCCGCCGGCTACACTGCCGGCGAGCTTCTGCGGATTCTGACCAATCATCCGAACGTCAGGATTGTCTTCGCGCAGAGCGGAAGCCATGCCGGGGAACCCGTGTGGTCGGCCCATCAGGATCTGTTGGGGGAGACTGACCTGAAGTTCAGTGCGGAAGCCCCTGTGGAAGAGGCCGATGTGATCTTCCTTTGCTCCGGTCACGGAAAGTCAAAAGGCTTTGTCCACTCTCTGCCGGAGAGTTACAAAGGTGCGATCATCGACCTCAGCAATGATTTCCGTCTGGCCGCCGACGCAGAGGATTTCGTCTATGGTCTCCCGGAGGCTTTCAGGGACAAGATCGTGAAAGCGAAGCATATAGCCAATCCAGGCTGTTTCGCCACCTCTATCCAGCTTGCGCTTCTGCCGATGGCGAAGGCGGACAGGCTGCCGGAAATCCACGTGACCGGAATCACAGGCTCCACCGGAGCGGGCCAGGCCCCGTCAGAGACCACGCATTTCAGCTGGAGAGCCAATAACCTCTCCGTTTACAAGGCGTTCAGCCACCAGCACTTGGGCGAGATAGGGGAGACCCTGCACACTCTCGCGCCGCACTACGGCGGCGAACTGAACTTCGTTCCGGTCAGGGGCGATTTCACCAGAGGCATCCTGGCTTCGGTCTATTTCGACTGTGACCTTACCGAGGAAGAAGCCGTGGCTCTGTACAAGGATTACTACAAGGACGAGCCTTTTGTCCACGTGATAGACGGCAATCCGGACCTGAAGATGGTCGTGAACACCAACAAATGTGTGCTGAATGTCCGTAAGCACGGACGCAAGCTCCATGTGGTCAGCATCATCGACAATCTTGTGAAAGGCGCTTCCGGTCAGGCGGTCGAGAACATGAACCTCGTCTTCGGCCTTCCCGAGGACACCGGCCTTCACTTGAAAGGGACACGGTTTTAGCGGTCGCCGAGCCTGCGGAGCGCACGGATTAACAAATAACAAATCGACAATGAACTTATTTGACGTTTACAGCCTTTTTGACGTGACCCCCGTCAAAGCCAAAGGCACCAGAATCTGGGATGACAAGGGGCAGGAGTACCTTGACCTCTACGGAGGCCACGCCGTCATCTCTGTCGGCCACTGCCATCCGAAATATGTGGCGGCCGTTACCGACCAGCTGAACAAGATCGGCTTCTACTCCAACAGCGTGAAGAATCCGCTTCAGGTCGAGCTGGCAGGGAAAATCGGCGAACTCTCCGGCCTTGAGGACTACTCTCTCTTCCTGATCAACTCGGGAGCGGAGGCCAACGAGAACGCCCTCAAACTGGCATCTTTCCACACCGGAAAGGACAGGATGATCGCGTTCAAAGGAGCCTTTCACGGAAGGACGTCCGGAGCCGTGGCCGTCACCGACAATCCGAAATATTCCGCCCCTTTCAACTCGCACCACAACGTCACCTTCCTGCCTCTGAACGACATCGAGGCGGTGAAGGCGGAACTCTACAAGGGAGATGTGGCGGCAGTGATCATCGAAGGCATACAGGGTGTGGGCGGTATTGTCATTCCTGACGATCAGTTCATGAGAGACCTGCGTCAGGTCACCAAGGAAGCCGGCGTGGTTCTCATTCTGGACGAAATCCAGAGCGGCTATGGCCGCAGCGGACGGTTCTTCGCCCACCAGTGGGCCGGAATCAGACCGGACATCGTCACGATGGCCAAGGGAATGGCCAACGGCTTCCCGATCGGCGGAGTCCTCATCTCGCCGGAGTTCGAGTCCATAAAGGGAATGCTTGGCACCACTTTCGGAGGCAACTACCTTGCGATGGCGGCGGCGAACGCCGTCGCTGAGATATTCAAAGAAGAAAACCTCGTCGCGAATGCTCTGGAGGTGGGGGAGTATCTCAAAAACTCCATCCCCGCGTCTGAAAGGATCAGGGAGGTCCGTGGCCGAGGCCTCATGGTCGGCATCGAATTCAACGAGCCGATCGCGGAGATCCGTGGCCGTCTTCTCTACGAAAAGCACATATTCACAGGCGTTTCCGGCAAGAACATGATCCGCCTTCTTGCCCCGCTGACACTCACCAAGGCGGACGTGGACATATTCATCAATGCATTGGAGGAAGTATTATGAGAAGTTTTTTTCACGTTGACGACATAGGCGACCTCGGCAAGGCTCTTGAGGAAGCGAGGCAGGTCAAGGCGGCTCCGTTCGCATGGCAGAATCTTGGCAGGAACAAGACGATCATCCTGATCTTCTTCAACAGCAGCCTGCGCACCCGCCTGAGCAGCCAGAAAGCGGCCATGAATCTGGGAATGAACTCGATAGTCCTCAATGTCAACGGCGACAGCTGGAAGCTTGAGACCGAGATGGGCGTGGTGATGGACGGCGACAAACCCGAGCATCTGCGCGAGGCGATTCCCGTCATCGGCAGCTACTGCGACATCATCGGCGTGCGCTCCTTCGCCGGCCTGAAGGACAAGGCGTTCGACTATGGCGAGACCATTCTCCGTCAGTTCATTGAATATTCCGGCAAACCCGTCATAAGCCTTGAATCGGCCACAGTCCACCCGTGCCAGGCCTTCGCCGACCTCATCACCATAAATGAATATAAAAGTGTCGCCCGTCCGAAAGTGGTCCTGACCTGGGCTCCTCACCCGAGGGCTCTGCCCCAGGCCGTGCCTAACTCTTTCGCCGAGTGGATGAACGCCGCCGATGTGGACTTCGTCATCACCCAGCCGGAGGGCTACGAGCTTGATCCCCGCTTCGTCGGCGACGCCCGTGTGGAGTACGACCAGATGAAGGCCTTCGAGGGGGCGGATTTCATCTACGCAAAGAACTGGTCCTCCGTCTCGCACTATGGGCAGATTCTCAGCCAGGATCGCTCATGGACCGTCGGCTCCCGTCAGATGGCCGTGACCAACAACGCTTACTTCATGCACTGCCTTCCTGTGAGAAGGAACATGATCGTGACCGATGAGGTCATAGATTCCCCTCGCAGCATCGTCATCCCTGAGGCCGCCAACCGAGTTGTCTCCGCACAGGTCGTGATGAAGAGGATGCTGGAGGATCTGCAATAAGACTTTGTTTCGGAAACGGTACAAGAAATGGCCCTCTCCTGTACCAAATGGTCTTTTGTCATCGTTTGGTACAGGAAAAGCCGCTTTGGTGTACGGAAACAATTAGTAGCTATGCACTTTAGACTTACACCTAATTTACATTGCCTTGCTTAGACTAGCAAACCTAAAGTGCACGAGCCCGAAATAATTTTGAGCAAAACGAATATGATAAAGGATTCATTGAATATTATTAAGGTGGGGGGCACCATAGTGGAGAACGAGGAGTCTCTGCAGACTCTCCTGATGTCGTTCTCAAGCCTTAAGGGCAGGAAGATTCTCGTACACGGCGGCGGCAAGATCGCCACCGAGGTGGCCGCCAAGCTTGGTGTCGAGACCCAGATGATCGATGGCCGCAGGATCACCAGCGCCGAGATGCTCAAGGTTGTCACGATGGTTTACGGCGGACTTGTCAACAAGAATCTGGTCGCCCGTCTCCAGGCTCTCGGAGTCAACGCCATCGGTCTCACGGGCGCTGACCTGAATCTGATAATGAGTGTGAAAAGACCTGTACGACCGATTAATTTCGGCTACGTCGGCGATGTCAAGTACGTCAATTCCAAGGCTTTGGAAGCGCTTCTTGAGTCCGGGGCCGTGCCTGTTCTCGCCCCGCTCACCCACGACAAGGAAGGCACGATGCTGAACACCAACGCCGACACCATCGCCTCGTCCGTCGCGCGGGCTCTCGCCTCAGTCTATGACGTGACCCTGACATATTGTTCGTCCACTCCCGGTGTGATGAAAGATCTGAACGACCCTTCGAGCCTCATTCCGACCATCACCGGTTCCGATTTCGCCCCGATGGTCGCCGACGGCACCATCTCCGAGGGAATGATCCCGAAGCTCCAGAACGCCTTCGAAGCGATCAATTCCGGAGTCTCCCGGGTAGTAATCACCTCCGCCTCCGCCCTTAACGCCGGCACCACCATCATCGCCGACCCCGAGACCGACGACTGATTAAGAAACTGTTTTGATTTGTTTGAAATGGTCTTTGTGACGGGTCGTCTTCAAATGTCTGGGTAAGCATATTCATCGGCAAGTTTTGAGAATCCATGACCACCGGCCTCATGATGAAGGACTTGCTCGAGGGTAAATTCATCTTCACCTACAGGAAAATATGCGATAGATGGTCCGTTGGAGTAGTCACCGGTTTCCGCTCCCAATCTGAATTCTTCATTTTTTGATACTGTAGTCACAGAATAAACATTGAATATATCCATCCCCCATCAACACTATGTCTATTCCATTCCCTCTTGAGGCTGTTTGGAGTTTTTTGACGACCCCATTCGCAGAGTAATCCACGGATTCGTAGAGTCTGGCATCACCTATAAATGTGCTATATGAGGAGATGCTGGTTGACCTATAGTAGTTTTCTGAGTTCCTCTACATCCGGCAGTGCCTTGCGGAGTTTTTCAGGCATTTCATCGGAGGTTGTGTATGTGGCGACACCCATAGGCTTGTTGTAGTCCTGAATGATATACTCAACAAATTCTCTGTTCGCTTCTTTGCAGAGGACGATGCCAAGGGAAGGATTCTCATGCGGCTTCTTGACCTTATCATCAAGGATTCGGAGATAGGATGTGAGCTGACCGAGATATGATGGTTTGAATTTTCCAGTCTTTAATTCAATGCAAACCATGGCGTTTAATTCACGGTTGAAGAACAGCAGGTCTGGGAAGAATTCCTCTCCATAAGCCTCTAAATGGTATTGGTTGCCAATGAATGCGAAGTCGTTGCCGAAGGTCATGATGAACCGCTTTATGTTCTGGATGATTTTTTGCTCCACGATCCGCTCATCAACATCCTCTTTGTCGCGCTCGCCGATTTCCTCAACATTGATGAAATCAAGCATATATTCATCCTTGAACATCATGACAGCTTTGCGGGCTTGCCGTGCGTCGGGCATCGTCTGGGCGAAGTTGTTTGGGATCAGTGCTTGATGGTGGAATGCGTCATCCTTTATTGTCTTTATGAGTGCATCCACAGGAAGGTGCTCCTGAGCGCAGCGATGAATATAGTAATATCGTTCCTCAATAGCAGAGGTGCTTTCCAGAATCCTTATATGATGTGTAAAAGGTGTTTGGAGAAAGTCTTCAACAGGAAAATGGCATGTCTCGGGAAACGATATGGAATGGTAAATGTCAATAGGTTGCCCCGCATCTTCCAAATCGACAATCGCAATTGTCGATTTACTGTTCTCCTCTTTGACCGTATTGTCGAGAATTGTCCAGTTCTCGTAGAACTTACGCATATTCTTAAGGCTATTGGCTGAAAACCCTCGAAGCCCAGGCATTATCTTCCTTAGCCTTTCACTGATCGCAGCAAGAGCTCCAGTCCCCCAAGTCCCTTGGCGTGAATTGAGTGAAACGTATTTGCCTATACCGAAGTACACGGCAAGTTGCACACGGTTCTCACCTTTCAGAGCTTCATATTGCCCTTGCAATATGACCGTCTTTATGATTTCCGCCGCGTTGTTGTAAACCGCCGTTGTGTTCATCTGTCCCATAAATGCAAATGTACTTATAATTAAAGAATAATGAACTGCCTGGCAATGATTTCGCTATAAGTCAGATGTTATTATAAACTGCTTGCAGGTGGGCATATTCATAGAGACTGTCATTGTTACGCTAGGCGGCTGAGGAATGAGCTGCGCAGGAAGCGGACCTTGCCATCGGCGAAGCGGACCTTGCAGGAGCCGGTGTCGCTGATCTCACGGACCTCACCTTGGCCGAAGATCTTGTGGAACACGTTGTCGCCGGCGGTGATGCTGTCGGCCCTGGCCACATCATCGGGACTGTCGGTTGTCTCGTCAAGGTTCTCGTTGGCGATCTGCTCCTGCAGCCTTCGCCAAAGCGCCTCATCCATAGCACCTTCCGTGACGAAGAGGTCACGCTTTATCTCTGCGATGAACCTTGACGGCAACTTTTGCTGCTGAGCCTGAACGTCATAGCCTTCGGACTCGGTCAGGAACAGGCACTTTTCCGCCCTCGTCGCCGCGACATACATCAGCCGCCTTTCCTCTTCAAGGGCCGTCCTCTTACGTTCCCGGATGCTTCTGGCGTTCGGGAATATTCCGTCGCTCAGCCCGATGATGAACACGTAAGGGAACTCCAATCCTTTGCTCTGGTGGATGGTCATCAGCCGGACCTTGTTGGTCTCCTTCCGGTAGTCGGCATTCGTGTAGAGGGCGATGTCCTGAAGGTAATCGTAGAGCGGAAGGTCAGTCCTTCCGGTGACCGGCGAGGTCGGGACAATGTACTGCTGGACGTAAGGCTCCGCCGCCTTGGTACCGGCAAGAGCCTCAAGGAGTTGCCGCACGGTCTTCACACTGCGTTCTGTGTTGTTTTCCGTCAACACCTGCCGGGCCAGAGACTTCATGTCCTCCTCGTCCAGAATCTGGAAGTTCTTTGGGTAGCCGAGCCGGTGGATCTCCTCACGCAGAAACCTCGCGCAAAACCCGTGGATCGTGCAGACAAAGTCGTTCGTGTACCCTGGCGGAACAAGTTGTGTGATTCTGCTCCTCATCTCCTGCGCCGCCTTGTTTGTGAAGGTAAGGCACAGAATGTTAGCTGGTTCCACGCCCAGTTCATTGACGATGTGCGCGTACCGGTAAGTGAGAGCCTTCGTCTTTCCCGACCCGGCTCCCGCCACGACCCGCACCCGGCCCTCCGTTGAGGTCACCGCCTCTCTCTGCTGTCTGTTAAGTGTCCCTAAGTCCATAGGTACAAATGTACATAAAACTGTGCGAAGTAATCTATAAGTAATCGTTAAAAACTTGCCATCGTAAAATCTTTCCCGATTTATTATTGACGTTTACTAAAAAACTCAGCTTTTATGTACATTTGCATTGGCAAGTGAGTGGGTGATATTAATCCGTGAAATGTAACATTTTGAGATTCAGTCGAAAAAGGTCTTGTCTTTAGGTGGTTTGCACTAAAGGTAAAAGCACTTTTTATTGATAGTGAATATGTTACCTTTCACCTGCTGATGATCAATGAGTGGCGTGCAAGTTCTTGATTCACTTTAAGTAAAGGAATTTCCTTTAGTCGGATTATACCGGAGAAGAAAGTGCATGCTGTTAATTGTTAATATGTTACGTGCCACAGGCTGATCTTTTCAGCAACTGCCGAGGAAGAGGTGAGCGGGAAAGGTGGCCTCGATTTGATCCTGCCGGAGCTTGGCCGGATTGATTTCGAGGTGATGGGCGAGCCGACCGGGATGAAGATGGCCGTAGCCGAGAGGGGGTTGATGGTGCTTGACTGTACGGCCTACGGGAAGAGCGGCCACGCTGCCAGAAATGAAGGTGTCAACGCCATCGGTCTCACGGGCGCTGACCTGAATCTGATCATGAGTGTGAAAAGACCTGTACGACCGATTAATTTCGGCTACGTCGCCGACGGCACCATCTCCGAGGGAATGATCCCGAAGCTCCAGAACGCCTTCGAAGCGATCAATTCCGGAGTCTCCCGGGTAGTAATCACCTCCGCCTCCGCCCTTAACGCCGGCACCACCATCATCGCCGACCCCGAGACCGACGACTGACTCTCTCCGCTTTTTGATCCGCGCTTGTTTACCGACTCTGCCACAAGACGTGACTTGTAAGCATGGCCGGGCGATTATATCGTGTCAGAAAACCCTTGAAACGGACAGAATGTTGCCCGCTTGGGACAATATGTTATAAATTTTCGACTTTTCCGCACGTGTTTCCTGAAAGTTTTCCGTAAGTTTGCAAAAATTCACAAAGCGAGCGATGAACGGAAAAGACAGAAGCAGCAAGAGAAAGAAGAGGACGGCCGCGCTGGTAGCGTTCCTGTCGTTGCTGTGTCTCCAAGCGAGAGGAGGTACTGCACCCACAGAGGCGAGATTGGATGAGGGCGGAGTCCCCGTTGTAGAGAGCGGACAGTCCGTTGGAATCAAATGTCATGCCACAGGACTTTCGCTGAGGACAAACCTTCTGCGCCTTGCCACACTAACGCCCGACATCGGTGCCGAGTGGCGCATAAGCGATGGCTGGGGCCTCCTTGTGGACGGCAGCTACACCTCATGGTCGTGGAACGGCAAGCAGAAGCGTTACGCTCTGTGGGAGGTCGCCCCTCAGGTGCGCCGCTATCTCGGCTCCGGGAAGCGCGGTTATGTAGGTGCCATGTTCAAGACCGGCTCGTTCAACTACAAACAGAGCCGCTTCGGCAGACAGGGCGACATCATCGGCGGCGGCATTGTCGGTGGCTGCAAATTGAGTCTGGGCAAGTCCCTTGCCCTCGACTTCTCGCTGGGACTCGGATGCCTTCGGGCGGACTATGAGAAGTATGAGGTCATCGGGGGAGTACGCGTCTATCGCGGCGACGGCGACAGGATCTGGTGGGGTCCCACATCGGCCGGAGTGACATTGGTTTGGACTGTTTTTTAGAAGGACATGATGAAGACAGTTAAGATATATGCCAAAATCCTGATGGCGGCCATTGTGACGGCCGCGTCTGTGTCTTGTGTAAAGGACAAACTCTTCCATACTCCGCATCCCGACACGGGAGCGCTGGTGTTCACGGCGGACTTTTCCGGCAGGAGCGCATCCTGCCCGACCCCTGCCGGGTACCGTATCGCTGTCGGCGCCGAGGAATGTTCCGCTCCGTCCGGGGAGGCGTATTGCCACCCTGTTCTGTTCGACCCGGGGACGTATCCGCTGATGGCTTGGACCGACTGTGACGGAGTGACCGTCAGCGAAGGCGTGGCGCGGATCGATGTCGTGGCCGCCGGGGAGATAGACCCGCTGCCGGGCTATCTGTTCACCGCGCGGGGCGATGTGGCTGTCATAGAGGATGACACGGTCAGAGTGGCGCTTTCGATGGCACAGCGCACACGTGACTCACATTTTGAGTTCGTACTCACCGAAGGCGACCCTGAACTGGTCGAGAGTGTTACAGGGAGGCTCGACGGAGTCGCCGGAGCGTTTGACATCGCGTCACAGTCCATCACCGGAGACGCGGCGGCCATCAAGGTGGTGTTCGTCCGCAGCGGCGACAAACTTACTGCGGATGTCCGTCTGCTGGGCATCGTAGGCAAGGAGCAGACATTGACTCTTGAAGTGGCTTTCACCGACAAGAGGCATCCTAAGGCTGCCGTGGTGGATCTGTCAGAGGCGCTGGCCTCATTCCATTCCAACATGCACATCGGTCTCGAAATCAATGGCGATCTGGCCACTCCCGTAGAGGCGGAAGCCACCGCCACCATCACCGGGTGGAAAGATGTGGAGGGCGATCCTGCCGATGCGGTATAAGTAATCCTTTGGAATAATATTCAGATAACAATAATAATCATATCCATAATGAAAAAATCAATTCTTGCAATCTCTCTCGCCGCATTGGCTCTGACGGCCTGCGACAAAAAGGAAGCTGATGACGCGCAGGTGATAACAGATCCTGTGGCCATGGCGAGTTTCACAGCGGACATCCGCTCGACGGTCTCAAGCAGAGCGAACTCGGCCGGTACCGCATTCTCCAACGGCGACAAAGTGGGCATCGTGCCACTCAAGTCCGACAATGTGGACACTCCTCAGTACAACACACTCTACACCTTCAACGGAACGCAGTTCGAGGCGAATCCTCCGTACTGGTTCAGGGACAGGAACAACGTGACTTTCAACGCCTATTATCCTTACACGACCCTGATTGCCGGTGACGGCACGATCGACATAGACACCAAGGCGGATAACCAGAAAGCGGCCGAAGACGGATGGAGGCTCAACGACATCCTTTTCGCCAACGCAAGCACCAATGTGAGCTCTCCGACCGTCTCATACACCGGCGCCAACGCTTTCACCCATAAGTTGAGCAAACTTACGCTCACTTTCAAAGCCGGTGATGGCATCGCCGACCTTTCCGCCCTGCAAAGCTACACCATAGGCTCACTCGTGAAAGAGGGCAGCTTCAATGCAGTCACCGGGGTTCTTTCACTTGACGATGACGCTGTAGCGGGCGATCTCACGATGACCGTTGCCGGAACCGCCGTACGGGAACTCGCCGCCACACCGCTCATTCTTCTTCCGCAGACGCTGACTACATTGAACCTTTCCGTGACATTCAACGGACAGATTTACAAAACTTCCCTTTCCCTGACGGGCGGTCTGAAGGCTGGAACGCATCACACTTTCGGTGTCACAATCAAGAGTACAGGTCTTGTTCTGGGAACTCCGCAGATTGTGGATTGGGTGACGGAGGCCGGGGAAGACAAGAATGCGACAATGCCGGACCAATTGGACTGAGCCGACTCGGAAATTCTGCATGAAACCATTACGGAAACAGTCTCAAAAATCCCATAAAGTTCTTAAACCGATTCAAAACAACCTCTAAAAACAGAAACGATCATGAAAGGAAAAACATATTTGGCAGCGGCTGCTCTTTCGGCGCTCGCCCTTGTCTCCTGCAACAAGAACAACGTAACCCCGGTTCCTGAAGACGGCACTGTGGCGGCGCGGATTACCGCCGGCATCGGCGGAGTGCAGACCCGTGCGGCCGGAAGCTCCTGGGCGGCGAAAGACGCCATCGGCATCTCCACCGTGACCGGAACCAAGACCGACTATTCCAACATCCCATACAAATGGGACGGAACCTCCTTCCTGCCGGACGGCACCGCGATTTATTTCCAGAGTCCTGAAGTGGTGACATTCAACGCCTACTATCCTTTCACCGGCACTGTCGGAACCTCCACCGGAACGATAAAGGCTGTCACCAAGGCTGCGAACCAGACCGTCGAGACCCAGCCGCTCATCGACTTCCTCTACGCCTCCGGAGCCAAGGCGGACAAGACTGATCCGATTGTGGCGTTCACCGACAAGACAGCCGACGACGGCGAGGACAACTCCTTCAAGCACAAGATGAGCCAGGTTACCCTGAAATTCATCGAAGGCGATGACATGTCGTTTGAGGGCAGACTCGCTTCCTACACTCTTAAAGGGCTGTGTCTTGAGGGCACATTCAACACGGTGACCGGTGTGGCTGAGGCCGATGCCGAAACTGCCGCTGAGGATCTGACTATAGCGCTGAACGGCCCCGCGGCAACCGCAGGAGTTTATCTGGCCGCTCCGCTCGTGTTCTTCCCGCAGAGCGTTTCAGGTGGGCAAATCGCTTTGGAAGTCGTTGTAGATGGAGAAACATACAGAACTAATCTTGCGTGCACATCGCTTGACGCCGGCAACAACTACATCTTCCCCGTAAAGGTGAAGAAAACCGGTCTGAGCGCCGGCGACGCTAAAATCAAAGACTGGTCTGATGTCGTTGGTGACTCGACCGATGCCACAATGTAAGTAATCAATAAAACAATAAGCAGAGATGAAAAACACACCTTCCCATACGGCTTACGCGTCATTTATGGCGCTCGCCGCCTCAGCTGCCCTCATCCTTGCGGGATGTTCCAAGACAGAAAACGGTCTTCAGGACGGCCGAACAGAACTGAAACTCACAAGCACTATCGAGATGACGCGCGCCACAAGTCCGAACACGCAGGCGACGCAGATTGCCCAGAACGAGAAAGTCACCGTCTGGGTGACTGACAGCGGAACCAGTGCTGCCCTCTATGCCCAGGAACTTACGGTAGGATCTGGTGGCGCTCTCACCGGAGGCAATAAGATGTATTACCCACAGACCGGCAACGGAGTGAACATCGCCGCCCTGCACGGAAAGTTCTCTTTTTATGAAAATATTCCTTCATCCTTGCCGTCATCCATTGATTTCAGCGTCTATGCTGGCCAGAGCGCATCCGGCGGATCGAACTACCTCAACTCCGACCTGCTCTATGCCAGCCGCGGCGCATCGCGCTCAAGCAGAGCGGTCTCGCTGACGTTCTACCACCTTCTTTCCAAGCTGGAACTGAACATCACCAAAAGCGCTGAGCTTACCGATGAAATCTCAAGCGTAACCCTCGACGGCGTGGTGCTTGACGGTACATTCACGCCGAGCAACATTGTCGACATCAGCAGCCAGATCTCCCGCGCCAGCGGCATCACTACAGAAACAACTGAAACAGGCAATATTTCCCTCGGCAACTCTACCACAGCGAGCAACGAGGCCATCGTGGTTCCGCAGAGCCTCGAGGGCAAGACCCTTACGTTCAACCTTCAGAGCGGCGGAAAACTTATCTACACTTTCCCGGGGGGTACTACCTTCGAGAGCGGCAAGAAGTACGTCTATAACGTCACTCTCAAACTCACAGAACTGACGGTCACCTCCACCATTGAAGATTGGACCTCCACCGACGGTGCCAACGGCGACGCCACGATGCCGGATGCAAGTTAAGTCAAGATTAATCAGAAATGAATATGAAAACAAGACATTTCTTCCTCCTTGCGGCAGCAGCGTCGTCGATGCTTGCCGCCTGCAACAAAGAGAGCGGACGGGAGGCGGACGGCGACCTGCAGCTGCGCCTTAGCAGCGAAACCATCCTTGCCGAAACCCGCGTATCCGGGGAGGGGCTGCAGCTTACGCAGTTTGCTGACGGAGAAAAAGTGGCCATCTTCCTTGCTGAAAGCGTGAACGGCAGTGCGGCCACAAGCGGGACAGGTGTCACCCTCTATACGCAGCCGCTCAAATACACCGCCGGCACCGGCTCACTTACCCTCTACCAGGATGGTAGCACCACCATCGTGCCGCAGTACTGGCCTACAAGCGGAAACGGCCTGTTCATCTACGGGGTGTACCCCGCCACTGCGGCAAGTTCCATCTCCGGACAAAACAGCTTCTCCGTGACGGCAGACCAGAGCACCGATGCCGGCTACAAGGCCAGCGACCTTATGACAGGGGCGCCGACGCAGAATCCCGCAAACCGCACCACAAGCGTCGTCTCGATAAAATTCACTCACCGGCTGAGCAAGATTAACATCAGCCTCATTGAGGGAGAGGGATTCGCCACCGGCGATTTGTCTTCAGCCAGCGTGTCCATAATCAACACTCTGCCGAGTGTGGAATTCGCCGCGGATGGCTCTGCGCTCGGGGAGGCAGATGGCTCTGCAAAAGAAATCAAAGTCTGCAGCGGAACGAGCGGCTCGGCCATCATAGTGCCGCAGAAGGTTACCTCCGGCAAAGATTTTATCACAGTTACAGTGGGCGGCGGCTCGTATGTCTATAAGTTCAACTCGGACGTCACTTTTGAAGGCGGCAAAGCCTACACCTACAACATCACCGTGAACAAGACCGGCCTCAGCGTCAAATCTGAAATAAGTGCATGGACTGAGGGCGGCTCGTCATCCGGAGCGGCGACGCTAAAGTAGCCTGATTTTTTAAAGTTAGGAACAGTTTCCAAAAACTGACTATATCATAATATGAGAACTCGACTTTTTCACTTTCTTTCCGCCACTTCGGCGATGCTTGCGCTCTGCTGCTCCTGTGTAGAGGAGATCGAACCGTCCGGCACGCTCGACGAGCCGCAGCCACTTGTATTCACCGCCGAGCATCTGGGGGGGGGTAACGGTCTGATTCCCAGCACCCGCGCCGCCGCTGACGGCGCATGGGACGGCGACGGCAAAGAGTATGTGGCCATCCAGATCGGTTCGGTAGTGAAAAAGTACAA
>CAVIHT010000011.1:0-69306 GCA_963642795.1 Bacteroidaceae bacterium
AATACCGAACTCTTTACCAGTAGAGTGACTCATTAATGTTAAACCGTCCAACTTTTGGGGTTCACATCATTTGTAGCCACCCTCTAATATTTACACTTCACCCGGAGTCCGAGCCTATTCGGATTTCATCTTCCGGTAGAGGCCGTTGTTCTTTCTCATGTAGCCGAAAGCCATGTCGCCGTAGTCGGTGTCGGCTTTGAAACTCCATTCTATCTCTCCCCTGAGGGCGTAGTTCCAGATCAGTGAGAGCTGGACTTTCTGTGACAGATAGGTCGTATAGTGCTTCTTTATGACAAGTGAGTCTCCTCGGGCGCTCGCAGGGCCCGTGAACTCTCCGATGTAATAGACTTTCCCCAAAGTCTCGGCCGCCTCTTTCGCCCTGATTACCTGATAGGTGCGATTCAATGTCCCGAGGTCTGAAAAGACACGGCTTTCTTCGTAGAGGTGTTCGGACATCCCTTCCATCGGATCAGGGGTCATCACTCCGGTGATCTCCACGTATTGCTTGAACGTGTCGTTCGTCCAACTGCCGTTGTTCGCCAGATTCCATTGCGCGTTACGCATCACGCTGTTCCCGCTGGCGATCAGACGACCCTGACCATCGAGTGAGCGAACCGTCTCGGCGAATCCTTTATAGGCGGTGCCGACCGCGGATGCCGGGATTTGCGCATAACCGGCGCTTCCGATGTCCGCCGCAAGATTGAACTCATTGCCGAACTCCCATGCCGCCAGACACTTGTGACCTTTCAGGGTGTTGACTATGTCTGTGGTGTAGGTCAGCATGAACTTGTAGGTCTGGCTTGACGTGTCGCCCCACGAAGCAAGTTCCTCGCCGAAATATTCGGGAAGACACGAAGTGTTCCAGAAGACAGACGGGATGAGGAGGATGTGATTCCGGTCGCAAAGATCCGCCAGTCTTCCGAGGTTGGACAGGAATTTCTCCTTTTGCTCGGTGTAGAAGTGCATCTGGCTGGCGTAGAAAGGGCTGCAACTGAACCGTACAACCGGCACTTCTTCTGCTGCCAGCACCTTGACTGTCTCTTCCATCTCATTGGTCTGCATGTTGTCGGTCTCGTGGCACTGGACGAACAGATTGTAGCAGTTGACCCCGGTGACGTAAAGCGGAACACCGCCAAGCATCATCCTCGGTTTGCCCGGGATGGATGCGAGTGTTCCTGTCTGAATGCCGAACTTGCCTGTGTAGCCGTCCGACCAGTAGATGTCAGGAGCAAACTCCACGGTACTTTTGTCGGAGCCTCCTCCGTTATCTTTGCCGCAGGAAGGCAGGATCAGAATCAGAGCCGATACGGCAATTGAAAAATAGAGTGTTCTCATGTTGAAATCATTTAAAACCGGGCCGTTGGGTAAGCCGGCCCGGTTTCTGTCATTTAACCATTATATAACTTAAAAATCATTAAGTTCATAGTTTCGCCGAGACTTCTCTGATTCTCTCGTTGGCTGCCTTTATGACTGCCATTGTGGTCGTGTCACAATCGTACACCGAGAACATCCCCTGCGGCTCGAATGGCGGATCACCGATGAAGTCGTCCCCCTTTTCCCACAGCACAGCTCTCTGGCGTCCGGCTCCGGCGAAAGCCCAGAAGTTGGCTCCTGCCAGGACATCCCCGTCAGCGACCGACTTCGCCACCAACTCGAAGAGCCATGAATAGTACTCCTCTCGGTGGGTCGTGCCGGTTGCGATGTCGTAGGATCTCTCGCCGTCCACAAGGTCCCGCAACAGGCCGAACTCTTCCACGACGAGAGGTTTGCCTAGCCTTCGGGCCACATCGATGTGGTTCTGAAGCTGGGACATGCTGTCGCCGTAAAGGTCTTTGAAGCCCCAGTTGTCAGGCCAAATGTGGAAAGTGCAGTACGAGATGAGAGGGTCGGCGTGGATGGCCTCGTAGTCCTCAGGAATGTTTTCGCAACCTTGCTGTCCCTCGCATCCGGTGGAAATCATGTGATTGGAATCGATGCTCCTGATGATTTCGGCGGATTTGTGGAGATAGTCCTTGAACAGAGGGTGCAGTTCGTCCTTGAACGCCCTCGGCTCGTTGGCTATCTGCCAGGAGAAAATCGCGGGGTCATCCTTGTATGCGATCCCGGTGATGGAGTTGACGCGGCTCACAATCTGCCTGAGATAATCGTAGAACAGATTCTTGGTCTCGTCCATGCTGATGAAGCGTCCTGCAAAGTCGGAGTATTCAGGAGTACCGTAGGCCGGAGGCTCCTCTCCTGTCACTTTTTTTACGTAGTAGGTGTAGCCGCCGCTCCAAGGGCAGTGGTTGTTGAAGTACAGCACGGCTGTCATCCCCCTCTTGCCAAGTTCGGCCATGAAATAGTCCAGACCTGTGAGGAGATCCTCGTCCAGGACTCCCGGCTCGCTTTGGAGGTAAGGGATTATCGAGCGGTTGTTTCTGCCGTTCTCATCGGCGCCCACAAGCACCCTGAGGTTGTCCACCCCGGCCGCCTGAAGCGCGTCAAGGTCTTTGGCAAGGCGCGCTCTGTCGCCGCTTTCCCCCGGCGAGGCCAGCAGAGGGCCTGCCCAGTAGTTCGCTCCGACGTAGTAATAGGGCTTTCCGTCCTTGATGAACCGAGTCCCGTCCGTCGTGATGAACCGTGGGGCATTCCCTGTGCAGGAAACCATCACCGCGAGAGTGACAAGTGTCATGAATATTCCTCTGAATCGCTTCATTGATCAATCATTCACTTGAAAGAATCATTACTTCGAGAACCTCACGCAACGTACAGGATGTCCGGTGGCGCGGTCGTAGTTGTCGTAGGCGTCATCAATTCCTCTAAGCCTGAACGCATTCTCCGCATTGCCCCAGGATGTCGAGCAGGACCACAGTCCGCTGAAGGTGTCCTGACTCCACCATCCGTAACCTCCTGTGTAGAGGAATCCGCTGGCAGGAACTTTCAGTTGCCCGTCAAAGAGGGTGATGTAAGAACCGTGATTTGCTTTTCCGGCGTTCAGACCGGCCGCGAGAGCGTTTGCGGTGCTTACCGCATAGCCGGCAGGACACGGGTCGTAGATTGTCTTGAGCGGAGCCTTGGCGGCGAGTCCGTCAGCCTCGAAGTTGAGACCCCAGAGGTATCTCTGCGGAGCTTCGAGAAGCCAGTCGTTGTTGCGGCTTGAAGCGCGGATCCAGGTCTCAGGATGGGCTACAGACCACTCGACGGTGTTCTTTGTGTTCTCGTCGTCAGCAGCGCCTCCGGCTACAGGATGGTACTTGCCCTCGCCCTTGCCGCTGTCGAAGTCGATTATAGATGAGAACGGATCCTTCCTTCCCCACTGGAAGTAGAGACCGTGGTCGTCAACTGACTTGGCTCCGAGGTTCCTGTCCATGAACTCCCATTCACCAAGAGCCAGGTCTGACGGAGCGGATGTGCTCCAGATGTTCCAGCTCCAGATGACATTGCCGTTGGCGTCGGTGGCTCCGATCAGGGCGTTGCCATCCTTCCCTGAGCAGGCGAAGTAGATCTTGCCGTTCTCGTAGGAGACTCCCGTGACAAGTCCTGTCACTTCTTCCCAGATAAGCTTGGCTCCGGCAGGAGACAGGGTGGCGGACTGATCCTTGAATGTCGGGTGGATGCCGTCCTGTCCGTTGCCTTTGACCGTCGCGTCGAAATAGTAGCCGCCTCCGCTGGTCACCATGTAGCAGTTGGCCCTTTCGCTGCTGCCCTCGTTGAGGTCAGAGTACTTGACGAACGACTGGCGGGAGATGTTCAGGACTCTTGCCTTCGCGACCTTCTTCGGCCCGTCCACCTCGATGAAGTTCAATGCGCCGTCCGTGGCCTCAACCTTGATGGAGAATCCCTCCTCATAGGTCCCGTAAGGCAGGAACACTACGAAATCCTTGGCAACCTGTGTCAGCTGGATGCCCTCGCCGCAGTCAATGACCGTGGTGGAGGAGCCTCCTGTCATCTCAACGGCGCTGACTCCTTCTCTGTCAGCGGTGACTGTCATGTCGCCGTTGATGATCTCGCCGCCTTTGGCAGTGATCTCAACTTTTTTGATAGCCACCTCTCCGGTGAGCTTGACCGAGACTCCGCCCAGTGGAGTCACAAACGAGAGGTCCCCCTTATTGCCGGAGACTGCCACCAACGGGCAGACCCCGGCGTCATAGACACCTGCCTTGGAGAACGTGATGGTGGAAGGGACGATTGTCTTGATTGTCGCCACGCCGCCGCTTGTAGAGACGGTCGCTCCGCTGTTGTAAGGAGCGACGGCCACTCTGCCGTCAACGGATGACCCTTTGCTCTCTCCTCCGTCTGACTTGAACTTGCCGTGTCTTGAGTCGGAGCCTGATGACAGACGGTACTTCTCATTGGCTGTCGTTCCTTTGAACAGTCCGAATGTGGCGCCCTCGCCCCAGTACAGGGCGTTGGATCCGTCGATATATTCCTCGGCTATGGTCGCTTTGACGGAGCCGCTGCCGAAGAGGCCTCCGTCCTTGGTGCAGGACATGGCCGCACACAAGGCTGCCGTCATGGCTATTGCTGGTAATATTTTTTTCATGTTGAATGATTTTTCTGTTAATGTTCTATCAATATCCCGGATTCTCCACGAGGTTCGGGTTGAGGGCGACTGTTCCGTCTCCGATCGGCATGTAGTAGTTGTTCTCCGGGAATGACGGTGTCAGGATGTTGTCGTCGATCTTGTCCTTGACCTCAAGCCAGAAACGAGGCTCGCCGGCTTTGTAGGACTCCCAGTCAAGAAGATAGTTGATTCCCGTGTGGTCTCCGTTCAGTTCGGTGTAGGCCTCTCTCCAGCGGCGGAGATCCCAGTAGCGGTGATCCTCGAAGCAAAGCTCGATCCTGCGCTCGTGGTGGATCTTCTCGCGGTCGATGCTTCCGAGGGCGGCCACTCCGGCTCTGTCGCGGATCTGGTTGATGGCGCTCAGGGCTTCGCCCGTGTTGCCAAGCTCGTACTGTGCCTCGGCGTAGTTCAGCAACACCTCGGCGTAGCGGAAGATCTCGTAGTCGGTCGTCGAGTAGATGAACCAGGTCATGTTGTCGGCGTCCGGGTCAAGGTACTTGCGCACTCCGAATCCGGTGTGGAGGTTGCCTTGGTCCTTGAACTCGTTCATCTGGTCTCCGTAGCACTGGACACCTTCGTAGGACGGTGTGGTGACATTGTGGAACACGCTGCCGTCCGCAAGGCGGATGCCGTTGTACATGCTGATGGTGTTCTCTCCGAAGACCTCGCCTCCGATGGCTCCGGGCCACTGTGATCCGTTGGTCCAGACCCAAGCCTCAAGACGAGGGTCTCTTCCGCCGATGAACTCGTCCATGCTCCACAGTTTGGATTCCAGTTCGGTCTTGTCGATTTTTCCTGAGGTTCCGTCAGCGAATTCGAACTCCTCGATGAAGTCGTAGTAAGGGAGGGCGTACTCTCCGACAGACCATGCGTTAGGCTTCGGGCAGTTGCAGATGTCCCAGGACCACCTGTACTGGGTGCCGCCCTTGCCCTGATGGCGCTTCACCATGATCGCCTCGCAGTTGTCCTTGACAAGGAACACGTCGCGGAGAACGTCAGCCTTTGACTGGCCGGCCGTGCCGTAGTAGAGAGAGTAAGAGCATTCGGTCATCACTCTCTTGGCGGCGTCCGCGGCGATCTGGTAGTAGTTGCGGGTGGTACCCTTGGCAATACCGTTCAGACCGTTGTTCTCGACGGTGCCGAACTGCTGGATACTTCCGGCGTAGAGTGCGACGCGGCTGAGCAGGGTGAGGGCTGCTCCCTTGCCGGCCCTTCCGGCCACAGGTTTCTCCTCAAGCTTGTCGGCGACGTCGGTCAGCTCGTCGATGATGAAGTCGTAGCACTCCTGCTCGGTTGAACGCTTCGGGTAGAGTTCCTCATCCGGTGCGTCGAGAGGTGTCTCCTTTGTGATGAGCGGAACGCCTCCGTAGCGCTTCACCATCGCGAAGTAGTTGAAAGCGCGCAGGAAGCGTGCCTCGGACTTGCGTACCGTGGCGTTGCTCAACGGTGAGTTGTCGATGTTCTCGATGAAGTGGTTGAGCTGGCGGTTGAGGTAGTAGCCGTTGCTCCACCAGCGAAGAGTGGTTCCGTTTGACTGGAAACCGTATAGCTTGATGGAACCGTAGTTCGTCTGGGCACCGCGGCCGCTGTACTTGCACTCGTCACCGACGGTGATCGCATGTACCGGACCCTCGCCTTCCGCCGAGACTCCAAGGTTGTAGCTCCAGCTGGATGACTGAGGGGAGTCCCAGTTCACCGGAGAGTTCCCGTAGAGAGCGACCGCGTCGTTGATCATGTACGCGCTCATCGCATAGAGGTTGGCCAGATGGCTGTCCAGAAGGAACTCGTCCTGCCAGACCTGAGCGTCGGTGTACTGGCTTGTCGGGGTCTGCTCCAGATAGTCCGAGCAGGCGGCTGCCACAATTGTGGCGGACAACAATAGACTGTATGTTAACTTTTTCATAATTCATCAATATCTTAGAGAACAATATTCAATCCGGCGCTTATCGTGTACTGTTGAGGATAGGCGTATCCCACGGTCGCTCCGGCCTCAGGGTCCACTCCGTATTTGGAGACGGTGCTGAGCGTGAACAGGTTCATGCCGGCAACATAGATCCTGCATTTCTCGATGCCGACCTTGTTGACGATCTTTTTCGGAAGGCTGTAGCCCAGCGAAGCGTTCTTGAGTCGGAGGTAAGTGACGTCACGGTACATGAAGTCGGTCGCCCAGCCGTTCGTAGGGGCTCCGTTAGGACGGGCCACGATCGCATTGGCGTCGGCGTTGTGGATCGGGTCGTAGTAAAGGTCGCAGTAGGTGGCGGTGTTGGTGTCGTAGTTGACGTTCAGCGTGTAGCCCCAGGCACCCTGGAAGAGCATCGAGAGGTCGAATCCCTTGTAGCTGAAGTTGAAGTTCCAGCCGGTCATCCAATGCGGGGTGCTTCCCTTTCCGATCTCGACCTGGTCTTTCCAGTTGATCACCCCGTCACCGTTGGTGTCCACCAGACGGACGTCTCCAGGAGCGAACTTGGAGTTGTCGTTGTTCAGCTCGTCCACTGTGACACCCCAGTTGTCGATCTCTTCCTGGCTTGCGAACAGACCGTCGGTTTTGTAGCCGAGCTGTCTGTCGATCCACTGACCTTTCACTGTGTAGAGCCTGGCCCTGTCTGGGTCTGTCTCTTCACTCTGGTCGTACTTGGTCCACTTGGAGCGGTTCCAGGAGATGTTCGCGCTGATGTCGTAGGTGAAGTCGTTGACGGCTCCGGATGTGCCGACCCTGAACTCGAATCCGCGGCTTCTGATCGAATTGAGGTTTTCCTGCGGGAGCGAGGCACCGAAGGTGTTAGGCAATGACGATGACCTGTAGCCCGGGATGCCGGTGCGGTCTCTCTGGAACACATCTACCTCTCCGTAGAGCTTCCTCTCGAAGAACGAGAAGTCGGCTCCTATGTTGTAGATGGCCATCTTCTCCCAGGAAAGATTCTCGTTGGCCAGTCCTGTGGCCGCAAGTCCCATTGTGGTCTCGTCGCCGAAAGTGTAGGGAGCGTCGTAGAAGTAGCCGGTCAGGTAGTTGAAGTCAGCCACGGCGTCGTAGCCCGAGGTTCCGTAGCTGGCGCGGATCTTGAGGTTGTCGATCTCGCTCACGGAGCTGAGGAACTCCTCGCGGGACAGGTTCCAACCTGCGGACACGCTCGGGAACCAGCCCCATCTGTGACCTTTGGCGAAGCGTGAGGAGGCATCCCCGCGGACTGTTCCCTCCACCATGTATTTGTCACGGTAGTTGTAGTTCAGTCGGCCGATGACGGAGGTGCGTCCGTAGTTGCTGCTTCCCGAACCGTTGATGGCTGTATCGGCGTCTCCCGCGATCATCTCCTCGATGATTGTAGTATTGAAGTCCTGCACCTTCGTGTAGAAGCTCTTGTTGTGGTTGATCGTGCTCTCGAACATCGCGAGTCCGCTGACGTGGTGTCCGTTGAAGTCGCGGTTGTAGTTCAAAGAGTATTGCTGCACGAGGTTCGTACCCATGCCGTGGTCCTCGCGGAGCGAGCTCGGCTCCACTGACTGGGTGGCGTAGGAGTACAGGTCGGATCCTCTGTCGTAGGTGTAGAAGGTGCCGCGTTTGTGCATCCACTTGAGGAATGAGCTGTTATAGACGTACATGATGTTAGCCTTGGCCTTCAGCCCTTCGACGTGCTTTGAGGAATATTCGGCGAATCCGGTGAACTTCATGTTGTTGTTCTGAAGGTCGTAGTAGCCGGAATTGTCGATGTTCACGGCCCAGATCGGGGAACCGTTCTGCATGTTGGCGTAGGACAGAAGGCTCTTGTCAGGCAGTGTGAGAGGGTAGCGTGGGTCGGCTGAATAGATGATTCCCTGCCAGAAGTTCACTCCGTCCTGGTAGAGGTCGCCGCCGCTCGGGTAGTTCTTGTCGTCCTTCATGTACTGGAGGTTCATCCCGACGTTCACTCTCTCGCTGACCTTCGTGCTGAAGTTGACCTGGAAGTTGTACCTGTCATAGTGGCCGCTGTTCGGCTTGAACTGCAGCTCCTGACGGTTGTAGCCGAAGTAGCCGTAGTACTTTGTCTTCTCGGTTCCTCCGGAGATGGAGATGTTGTGGTTCTGCTGTGGGGCGTACTTCCTGATCACGGCGGAGTACCAGTCGGTGTTCATGTACTCAGGGTTCGTTCCGACCTTGAAAAGGTCAAGTTCCTCCTCGAGGTACGGCTTGCGGCTTTCGATTCCGCCGCCGTTCATGTAGATGTCGTTCTGGTAGAGGGCTCTCTGGTAGGAGTCGGCCGGCTTGGTGGTGACGGTGTTACCCTGAAGTGAGAACGAGGTGTTCACGCTGATCGTCGGAGCCTGGTTTGCGCCTGTCTTGGTCGTGACGAGGATGACTCCGTTTCCGGCCCTGGCACCGTAGATGGAGCCGCTTCCGTCCTTCAGGATGGAGACGCTTTCAATCTGTCCCGGGTCGAGCCTTGAGAGGGAGCCTTCCACTCCGTCGATGATCACGAGCGGGGTGCCGAATCCACGGATGTTCAGGGATGCGTCATCCTGGCCGGGAAGACCTGAAACCTGCTTGGAAACGAGTCCCGGAAGCTGTCCGGCGAGGGTGTGGGAGGTGTTGGTGACAGGAGCTGTGGTCAACTTCTCCGAATTGACCTGTGACACGCTTCCCGTGATTGTCGCCACTCTCTGAGTCCCGTAGCCGACCACCACGGTCTCTTCAAGGAACAGGTTGTCAGTGGAGAGGACAACCTTCATCTGCCCGGTGGCGGGAACCACCTTGGTCGCATAACCGATGCATGTAACCTCAAGAGAAGCACCGGATTTCACATTGATGGTGAACTGGCCGTTTGAGTCGGCCATCGCTCCGTTGCCGGTCCCTTTCTCCACGATGTAGGCACCGACGACCGGGTTGTTGTCGGTGTCCACCACCACTCCTTTGACGGTTATGTCAGTTTGTGTCTGGGGGGGGGTACTCGCCACTGCAACATTCGGCTCTACAGACAATTGCAGAGCTGCGAGCAGCAAAAGGCAAGCACAAGATCTAAAGATTTTTTCCATACCTTTTATTTGTTTATAGAATGTGCTATTATTATGTTTTTTAATAGTTTAATCGATTAACTTAATTAATCGAAACTCTGACTTCATACGTCAGGAGTACGCAAAGGTATAAATTTTACTAAACCGATTAACTCAAATTTATAATAATAAACTATAAAATTTGATATTTCTTAATCCCGAAAAGAAGCCTCTAAATCTCACGGATTGTCCCTTCGAAAACTTTCTGGATTGTGTACGGAGTTCCTTTGATTCTGTTTATCAGGATTTTAACTACCTCGTCACCCATGCTTTTGATTGGTTGCTCCACATAGAGAAGAGGAAAATTCACCAATGCGAGAGCGTCCGTCTTGTCGAAACAGGCCACCCTGATTTTCTTGTGGACATCGATTCCCTTGTTATGGATGTATCTCATGCCGGTGAAGAAAAGCTCGTGAGACTGGAAAATCACGGCATCCGCCATGTCCGACCCAAGGAACAAGTCGTCAATGGCGTGCCTTATATCTTCTGATTCAGAGGAGTAATTGATGTTCTTGATTAATTCCTGATGGAATGCCCCATGGCTCTCAAGCGCTTTTATGTAGCCCTCAAGACGGCCGTTCAGGGCGCTCGTCTTGTGTTTCAGCATCGCTATTCTTTTGCGCCCGGATGAAAGAAGCCTTTCGGTCAAGTCGTGTGATGCCTTGAAGTTGTCCAAAATCACATAACTGGCGTCGACTCCGGGAATGAACCGGTCCACCTGAACAAAAGGAATGTTCATCGACATTATCCGCTTCGCTATGTTGTTGCTGTTGTTGGTCGGCACCATGATGATTCCGTCCACCTGACGGTTGGCGAGCAGTCTGATACCGTTCAACATCTCGTCAGGATCCTCATTCGAGTTGGTGACAATTGTGGAATATCCAAAAGAAATGGCTTGTTGCTGAATATGATACACAAGTTCTCCGAAAAACTCGTTAGAGATGTCCGCCACGATGACACCCAGAGTTTTCGTCAGTCCTGTCCTTAATCCTCTTGCAAGTTCGTTCGGTGTGTAGTTCAGTTCTTTTGCGACCTGAAGTATCCTGTTACTCAAGGTTTCGCTTATCCTTTTGTCTTTTGCTTTCCCGCTCAGGACCAAAGAGACGGCACATCTTGACACACCAACCCTGTCGGCGATGTCCTGCATTGAAGCCTTTTTCATCCAATCTCGATCAACTATATTCTAAAAATAATAACTGTAAACACTTGTATCACAATGGTTTCGCTCTTGTTAGGCGGCTTGAGGCCGCCTCCGCTTTCCGTTAGGATATTCAAACATAACCATAAAAAAGAGATTTGCCTAATTTTTAAACGATTTTTTGCGGTTCGAAAAATAATGGCTATATTTAACCGATTAACTTAATCATTTAGCATTCGTTTATCCTTATATATTTATATATGCAAAAGACAAATTTCAAATTTGCTGTCCTTCCTGTAATGTTCGGCTTTTTCATTATGGGATTTGTTGACATCGTCGGAGTCGCGACGAGTTATGTCAAAGCCGACTTCGCGGGGATGGACGACACGGTCGCGGGACTTATCTCACTGTCGTGTTTCCTGTGGTTTCTCGTCCTCTCCATTCCTACCGGCATGCTGATGAACAGGATCGGTCGCAAGAAGACCGTTGTTGTCAGCTTTGCCATCACGGCTCTGGCGATGCTTGTTCCTGTCATTGACTATGATTTCGCATTCGTCCTCGCCGCATTCGCCATGCTTGGCATAGGCAACACGATGCTTCAGGTTGCCCTGAACCCTCTTGTAACCAACGTTGTCGCTCCTGAAAAACTGACCGGAACCATGACCTTGGGGCAATTCATCAAGGCGATAAGTTCCTTCCTCGGGCCGATTCTGGCTGCGATGTTCGCAGGCGGCGCGTTTGGTTGGAAGGCGATATTCCCGGTCTATGCCCTTGTCACGATGCTGGCAATGGTGTGGCTGTGGCTGTCCCCGATTCAGGAGCAGCTCATCGAGAAGTCGGAGATTTCCTTCTCAAGGACATTCTCCCTTCTCAAGGACAAGTACATCGTGCTGTTCTTCGTTGGTATCCTTGTTCTGGTCGGAGTGGATGTCGGCATGGGAGTAACGTTCCCTAAACTGTTGCAGGAGAGGTGCGGACTGCCTCTGGAGAAGGCCGGAATGGGGAACAGCGTCTATTTCCTCGCCAGAACCGTGGGCGCTTTCCTTGGCGGAATCGTGCTGATGAAATATTCAGCCGGGAAATTCTTCGCCGCAAGTTCTTGTCTGGCCCTGGTCAGCCTCGTAGGACTGATTTTCTCGCGGGACCTTACGCTGGTGTTGGTCTTCGTGGCGCTGTTCGGTCTTGGCTATGCGAACCTGTTCTCGATAATCTTCTCGATCTCGATGCAGAAGAAGCCTGAGAAGACGAACGAGGTTTCCGCCCTGCTGATCGTCGGGGTGTGCGGAGGAGCCGTCATTCCTCCGGTGCTTGGCGTGATCACCGATTTCTTCGGGACCCAGGGAGCCGCTCTTGTCGCGCTTGCCCTTGTGTGGATTTACATGGTTGTTCTCATTCCTTTCATCAGGAGCGTGAGACCAGCCGGAGCTGAAAACAAATAATATTGAAATAGAATGAATCATTATCTATCCTCATTGATCTGTTCCGCCGTCCTGTCCGCGGCGTCTGTTCTGCCGCTTTCGGCGGAGAGCCTGTCCCTCAACGGTACCTGGACTTTGGATTACTGGGAGCAGGGACGGAAACCTGTCGTGTCCCCCGAAGGGATGGACGGGATCAAGTACGAAACCATAAAGGCGGAGGTGCCGGGGAACGTCGAGCTTGACCTGCTTGCGGCCGGTCTGGTCGAGAATCCGGAAATCGGCAGCAATGTGTACCTCCTGCGGCCTTACGAAGGCTGCCAGTGGAGGTACAGCAGGAAGTTCGTGTCTCCTCAGCGTTCGTCCGAGGACGAGGTCTTCCTGCATTTCGGCGGCATTGACTGCTACGCCGAGGTTTTCCTGAACGGGAAACACATCGGAAGCGCGTCCAACATGCTGATCGACCATGAGTACGATGTCACGGACGCCTTGGCGGCCGCCGGTGCGGAGAACCTCCTTGAGGTTTACATCCGGTCTTCCGTCATTGAAGGCCGGAAGAACGTTCCGCCGATCATCAGCTACAATTTCGCCCAGGTTGAGTCTGTCTATTCCAGAAGGGCTCCTCACACTTACGGCTGGGACATCATGCCGAGGCTTGTGAGCGCCGGTCTGTGGAGGGATGTCACCCTTGAGGTGAAGCCTCCGGTACACATTGTGGACACCCACTGGTACACATGCGACGTGAACGTCAAGGAGAAGACCGCCGCCGTGTATCTGGACTACACCATCACCCTGCCTGTGAAGTATCAGGGCGGGGCGATGACCGCCGAGGTCTCGATCGCCAAGGACGGGGTGGACAAGGTGAGATATTCAAAGAAGATCACTTCACACGCCTCGCGCGAGATTCTCGGCCTTGGCGATGTGGAGTTCTGGTGGCCGAGAGGTTACGGCGAGCCTGCCTTGTACGATGCCACGGTCCGGATCCTGGATGCGGACGGCCGTGAGGTGGACGTGGACACTAAGAAAATCGGAATCCGCACCGTGCGGCTCGACATGACTCCGACCACTTCCGAGGAGGTTCCGGGACGTTTCGCTTTCATCGTCAACGGCGAGAGGCTCTATATCCACGGCAGCAACTGGACTCCGATGGACGCTTTCCACAGCCGTGACCCTCAGCATCTTGAGAAAGCTCTTGCGATCGCCGTGGACTTGAACTGCAACATGCTCAGGTGCTGGGGCGGCAATGTTTACGAGGACCACGCCTTTTTCGACCTGTGCGACAGGAACGGAATCCTCGTGTGGCAGGACTTCGCGATGGGCTGCACGCTTTACCCGCAGGATCCTGATTTCCAGAAGGCCATAGCCCAGGAAGTACGTTCTGTGGCGATGAAGCTCAGGTCCCATCCTTCCCTGGCTTTGTGGGCCGGGAACAACGAGAACGACCAGACGTTGACACTCGGCACGCTCGCAAGGTTCAGGATGGACCCCAACGACGACGTGGTCTCCAGAGTGACAATTCCTACGGTCCTTTACGAGGTTGACCCGACACGACCTTATCTTCCTTCATCTCCGTACTGGAGCGAGGAGCTTGTCGCCACCTCCTACAGCACTGAGAACATCCCCGAGGATCATCTCTGGGGACCGCGAGGCTACTACAAGGATCCGTTTTACACCCAGGCCAAGTGCATCTTCGTCAGCGAGATCGGCTACCACGGAATGCCGAACAGGGAGAGTCTGGAGAAGATGTTCCCGAAGGAGTCCGTTTACCCGTGGAGTGATGTCAAGACAAGAAAGTGGAACGAGGACTGGCTGACAAAATCTGTGAGAATCTTCGAGGAATGGGGCTACACCCCTGACAGGAACAACTTGATGATCAATCAGGTGCGTCTGCTGTTCGGAGATGTGCCGACTGACCTTGACGATTTCATCTTCGCATCGCAGAGCGTCCAGGCGGAGGCGATGAAATACTTCATCGAGAAGTTCCGCGGACACAAGTTCGCCCCGAACACGGGAATGCTCTGGTGGAACATCAGAGATGGCTGGCCGTTGATTTCGGACGCCATTGTGGATTGGTACAACAGCCCGAAGATGGCCTACTGGTTCATCAGAAACGCCCAGACGGATGTGTGCGTCCTTATGAATGACGCCGTGGACGGAGTGTACCCGCTTGTTGTCGCCAATGACACTAGAGAGGATGCGGCGGGAACTGTCACTGTGACGGATGTGAAGACAGGCACCGTGGTCTTCAAGGGAGATTACGAGGTGGCCGCCAACGGGATGAAGACAATCGCCGCCATCCCGGAAAGGCAGGGTCAGGGAATATTCAAGATCTCCTACACCGGACGCGGCGGGGAGAGCCTTGAGAACCACTATCTCTACGGCAAGGCGCCGTATGACTTGAAAGAGTACCGTAAGTTATTGAAAAAGACGAATATGTTTAATTTGTAACAATCACCGGCAAAAAAGCGGGATAATCAGAATTATGGACAAAAGAATATTGCTTGGAGTTGATGTCGGCGGGACGAAATGTGCCGTCACGTTGGGAATTTCGATTGACGGGAACATCGAGATAAAGGACAAGGTCGGTTTTCCGACCACCGATGTGAACGGTACCATTGAGAGAATCAAGTCGGAAATTCATAACACACTTGAAAAGAACTCGTTGAAAAACGGCGAGGTTTATTCCATAGGAGTCAGTTGCGGAGGGCCTTTGGACAGCGCGACCGGAGTGATCATGTCTCCTCCGAACCTGCCGGGCTGGGATAACATCCCCATCGTGAAGATTCTCTCCGAGGAGTTCGGAGTGCCTGCGGCCGTACACAATGACGCCAATGCAAGCGCACTGGCCGAGTGGAAGTTCGGAGCCGGAAAAGGAACGAAGAACATGGTGTTCCTTACGTTCGGGACAGGTCTTGGAGCCGGACTGATACTTGACGGAAAACTCTACACCGGGACTAACGACAACGCCGGCGAGCTGGGCCATCTGAGGTTGAATGACTACGGTCCCGTCGGCTACGGCAAGATGGGTTCCTTCGAGGGTTTCTGCAGCGGAGGAGGAATCATGTTGCTGGCTCAGTCGGTCGCCAAGGAGTGCCTTCAGATGGGAGGCAAGGTGTCCTGGTGTCCGGACGGGGATCTGTCGGGAATCACGGCGAAGGTTGTCGCCGAGGCCGCCCGAAAGGGTGATCCTCTGGCCCGGAAGGTCTATGAGATTTCGGCCCGGCAGCTTGGAAAGGGTCTTTCGATTGTGGTGGACATCCTGAACCCTGAACTCATCGTCATCGGGAGCATATATTCAAGGAACGAGGACATGATGCGTCCTTTTGTCGAGGAGGTTCTGTCCAGCGAGGCTCTTCCGCTGGCGAACAAAGTGTGCAGGATTGTCCCCGCCGCTCTCGGGGAGTCAATCGGTGATTACGCCGCGCTTTCCGTGGCCGCCAACATTTAAAAGACGAAAAAAATGGTTAAGAATATTATCGAACACAGCCTGTCTGAGGCTTTGGATGAATTGACAGGTTTTCTTGCAGCCCCGGAGACGGTGCCTACCATCGAGAGGTGTGTGGACATCCTGGCCGAATCTTTGGCTTCCGGCGGCAAGGTGATGAGTTGCGGCAACGGTGGGTCCCTGTGCGACGCCACCCATTTCGCAGAGGAGTTGACAGGGCGGTTCCGCTGTAGCAGAAGGCCGCTGCCGGCCATGTCGATCAATGATCCGGCTTACTTTACATGCGTGGGCAACGACTTCTCTTTCGCCGAGATCTTCCAAAGATGGGTCGAGGCTTTCGGCAAGCCGGGTGACGTGCTTCTCGCGATAAGCACAAGCGGAACATCCGGCAATGTGCTTAAGGCGGTGGAGTCCGCAAGGAAGATCGGAATGAAGGTGATCGCCCTGACTTCCGTGAAAGGCAAGCCGCTGGCGGAGGCCTCCGATGTGGCCATCCTGGCTCCGGACGCTCCTCATTCCGACAGGATTCAGGAGATCCACATCAAGGTGATCCACATCATGATAGAGGCGTTGGAAAATAAACTGGGATTTTGACATGAAGAGTTCATTCGGTCTTTTGACTTTTCTTGCGGCTGTCTTGATGTCGCTGTCTGTGACGTTGACTTCGGAGGCTCGTTCCGTGGTAAGTATGCCCGGGGACAAGATTAATGTTTCATCCTGGATTGACACCCGCTTCTCGAACGGCGGTTCCGTGCCGTTCTCGTTCAAGCTGGACGGTGTGCCGTCCTCCGAGTTTCTTGGCGGATGGAAAAGGGAGCGTAAGGTTCTGGAGGCTTCGGCACCGGGAACCATTTCGAGAAGATTCACCTGGACAAGCTCCAAGGAAGGACTTTCAGTTGAGTGTGATGTCACCGGTTATCCTGGAAACGGTGTGGTGGAATGGGTCGTGCGCTTCCGCAATGTCTCCGGGGAGAACTCGGGACGGATCTCAGACCTGAAAATCGCCGACATGAGGATGAATTTCCCATCCTCCGGTCCGGTGTCCCTCCGCTATGCCGAGGGTAACAAGATCTCGAGGGCGGACTATGCGCCGAGGACAAAGATTCTGGAAAACGGAACGGACACCCGTTTCGAGCCTTCCGGAGGCCGTTCCTCAAGCGAGGCGTTCCCTTTCTACAACATAGAGTCCAAGGCCTCAGGCCAAGGGGCCATGATGGCCATAGGCTGGTCCGGGACATGGTTCTCGGAATTCAAGTCTTCCGGGACAAGGTCGTTGGATGTTTCCGCCGGGTTGGTGAACTTCGATCTGTACCTCAAACCAGGTGAGGAGATCCGTGTGCCGTCCGTGGCATTCCTGTTCTGGAGCGGAAAGCAGATGGACGGGCATAACCGTTTCCGCCGTTTCCTGCTGGAACACCGCTACAAGAAGATTCATGGAGAGCAGGTGAGGAACTACCTCAGCAGCGGCTTCAACTACCGTGACCCACAGCCTTTCGGGGAATATTCCTGCATAACCTCTGAATGGGCGACCGCGATGATTCATCGCTACACGCAGTTCGGACTGGTTCCCGACATCTTCTGGCTGGATGCCGGATGGCATACCGGAGCGTCTGACTACCGGAATGGCCAGAACTGGGCTTCCACTACCGGCAACTGGACTGTGGACGCCAAGCGTTTCCCGGAGGGTATGAAGCCTGTTTCGGACGCCGCACACTCTGTCGGAGCCAAATTCATGCTCTGGTTTGAGCCGGAAAGAGTCGTGAAAGGCACGCAGTGGGCCGTGGAACACAAGGACTGGATGCTTGACTGCCCTCAGCCGGAGGGGTCGGAGGAGTCCGGATGGTTTCTGTTCGACCTTGGAAATGACGAGGCTTGCGACTGGCTTTGCAAGTATTACGGAGACTTGATGGAAGAGAATGGAGTTGATTGGTACAGGCAGGATTGCAACATCAAGCCCGCACCGTACTGGGCTTTCAACGATGAACCCGGGCGAAAGGGGATGAAGGAGATAAGGCACATCGAGAATCTGTACCGCTTTTGGGACTATCTTCTTGGCAGATTCCCGGAGATGGTCATCGACAACTGTGCTTCCGGAGGAAAACGTCTTGACTGGGAGACCATAAGCAGGAGCGTGCCTCTGTGGAGAAGCGACTACTACCACTATGATGACCCGGACGGCTACCAGTGCCACACCTATGGTCTGAATTATTTCCTTCCGGTCCATGGCACGGGAATATTGCTGCCTGACAAATATTCGTTCCGTTCGAGCCTTTCCTCCACGCTCATCTACAATTGGAAGATCACCGAGAAAGGTGTGTCCGTCATAGAGATGCAGGAGAGGTTGGCGGAGTACAAGGGCATCCGTGACTATTATTTCGAGGATTACTATCCGCTCACCGGCGACGGTGACCTTACGGGTCACGATGTGTGGCTGGCCTACCAGATGCACAGGCCGTCAGACGGTTCCGGAATAGTTGTGGCTTTCAGACGGGAGAAGTCCACCGAGGACAGTTGTGTCGTCCGTCTGGACGGACTCTCGGCGGAGAAAGTCTATCGATTGACCGACGGCGATTCCGGCGAGGTTGTCACCAAGGCAGGCCGTGAGCTTGCGGACGGATTGACCCTCAGGCTTGACAAACCGAAAAGTTCTCTTCTTATAAAATACGTTGAACAATGAAAAAAATCATAACCGCATTGGTACTCGCGGCGCTCTGTTCCGGAATGGCATGGGCCCGCTCATCGATGGAAATGTCTCCGAAAGGCCAGTCTTGCCAAAAGTGGATCGAGAGGCATTTCTCCAAAGGGGCGATCCCTCCTTTTTCCTTTGACTACGACGGTGTTCCGTCAGACTCCTTCCTGAAGAAATGGAAGTTCACAAAGACAGCCCCGGTTGTCTCGGAGGATGGCGAGGTTCAGAGATCCTATTTCTGGACTGATGGCAAAAGCGGCCTTCAGGTAGAGTGCAAGGTCAAGAATTTCACTGATTTCAATGCGATGGAATGGACTCTGTACTTCAGAAACAAGTCTTCCGGCAATTCCGGGCAGATCTCCAATGTCAAGGCCGCCGACATCGACATGAAATCCGGCAGGGAGGGGGACTGGTCCCTGTTCTACGCCAGAGGCAGCGATGCGGGCAAGCACGATTTCATGGCACAGACGAAGGAATATTCAGTAGGAGACTCCTTGGTCATGACCCCTTCGCTCGGACGCTCGTCTTCCGTCGGCTTCCCTTATTTCAATGTCAAGACTCCTGAAGGCGGAATGGTTTTCGCCATCGGCTGGACAGGCTCCTGGAAGGCGGAGATAATCCGTCCTGCAGAGGACCGCGTCAATGTCACCACAGGTCTTAAGAATCTGGACACTTACCTGCTTCCGGGCGAAGAGATCCGCACCCCCCTGACAGCGATGGTTCCTTGGCAGGGAGAGGACAGGATGGACGGCCAGAACATTCTCCGTCAGTTCATTCTCAAGCATCATTATCCGAAGGCGGGAGGCTCTCCCGTCGAGCCGCCGATCTGCTCAAGCTTCAACTACGGCGATCCTTATCCTTGCAATGAATATACCTGCATGACCGCCGACTACGCCAAGGCTCTTATTCACCGTTACGAGGAATTCAACCTTTTGCCCGATGTCTTCTGGCTTGACGCCGGGTGGTACAAGAAGGCCTCCGACTGGCGGGACGGCTACAACTGGGCCAACTCCGTCGGCAACTGGACAGTGGATGCGAAACGCTTCCCCGCCGGTCTCGGGGAGATCGCTGACGCCGCACATGAGGTCGGATGCAAGTTCATGGTCTGGTTTGAGCCTGAGAGGGTCATCAAGGATTCCGACTGGGCCTACGAACACCCTGAATACATGCTTCTCGCGGGGGGCGGAAAGCCTGTCCCTCATGAGATCGACAGGAGGACTCAGGACTCGTTCCTTGTGAACCTCGGCGACGAGAACGCCAACAAATGGCTCAGGGAGAATGTCGCCAAGTTGATAAGGGACAACAGGATCGACCACTATCGTCAGGACTACAACATTGACCCCGAATGGTTCTGGTACAGCAATGACGAACCGGGAAGAAACGGAATCCGCGAGATCGGGTACGTCACCGGACTCTACAAGTTCTGGGACTATCTCCGCTCCGAGTTCCCGAACCTTTACATCGACAACTGCGCCGGAGGAGGCCGTAGGCTTGATCTTGAGGCGACTTCCAGAAGCATTCCTCTGTGGAGAACCGACTACAATTACGGCGAGCCTATCGGCTACCAGTGCCACACCTACGGCCTGAGCCAGTGGCTTCCTGTCAGCGGCACCGGTCTGGCCAAGGCCGACGCGTTTCACGCCAGGTCAAGCTACAGCGCCGCCGTTATCTTCAATTGGAAGGTTACCTCCGCTGACTTCAACATTCTGGAGATGCAGAGACGTATGGCTGAATTCCGCGACATCAAGAGCTATTTCCTGGAGGACTTCTACCCTCTCACCGGCTACGGCGACACCACCTCCGACGACATCTGGCTGGCCTACCAGCTTGACAGGAAGTCTGACGGCAGCGGGCGCGTCGTCGCTTTCAGACGGTCGCAATGCGGCCAGGACAGGATTGTCGTCAAATTGAGAGGACTTCGCCCGGATGCTGTCTATGTTCTTGAAAACCAAGACACCATGGATTCTGTCGAGAAGTCCGGATCCGAGTTGGCGGCCGGATTCGAGCTGTCGCTCAAGGATGCGGGGTCATCGTTGTTCTTCAAGTACAGCGTCAAGAAATGAGACTGAGACTTGCCGTCTCCGCACTGCTGTGTGCGGTATGCGCTCTTTCCTATGCCGGAGGCCGTTCTTGCGGAAACTCCGGCATGAAGAAAGAGACGGAGTCGCTGAGATTCTTTCAGCTGAACATTTGGGAGGGACTGGCGAATGTGGACAACGGGTTGGATATCTTCTGTGACCAGCTTATGGCTTTGATGCCCGATGTGGCCTCTTTCTGCGAGTTCCCCACCAGAGGGGACGAGTCCGTCAGGGAAAGGTCAGCCGAGTATATTCTTGGACAGGTGATAGAACGCATTTACAAGAAAACCGGAGTCCGTTACTACAAGACGAGCATGTCGGGCAGCGGCACAAGAGGTGTTATCACGAGATTTCCGGTTGTGGAAGGACCGTCGCAGGTCGCTTCCACCAAGGATCCCGGACAGCAGCAGTGGTTCTACCGGACAGTCATCGACTTTCACGGTCAGGAGGTTGCGGTCTATTCCTCCCATTCGATTCATTACTACTACGCCTGCTATCTTCCGAGGGGCTATGGCGACGGATGCGAGCCGTACGGATGGGACAGATTGGCTGACGGCCCTGTCTCCGACCGGAAGACCGTGGTCGAAAGGGATGTCGCCGGAGATCGTCTTCAGATGGCGGTTGACCTGAAAAATGACACCGATGTTCAGGCATCCCTCGGCCGTCTGTGCATCTATGCCGGTGACCTTAACCAGCCTTCGCATCTGGACTGGACTAAGCGGACAAAGAATCTTTGGGGACACAACGGCCTTTCGATTCCTTGGAGCGTCTCCACTTTTTTGCTTGCCAATGGCTTCAGTGACGCCTACAGGGTGATTTATCCGAATCCGTTGAAGAATCCAGGGTTCACATGGCCTGTCTATAACAAAGATGCCAAGAAAAGCTCGGCCTGGGCTCCCGAGGCCGACGAGCGTGACAGGATCGATTTCGTGTATTTCCGCAATGATGACAGAATCCGAGTGCTGGACGCCAAGATTGTAGGGCCGGACTCAACGATTGACCACGGTAAACCCGTCCGAGACAGAGTTTCAGAGAACGAACTGATCCTCCCCGCCGGAGATGTCTGGTGCAGTGACCATCGGGGGCTTCTCATAACGTTCGGTATCGATTATGCGGGTTGTGGAAGATAAGAAGACAAGTAACCAAGAAACAGGTGAATGAATACAAAAAGAAGTCCGGCGGATGTGAGGCCGGACTTCTTTTTTATCTATGATCCTTGGATTACTTGTAGTACTCTGCGAACTCGATGTCCTTGGTGGCTTTCTCGGCGAGAGCCTTGTCCTTCTTGGCCACTGAATCAAGCCAGGTCTTGACCTGATCGAAGTTGCCCTGACGGGCGGCGATGATGGCTCTGAGGTAGTCAACCTTGGCGTCCTTGCAGTGGGCGGCCTTGGAAGCATTGTCGAGCTGGTCGGTGAGGATGTAGGCGAGGACGGTGTTGTGGCAGCAGCCCTTCACGTCCTTGAGATCCTGGACGGCCTTGTCGTAGTCACCGGTGAGGATGTCCACAACACCAAGGTTAGCCTTGGCAGCGTCGGTGCCGGCCTTCTTGAAGTTCTTGGCGGCGGTTGAGTAGTCACCCTTGCGCAGGGCGATCACACCCAGAGCGTTGGTGAGGTCGGCGTCCTTTGTCTGTACGTCGGCGAAGGCCTTCTCGGCCTTCTTCACGTCACCGGCGTTGAGGTAAGCCACGGCGAGGTTGAACCTGGCCTTGTCGCTGTCGTACTTGGCGATGGCCTTGTTGTAGAGCTTGACCTTGCCGTCAAGATCCTTGTTGAGGGCGGCGGCGTGCAGGAGAGCCGGCTCGTCGAGGATGTCGATGTTGCTCTCCACCAGCTCAGCAAGTTCGTTGGCGGTGTAGTTCTTGAACTCGACGTTGGCGATGAACCTCGCGCGGCGGAGCTCAGGAAGAATACCGTTCTTAAGCTCGGTGTAAACGGAGGACATGTTCTTGATTTCGCTCTCACGGACAGCCGGGTCGCTGTACATGGAGAGGACGCGGAGGATAAGGTCCTTGTCCTCGATGTTGGAGTTCTGGACGAGCTCCTGGAAGCCTTCCCAGTCCTGACCGATGCTCTTGACCTCAGGGTCGGCTACATCCTTGCCTTTCATCACCTTGTCCCAAGCCTTGTCGGCTGACTTTGAACGTCTCTCGGAAAGGGTGCTGTTGAGCTTCTCGCCACCGTCAGGTGAAGCGTAGGCCACAACCTCTGTTCCCACGAGGGTCTTCCTTTCGTTGGCCTTGATCTCTTCAAGAGCGCTCTGGAAATCCTTTATGGACTTGCCTTTGAGCTGCTTTGTCCTAACGTCGGCGGAGTTGATGTTGTAGAGGATCTGTCCCTCCGCGGTCTGCTGGAGGATGGCCTGGTAGCCGTCAGCCTTGAAAGGAACCTGACCGGCGCCCTTCACGAGCATGTAAGTCGTGTTGACACCGTCTGCGACTTTCCTTACCGGGAGCTTGTAAGCCTTGCTCTTGTACTTCGCGACGCCGCGGAGCTCAAGATGAGACTGCTCCATGCCCTTTACATAGTCGAAGTGGACTTTCTCTGTCACAGTGCCTCCGGCCTTGGCCACTACCTTGTAGTTGTCCTTTACCTTTTCGCCCTGGTACATGAAAGGAGTCATCTTGGCCTCTCCTCCGTCATAGACGAGTACAGGAGTGACCTCAAGGATGGCCTTAGGATGGAAATATTTCGCCGGGTAGGTCACCGTGACGGTGGCGTCGATGTTGCCGGCGACACACTCCAGAACTGCAGGGTCGCACTTTACGGTCACATTGTCAGCGAGTTCAGCCATCTTTTCGGCTGAAGAGCAGGCTGCCGCGGCTACTCCCATGAGAGCCACGGACAAAAATTTGAGTGTCTTTTTCATATTACTAATGATTAAAGATTGCATTCCAATGCTACTAACAATGTACAAAGATAATTATTATTTTGTTAACTTTGCCAAACTCTGAGCAAATACTATGGATTCACAAGAACTGCAAAGGCTTAAAAACAAGTACGACATCATCGGCAATGATGCCGCCCTTAACAGAGCGCTGGAGACGGCTGTGGCCGTCGCCCCGACAGACCTTACCGTGCTGGTCACCGGGGAGAGCGGTGTCGGAAAGGAAAACATTCCGAAGATCATCCACCAGAACAGCCTCCGCAAGGGCAGCAAATATTTTGCCGTAAACTGTGGAGCCATCCCGGAGGGTACCATTGATTCCGAATTGTTCGGCCATGAGAAGGGTTCTTTCACCGGGGCGATAGAGACGAGGAAAGGCTATTTCGAGGAGGCTGATGGCGGCACTCTCTTCCTGGATGAGATCGGTGAGCTGCCGATGGCCTCGCAGGCGAAGCTGCTGAGAGTCCTGCAAAGCGGAGAGTTCATCAAGGTCGGTTCCTCGAAAGTCCAGAAGACGGATGTCAGGGTCATCGCCGCCACAAACGTCAATCTGCTCTACGCCGTCGGAAAGGGTAAGTTCAGGGAAGACTTGTACTATAGGCTCAACGCCATCCAGATCATGATGCCGTCCCTGCGTGAGCGGAAGGAGGACATCTATTTGCTTTTCAGAAAGTTCACCTCGGATTTCTCGGAAAAGTACGGTATGGGCAAGGTCACTCTGACCAATGATGCGATCGACCTGCTGATTAATTACCGTTGGCCGGGCAACATCCGGCAACTCAAGAATATAGCCGAGACCGTCACCGCATTGGAATCCGAAAAGCTATCCCGCTCGTCTGAGAAATGTGTGGTCGATTCAAAGACGTTGGCTCTCTACATGCCGAAGGAGGAGACAACCCTTCTTCCCGTCATGGCGTCAGAGCCGTCCGGTGGACAGAGTATGCCTGACTCCGACAAGCAGATGATCATCAAGGCGATCTTTGACCTTAAACAGGAGGTTGACAGTCTGAAGGCAAGGCTGGATTCCGCTCCGGACTCCGTGCCGGCCCTCCGTCCAGCCGCGCATCCTTCGCCAGAGCCCGAGGAGGCGGAATGGCAGGGGCTCGGGACTCCTGTCACGATCGGCGAGATCGGCAAGGTCGTTGACATTCGGGCGGAAGAGGACAAGCCTCAGGATCTTTCATTGAGAAAATCCAATCTGGGAATGATCGTCAAGGCTTTGGAAAAGCACGGCGGCAACCGTAAGCTCGCGGCTCAGGAGGTAGGGATCTCCGAACGAACCCTTTACCGTTGGATAGAAAAGTATCACCTTGACTCAAAGCCTGAATGAAAATGAATATGAAAAAATACGCCGTCGCGTTGGTCTCTCTGGCGGTTGCCCTCCTGGGCGGTTGCTCAATTGTCAATTACTCGTTTTCCGGAACATCAATCCAGGCGGACGTCAAGACGGTGACGATCAATTATTTTGAATATAAAGCCTTGAAGGTCAATCCGAACCTCAGCAATGACCTCACGGAAGCCATGAGGGACAAGTTCCGCAAGCTGACCAAATTGGAGCAGGTCGAGATGGACGGGGATCTGGAGCTTCAGGGAGAGGTCACGGGCTATGATGTAAGGGCCGCGGCGGTGACCGCCAACGAGGTCGCCGCGCAAAACCGTCTTACAATCACCGTGAAGCTGAAGTTCACCAACAGGAAATATCCCGAGGATGATTTCGAGAAGAATTTCTCGGCATATTCAGATTACGATTCCACCAACTCCTTGGATGCTGTCGAATCTACTCTTTGTCAGGAGATAATCGACAAACTGGTGGAGGACATGTTCAACGCGAGTGTGGCGCAGTGGTAGGCATGGAAGGGGAAAAACAGGATCTCAGGTCTTTGACCATGGAGGAACTTGCGGAAGTGATAAACATCTACCCGTGGTTCGGCGGCGCGCGCAAGGAGTTGTGCGTCAGAATGGCCAAGGTGGGAGGAAACGGATGGGGAAAGACGCAGTATTCAGACGCCGCGATGTACGTGGCCTCAAGGACTCTGGTTTCCGACATCGTCCGTTCCGCCCGAGAAGAGGACTACTCCGACAGGGATGTGGAGCATCTTATTAAGGAATATATCAGGCCGGATTCCGCCGCCGTTCGACAAGCTCGGGAACCGGAGGCCTCGTTCGCGGAACCATCCCCTTCGCTGGCCGAGCCCGTCGAAGCGGCCGGACGAATGGAACCCGTGGTTCGTCCTGGCTCGCCGGCTATCGAAGCGGCCGAAGGCGGGCGGACAAGTTCATCGCAGGATCCGTCAGCCGCTTACCGCCGTACGGTACGCGTGGCGGGCGGAGACTTCTTTTCTCCCGAGCAGTACGCGGCCGTGAGAAAGGACGAAGACAACGTGTTCTCCAGCTTCAGGTCCGAGCGCTGCGACGACCCGGAAGGCCGCCGCTGGGAAGACCCCGAGTTCGGATTCTGCACGGAGACATTGGCCGCCATATATGCCGATCAAGGCTATTTTGTTGAGGCAAAGAAGATTTATTCCCGACTAATCTTGCGATATCCGGAAAAAAGTGCTTACTTTGCATCCCTTATTGAAAAATTGCAGCAGGAAAATTAAAATTAAAGAATATGTTTACATTCCTAACAGTTTTTATTGTCATCGCGGCGATTCTTCTGACCATCGTCGTGCTGCTTCAGAACGGCAAGGGACAGGGAATGGCCAGTAACTTTACTTCAGCCAACCAGACTCTTGGCGTAAGACAGACCGCTGACATTCTCGAGAAGGTTTCCTGGGGTCTTGTCACTTTCATTCTCGTCGTATCTATCATCACTTCGTTCACCACAAGGACAACCGTGTCAGGTGTTGATTTGACCGAGAAGATAGAGAACACCGCCTCGCAGCCAGAGTTCCCTTCAGCTCCTGTACAGCAGGCCAATCCGGCCCAGGAAGCTCCTGCGACCGGGACTCCTGCCGAGTAACTGACATTTTGGCAGCCTCCGGGGCTGTGGAACATAATTTGACTTCAAGCCGTTTGGTCTTCGGACCGGACGGCTTTTTCAATGCCGTCACGTGAACCGGCGCGGGCCGCGAGCGGAAGTGTCCTAAGACCGAAAAGGAAAAACAATTATGGAAAACAATACCAACAACACATCATTGCAGTTCTTGCCTAAGTTCGCGATAAATCTCAACGAGCAGGCGGCGAAAGGAAAACTCGACCCGGTCATCGGCAGGGACGAGGAGATCAGAAGGGTTCTTCAGATTCTGAGCAGAAGGACCAAGAACAATCCTATTCTCGTAGGCGAGCCGGGTGTCGGCAAGACCGCCATCTCCGAGGGCATCGCCCAGAAGATCGTGGACGGGGACGTGCCGGAGAACCTGAAGAGCAAGAAGGTATATTCATTGGATATGGGCGCTCTGATCGCCGGTGCGAAGTACCAGGGCGAGTTCGAGGAGCGTCTGAAAGGAGTTGTCAAGGAAGTCGTTGACAGTGCCGGAGAGATCATCCTGTTCATCGATGAGATCCACACCCTTGTGGGCGCCGGACGATCTTCCGGTGCGATGGACGCCTCGAACATCCTTAAGCCTGCTTTGGCGAGAGGTGAGTTGAGGACCATAGGTTCCACCACCCTTGACGAGTACCAGAAATATTTCGAGACGGACAAGGCTCTGGAGAGACGTTTCCAGATGGTTCTGGTTGACGAACCGTCTCCGGCGGAGTCTATCGCCATCATGAGAGGGTTGAAAGAGAAGTACGAGAACCATCACCGCGTGAAGATCGAGGATGACGCCTTGATCGCCGCCGTCAATCTTTCGCACAGGTACATCACTAACAGATTCCTGCCTGACAAGGCCATAGACCTTGTGGACGAGGCCGCGTCAAAGCTGCGTCTGGAGATGAATTCCGTGCCGGAGCCTATCGCCGAGCTCAACAGCGACATCCGCCAGCTGGAAATCGAGAAGGAGGCCATCAAGCGAGAGAGCACTTCACTGAAGTCCGAGAAGATTCAGAAGGAGCTTTCCGACAAGATGGCCGAGAGGGAGGCTCTGATGAAGAGGTGGAATGACGAGAAAGGCATCCTTTCCGGGCTTCAGGAAGCGCGTCAGGAGATTGAGAACTACAAGATTCAGTCTCAGGCTGCCGAGAGGGCGGGGGACTACGGCAAGGTCGCTGAACTCCGCTACGGCAAGATCGCGGAGGCTCAGAGGAAGATAGATGAACTGACCCGGAAGCAGGCCGAGATCAAGGATCCGATTGTCACCGAGTCTGTCACTCCGCAGGACATCGCCGAGGTTGTCGCCAAGTGGACCGGAATCCCTGTGCAGAAGATGCTTGAGAGCGAGAAGGAAAAACTCCTTCGCATCGAGAGTGAACTGCACAAGAGGGTAGTTGGTCAGGATCAGGCCATTCAGGCTGTCTCCGATGCCGTGCGCCGGAGCAGGGCGGGGCTGTCGAACGAGAAAAGGCCGATAGGTTCGTTCCTGTTCATGGGTACGACCGGTGTGGGAAAGACCGAATTGGCGAAAGCCCTTGCGGAGTTCCTGTTCAACGACGAGAACATGATCACAAGGATTGACATGAGTGAGTATCAGGAACGTCACACCGTCAGCCGTCTTGTCGGAGCGCCTCCGGGATACGTCGGCTACGACGAAGGTGGCCAGCTTACCGAGGCTGTAAGGCGCAAGCCATATTCAGTCATTCTGTTGGATGAGATTGAAAAGGCGCATCCGGATGTGTTCAATGTCCTGCTTCAGGTTCTTGACGATGGTCGTCTGACCGACAACAAGGGACGTACTGTGGACTTCAAGAACACCATCCTGATCATGACCTCCAATGTCGGGTCGGACATCATCCAAGGCTACATGGACAGACTCCCTGTAGTCGGACAGACGGGCGCCGATCCTGCCGGGGAGGAGAGGGCGATCGCCACAAGGCGCGAGCTTCTGGACGAATGCAAGGAGAAGGTGATGGACGTGCTCAAGACCACGGTAAGGCCTGAGTTCCTGAACCGAATCGACGAGATCATCATGTTCGATCCGCTGACCCGGAACGACATCAGGGAGATCCTTCACATCCAGATGAAGCAGCTCCAGAACAGACTTTCCGAGGAAGGTGTCACGATTGAGTTCACAAAGTCCTTTGAGGACCACATGGTCACCGGCGGTTACGATCCTGCTTACGGTGCCCGTCCTATCAAGAGATTGATGCAGCGTGAGCTTGTCAACCAGCTTGCCAAGGCCATTCTGGCCGGCACAGTCCACAAAGACTCTGTCATAGAAGTCGATGTGGCGGACGGTCAGATAGTCCTGAATGACAAGAAATAAGACATGACTATGGAGAGGTCTGAAGGTTGACCTCGCCTTTGGGGCTTGACTGATACTTTTCAGTCGGCCCCATAATTTTGTATGCCGCTCAGTGAATATTAATCTCCCGGACAATGCGCTTGAGTCCGGCGTATTTGTCCAGAACCCACATCACATAGCGGATGTCCGTGTTGATGCACTTGTTGTAGCCTTGGGTGTAGGACGCGTCACTGGCGAGTGATTCGAGATTGCCGTCAAAAGCCAATCCGATGAGCTCGCCTTTTGCGTTAAGCACAGGGCTGCCGGAATTGCCGCCGGTGATGTCGTTGTCAGTCATGAAATCAACGATCATTGTGCGCTCCCCGTCAACGTTGGTTCCCCAACGCCCCCAGCGTCCTTTCTCCAGAAGTGTTTTCTGCCGGTCTGTGAGAAGGTAGTCGTGGTCGGCGGGATCGTATTTCTGGAGAATCCCCTTTGGAGTGGTGTACCAGTTGCAGAGGATCGCGTCGTTCGGCTGGAGACCGCCCACGGTTCCGTAGGAGATTCTCATCGTGGAGTTCGCGTCGGGGTACTGCTCAATGTCCTTGTGGAGTCTCATCCAATAGAGGGCTTTCTTGTACTCCTTCTCAATATGGTTGACATTCTGCATCTTCTTTCCCTGGTCATTCCTGTTGTTGAATTTCATGATCGGAGTGTCGGTCAGGAATCGTCTGAGCGGATCATTCTTCACCTCATCCACAGACTGGATGTCTTCGATCCTCTTCGTGGAAGAGACGACACTCCTGTTCCAAAGGTATTCAGCCATGGCCTTGTAGTCGCTCCCGAAACGGTCCAGCATCTTGTTCTGGTAGCTCCCGAAGTAGTAGAACTCAAGATTGTCGAAATATTCCTTGCAGGCATATTCAAGAAGTTCCTTCTCCACTCTGGCGTCGGTGGCGGCGATTCCTTCCCTCAGCGCGTCCTTGGCTTTCTCCACGCTTGCTGAGTTCCCCGCGCGGAGGAGATAGCGGCTGATGTAGGTGCCTCGGAATATTGTCTCGCGGAAAAACACCTTGTCCCTCTCGACGCTCTCTGTCTGTGAATATGCTTCCTTGAGATCCGGAATCAGATCCTCCCACATCGCCCTGCGGTTCGCGGCCGCGTTGATCCATCGCTGCATCTCACGCTCCTGGGCCTCTTTTTCGTCTTTGACCCAGAACCTCTTGAAGCATTTCACCATCCCCTCGTTGTTCTCCTGCACGTTGCTCAGCGAGAAAAACCAATCCGAGTATTTCATCCTGACCTGCGGATCCGCGTCCATCCATTTGCGGATTATGTCCATCTGCCCGCCTCGGATCGCGTTTGACACAGGCAGACTGACCTTTTCCAGATAATTGATCTCGGCGGATGAGGAATACCGGTTCGTCCTTCCGGGATAGCCGATGACCATTGTGAACGAGCCGGGACGGTAGCCGTCTGAAGAGATTCTGAGACTTTTCTCCATTGTCACGGGCTTTCCGTCCTCGTAGATCCTGTAGATCGTGAAGTCACAGTTGTGGCGTGGCCATGTCCAGTTGTCCTGATTGCCGCCGAAATAACCGATGCTCTGCGGCGGAGCGGCCACCAGCCTCAGGTCCGTATAGACCTTATAGACCGACATGTAGTATTTCTCTCCGGCCCACATGACGCTGAGGATGCATTCCAGTCCTGTGGCCTTGCTGTACCGCTCCTCCATCATCGCGCTGATCTTCCTGCCACCGGACGGCTTTCCCGCCGCGCGAAGTTCCTTGGTGAGTCCCTTCACCTCCTCGGTGACATCGATGACTTTCTTCAGGAAGAACACCTTCTCGCCTTCGATCGGGATTTCCTGCTCGCTTGTCATCGCCCAGAACCCCTCTTCCAGATAGTTGTGTTCGGGTGTGCTGAGCCTTGCGATGTTGGAATACGCGCAATGATGGTTCGTGATGATGAGACCCTTGTCGGAGATCACGCTTCCCGTGCAGTAGAATCCGATCGACACCACCGCGTCCGAGACCGCCGTCCCCGGAGCCTCGTCATTGTAGATCTCGTTGGCGGCCAGTTTCAAGCCACGGGCACGCATGTTCTTCTCCAACGCCTCGTTGATGTCCTGGATCATCCACATCCCCTCATCGGCATAGGCCGCGACGCCGAACATCAGCGCCGCGACCGTCAAAATCATTCTTCTTGCTTTCATCGAAAGTCTATTCTTCCGTGTAAATGGCGGTAAGGACGTTCCTGCCGGTCAATTTCCCGGCCACCTTCCGTACATCCTCGGCGGTCACGTTTCCGTAGGCGGCGATGCGGTCGATGTTCGGGTCGATTCCGTTCCTCACATAGTTCATCACCTGAGAGTTCCTGTGAGACATCGACATCGCTTTCTTGGCTTTGGATTCCCGCTCGTTCTTGACAAGCCATTTCCTGGCTTCTTCAAGTTCCTTCTCCGTCGGACCGCCGGCGCAGAACTCAGACACGATGTGATCAAGGTCTTGGACAAGCACCTCGTAAAGATCCGGCCTTGTCTTGAAGGTGATCTCAGACTCGCTTCTGCCTTTCTCCCTGACACTTACATAAGAGTTGAACCTTATTGTGTACGTGCCTCCGCGGCTCTCGCGGATCTGGTTCAGAAGTCTCTGGGACAGGATGTAGTCCACGAAATCCACTGCGGTCAGATTCTCCGGAGCAGGCTTTACTCTGGAGGAGAACATTCTGGACACGGTGGTGTAAGGGTTGATCTCTTTCTTTCCTGTCATGGAATATTCCTGTGTACCCTTGAAGGCGGGGATGCGTTCCTTGACTTTCGCCGGCTTGAAGGCTCTTTCCCCGACAGGGATTGAGGCGATGTACTTGCGGACATATTCCTTGACCACCGTCTCGTCAAGGTTGCCGGCGATGAAGATTGTCATCCCGGCGGCAGGGTTGAACTCACGGTTGTAGATCTCTCTCGCCAAGTCCATGTCCACTCCTTCCACAGCGGCGGAATCGATGTCCACTGACCATGGGTGATTGCCGTAGATTATTGAATCACAGGCTTCATTGAACCTTGCGGCATCTTTTTTCGGTTCGCTCAGGGACTCAAGTGTCTTGTCCTTCATCTGTTGCAGAACCTTGTCCTGCGGCAGGAACGGGTCTGTCACCGTAAGGGCGGTCATGCGGAACGCGTTCTCGGCCTTTCCGGCAGGTGCGGTGGTGAATATCCCTGCGAATCTCTCGCTGATCCTCAGGGAGCGGGAAACATCGGCGCATTCCGGAATCTTGCCGATTCCGTCCCCGGTCACTCCGCGGAATCCGGCGTTGGCTTTGATGAACTCACCGGCGTAAAGCGCTGATGCGAGCCTGTCCTGCGGAAGGGCGTTGTAGCCGGAGCCAAAGTAAACGAGCAGGGACAGGTCCGGGGTGACTTTGGCATCCTTTACGGAAGTCCAGTAAACCTTGGCTCCGTTGCCCAGAATCCATTCCTTTGTCTCCAATCCCTTGACATTCTTTTCTTTGACAATCTTCCCTTCGGGGGCGTTGACGGTGAGATCCACCTTGCCCAATGTCAGGAATCCGGGCTTGACCTCACGGGCTCTGACTTCCTGAAGCCTTGCCTTGGTGGCCTCCAAAGACGGAACCCGGGCGGAATCCTTCGGATTGGCGAACCATGAATAGATCTTGTCGCTCTCCCCGAAGACCTTGGCGACGTACGGCTTCACGTCCTCCGGGGTGATGTCCCGGAGTATTCTGTTCTGGATTTCATGCAGTGTGGCGGGATTGGTGAGTGCGGCTCCGCTGACGAAATTGTTGTGGCAGACGGCCACGAAATCCTCATTGCGCAGGGATTCCGCCTTTACCGGCCTGTCAAGGTGATAACGCTTTCTGACCAGCATCCTTGCGGCTTCAAGCTCGTCGGCCGAGACTCCATATTCAATCATCGCCTTTTCGTTGGCTGCGTAGAAGTCGATGAGGTCAAGAAGGTCGCCCTCCTTCTTGTTCAGGATTGTGTAGAGATTCACGTAGTAGTCGCTCGATTCGGCGAAATTCACCATCACGGCCGACTTGGCGTTGGCCTTCCCGCCGCGGATCTGCTCTTTCATCCTCTCGGACATGATGTTGGCCAGAATGTCGCGGATGTAAAGATCCTTGTAGAATCCTTCCGTGCCTCGGATCTCGCGCACCGGGTAAGGCATTCTGTAGAAGACCTTGAGGGCGGTGAAGCTGAGCGTGGAGTCGATCAGGTTTTCGAAAATCGGGCCGTCGGCCTCCGGTGCGAGATAAACCTCTTTGGGAGTCGGATTCACGGCTTTCGGGATGTCGGAGAACATCTTACGGATCTTCTTTTCCATCTTGTCGGCATCGATGTCGCCGACCACGATTATCGCTTGAAGGTCAGGACGGTACCATTTGTGATAGAAGTCCAGAATCTCGTCTCTCTTGAAATTCTCGATTACATCGAGCGAACCCAGGACTGTTCTCTTGGTCTGCTTCGATCCTTGATAGACAAGGTTGGTCTGCGCCGTGAAAAGGGTTCTGCGGGAGTCGAATCCCCGTCTCCATTCCTCACGGATGACTCCTCTCTCCCTGTCCAGTTCATCCTGCTCGCAGAGGATGTCTCCCGACCAGTCGTGCAGGATCAGCAGCACGGAATCCACGAACGACTCTCTGGCCACGGGAGCGGCATCGATGTGGTAGCAGGTCTCGCTACGGGAGGTGAAAGCGTTCACGTTCGTCCCGAAACGTACCCCGTTCCTTCCGAGGAACTCAAGCATCTCTTTTCCAGGATAATGCTTTATTCCGTTGAACGCCATGTGCTCCAGAAAGTGTGCGAGGCCGTTCTGGTTGTCGTCCTCCTGAAGCGCCCCGACATTGTGCACTATGTAGAAATCCGCCGCTCCGGCCGGGTCCGCGCTGTGTCTGACATAATAGGTCAGCCCATTGTCAAGTTTTCCTGTTCTGATCTGCCCGTCCTGCGGCAGTGGCTGTGCGGTCAGGTTTAAAGCGCTCAACGCCAAAGCGGAAGACGCGATGAAAAGGGATCTTAAAAATTGCATCCGATAGTGAATATGATTGTGTTTCTGTAGTTTCCTGTAAGGTACTCGGGATCCGAGGTCAGACGGCGGTAGCGGTCAGAAAGGTCCGCGAACACCGAATATTGACGTTCCCCGGTCTTCCTGACAAGAGTGTAGCGGACAGAGGCCGAGCCTCCGGCTGAAGAGGCGTGGAAATATTCAAAGTTCCTGTTCAGGTAGATGTCGTTGGTGCGAGGGTTCCCGGAGGCGGAGGAGTATTGCCCGTCCTCGTTCCTGAGGTCATCCCCGGCGAAGGAAAAGTTCGCCCCGAGGCAGAGTGACAGGAAATTGTCCCGCATCAGGAAGTTTTTGGCGGCCGCCGCGCTGACGGTGTTCCGGACCAGTCTCTGCTTCCTGTAGAAAGGGTACGAAGTGGCGGTCTGGCGCAGGCTGAACCTTTCAAATCCGACCGACGCGGCCCAAGGCGCGGGCTTGAACATGTCCGCTCTCCCGTCCGTCCGCCTTTCGACCGAGTACCTCGCGCCTAACCGTCCGACTGTCCTGTCCCCGACCTCCTGACTTCCGAAGTACTGGATCTCGGAACTCTGTCCGGTGGTGGTGGAGACCCTGTAGGAGTTCTCCTTGTTGAGGGATGTCAAGACATTGCAGTCTCCGTCAACCCTGTTGAGGAGATTTCCTGTCTTGAACGAGACCCTGGCGTTCAGATTGTATCTCATTCCGTCAAAGTCGCAGAACCGCACCGAGCCGCTGGCCTTCTTCCCGAAATAGCCTTTGCGGTAGGCCGCTCCCAGATCCAGGAAAGCGTCCGCTCCACCGACCTTGAACCCGGCCTGCGCGCTGGCTCCGAAGAACTGGTTGAACATCGGGCGCTCGTTGGAGACTGAAAGATAACCGTTGTCTCCGTCGATGATCTCGACCTTGCCGAAGCTCCCGCCGTAATCGACAAAGCAGTAGTACTGCCTGTCAATCGTGCCGAAAAGCTTCTCGGCCACTGTCTCGATCGTCTTGACATAGTTGAGGCTGACCCCGAACGAGGTTTTCCCGTTCGCCGGCGAATATCTTGCCCCTACCGACGCGTCCAGATCCATCCATTGGTTGTACGACCTCGGATCCTTGCGCTTCGCGTAGTCAGCGCTCTGGAAAATGACCTTCCCCGCGAGCGTGACCCTGTCGCTTAATGAATATGCCATCGCACCCTCAAGGGTATATTCCTCCAGAGTCTTTGTCCCTGTGGTCGTGTCCACGCTTTCGAGGAAATTGATCGGGTTGTAGTAGGGATCCATCAGGATCTGGCCGCCCATGTCCCGGCCCTTGAAGTAACTGTAGTTCGTCCGGCCGTAGAATGTGACCCGGTCGGAAACTTTCATTAAGGAAGCCGCATCGAGGCTTGGTCTGAAGCAGTCGCGGCTTTCGTGCAGGTCCATCAATCCTCCGTTCTTTTTCTCGATTTCAGCCCTCACGGTTGACAGCCTGTCTCTGTTGAAGGTCGCTATTCCGGCCGGATTGGAAGACTTCACCCAAGGGTCGAGGCCGGTGAAACGGGAATATTCATCCTTCCACTCCCCGGTCTGGGACCAGGCCGGAAGAGCGGAGATGATGAACAGTCCTAAAAACGTCAGGATTCTTGAACCCATGGTTTATTTCTTGATCGAGGCGACCTTCCTCTGGTGGAAGTCGTTCTTGGAGTTGTTGGTGTCCTTGTAGATGATGTGGGCTCCGTTCGCGATCGAGGCCTCGGCGTCGATTCCGGAAGGATCGGTCGAGCCGCCCTCAAGGTCAGCGGTGCCGCCGGCATAGTTGTACACCAGCTTGCCGGCATTCTCGGCGAGGGCCTCGGTGGCCTCCTTGTCAACATTCCTGTAAACTGTGTAGCCGCTCTTGTTCGTGAAGCCTATGTAGCCTGCGTCAACGCTGTCAAGAAGCCTCTTGTTGGACTTCTGGATGTTGGCGTTGTCGAAGACATCGACTCCGTCCTTTATCCATGCGACAGGAATCTTGGCGCAGTTGAATGCCGGTTTCCCTGTAGGGGATTCCACATTTTCAGGATTTGTGACGAAAGCCTTGGCGGTCGTTCCTTCAGGAGAGAAGATGAAGAATGCCGGTGAAGTCTGGGAAAGAGCCCAGGCTGTTCCAAGACCGTAGCAGTAGGTCTTGAGGTAGTTGTCCGCGGAGATGGATGCGGAAGGAGCCGGGTAGTGGCTGGTGTTGCTGAAGACTTCAGGGTCGTAGAAAACATAGTCAGCACCGCTCAGGTTGACCGAGTTGCTGTAGGTCGCCGTGTGGTCGATGGCACCGGTGATGGAGATGACGATCTGGGAGTAAGGCGCGATCTTCACGTCTTTCTGGAACCACCATACGGCAGCCCACGCAGGAATGAAGTCGGAGTAGTTGAGCTTTCCGTCTTCCAGATAGTAGTTGGTGCCGTTGGCATTGGACGGGTTCCCCATTGCGAAAGCGAACTTGCTTGCATCGGCCTCGACAGGAGAGTTGTTGTACAGGATCACATACTTGTCCGTGAAATAGCCCTTGGCGCCCTCATTGTCCATGCACCCGCCAAAGTACAGCTCCTTGATGATGACCTGACTTGTGGTTGAGGCGGTAAGGTTGAGTGTGAAGCTGTTGGCTCCGCCGTCAACGACAGTGACAGCGGAGTTCGTTCCGTTGTAGATGCTTGACTCCTTGTAAAGTGTCGCAGAGGCTTCGTAGATTCCTGCCACAAGCTGGAAAGTGGCTGTTCCGCCTACTGTCGTGGCCGTGTAGGCGGTTGAGGAGGATTTGTCGGTGACGGTCACTTCGACCGCGTCCGCGACAGGCTCGTTGTCAATCAGCACCTGTACGGTGACATCGTTGATCTTGGCATCCTCGTCCTTTTTGCAGGCCGTGAACGCCGCGGCTGCGGCGAGAAAAATGTAGATGAATTTTTTCATTGCTTTTTTGTTTTTTGATTGTTTTGTGATTTGTTATCGTTCGTTAAAATTTCAGTCTCAATGTAAGTCCGTAGTAGAACGCCGGGATGAGGCTTCCTGCGGTCACTGACATGTACCGCTGCGTCTTCGTGGAATAGACCTGCCCCAGATTCCGGAAGAAGTTGTTGGCGTAGAAGGAGATGGAGGCTATGTCCCCGATTTCCTTCGTCACGCTGAAATTCGCCGAGAAGTAAGGCGAGATGTAATCCTTCTGGTAGTTGTGCGTGAAGGAGGTACGCTCCACAAGGGTGCACAGATTGTTGTAGAGTTCCCTGTCGTTGTCCCTTGCCCACAGGAAGTCCTGAAGGAAAGGCTTGGGGGTCGGATCCCAGTAGCTGGAATAGTACTCAGGATAGGTGATGGCGATCACCCTCCTGTCCATGAACGACGGGTCTGAACCCGGCACATAAGAGGAATTGTCATCGACGGCGTAGGTTCTTGTGCCTCCCTCCGTCTCGCTGAGGTTCCTTGAGTACTTGAGCAGCGTCCCTTCGAGCTTCGCGGAGAGAATCATCCTGACTCGGGGGATGTGCGTGGTGATGTTCAGGTTCATCGTCAGCGTTCTTGTCTCGCTGCCGTTGCTGGTCCCGTTGCCTCCGACGTACCAGCCGATGTACTTGTAAGGAGTGTTGTCAACCATTCTCTGCGAGTAAGGGGAATATGCCAGAAGATCCTGGTTGACAGACCTGTAGGCGTAGTAGTTGCCGTCCAGCCGGATGTCGGTGTTGATTGGTTCGATCTTCTTGAAATCTATCACCCACTCAAGCCCGTAACGGTTGACGGGAGTTCCGCGGTTGGCGGCGTATGTCCTCGGGACCAATGACTCTCTGGTGACACCGGTGATGGTTTCCGGGTTGAGAGTGCCGGTCTTGTCCGTGACGGTCACGACCCCGGTCAGCCGGTCAACGCTATAGACTCTGTCATCCACGGGAATCGTGCAGGACTCAAGGGCTTTCTGGTCAGTGTAGTTGTACGAGAACGGATCGTAGGCGTTGTTTGTCGTGAACGCCTTGACTGTTCTGTTCCAGAATCCGGCCAGGGATATTCTTGTGCCTGCGATGTTGATCTCCACTCCGAGTTCGCCCTGATGATTTCTCTGCCAGACAAGGTCAGGGTTATATTCAATGGTGGTCGGCATCACATAGTAGGCGTAGTAGGCCTTGCCGTCGCTTGCCGTCGGAGGATTGAAGACCACCAGATCCCTGTAGCTTGGCTGCGGGTAGAGGACAGAGAACGAAGGCTGCTTCACCGCCACGCCCCAGCTGGCTCTGAAAGCGAGGCTTCGCACCAGTTTGTCCCTGCGCCCTTTGGCGGAGAACACCGAGTATTTCGCATTGAACCTTGGAGACAGGCTCGTGACTGTGCCGTATTCGGATCCCTTGATGAAAGTGTTCTCGGCCCGGAGTCCGGCGACCAGGTTCAGGTGCGATTCCTTCCCGACCGGAATGGAGACGTTGTCTTCGGCGAACAGGGCGAGATTGTTCATGAACGGGATGGAACTGTAGTCGTAGGTCCTGTAAGACGGGGCCGTGGCGAGATCCTCCGAGTATTGTCCCTTTCCGAAATTGGCGTCGGCGTTCCAGTCCGCCCCGAGTTTGAGCTTGTTGTTGACCGCCCCGAACTTTCTGGCCCAGTTGCTCTTGAGCGTCAGTTTGTAGGAGAACGGCTTGTCATCCAGGATCATCGTGTTGTACCAGTAGCCCGGGGAGATCATGATGGCCGCCGCGTCCGGATTGGAGGAATAGTCCTCGGCCACATAGTAGCCTTCCTCCTTGCCGTGCAGCGAGACAGTTCCCGCCGCGCTGGAGTACCTGCTTTTTGTCTCGCCGAGCCTGTCCGACCTGACGACGGAACCCTTGAACTCAAGATTGGTGATCCAAGGCTTGCTCAACAGCCAGTTCATTTCCACGTTGGCTCTGAGGGAGTTGTCTTTCTGCTTCTCGTAGGTGCCGGTCAGAAGATCCGGGTCTGCCTTGGAGTCGCTTCCTCCGATGTTGCCTGAGAATCCGGCGGAAAACCTCAGCGGAGCGTCACTGAACATTCCGGAATTGAAAAGGTTGGACCAGGTCATAGAGACCTGCTTCCTGTCGTAGGAGGTGTAGGGGGAGCGGTTGTCCGCCACTGAATATGTGTACTCGGCGCTGGCGTTCAGCACTCCGGCGGAGTTCCCGCGTCTTGTCTGCCCAAGGCCGAAGCCCTTGCTGACGGAGAACTGCTTTGTTTTAGGGTTGGTCGTCATCGTCACCGTGTAGGGGGCGATGCCCTTCTTGGTGTTGACCTTGACTATTCCGGCTCCGACATCGCCATACTCGACGGAAGGCACGCCGGAGATCACCTCGACGGATTCCACGTTACTGGAGGCTATGTTGTTGACAGTCACTCCTATGGCTCCAGAAAAACTGGCGTTGTTCGAGAGCCTCACGCCATCGACCTCCACCGCCGTGCCGAATGATGCGTTCCCGGCTTCGGAGCTTCCGCCGGCCCTGATGTTGAACCTTTGGGCGGAGAGCAGGCTTGGATTGGCGGTCGCGCCTCCCGGCAGGAGGCCGCCGATGTCCGCCAGACTGACCATCTGGACGTGGTCAAGCGCGGTTCTGTCCATCGTGCGGCTGGTCGTGGCGCTGTTCTCGTTCTCCTTCGCGGTCACGACGACTCCTTCAAGGGTGAGGTTGTCCTCGCTCAGGAACGCCCGGTAGCCGGTCAGATCCTTGCTGATGACGACACTCTTGGTGTCTGTGACGAAACCGAGGCAGGACACGCTGAGCGTGTTCTTGCCAGCCGGGACGTTCTTGAGAGTGAACCGTCCTTTGTCATCGGCGACCGCCCATTGCTCGCACTCCACGGCCACCACGGTGGCGAATTCGACAGGAGCCTTGGTCTTCTTGTTCAAGACCGTACCGGACATGGTGAAGGTCTGAGCGAAGGAAGCCGCACAGTACAGAAGCAGAATCAGTGTAAAAAACAGTCTCCGCATGATGGGTGAATATCTTCTTTTACCGTATGTCCCGCCGCGAATTATTACCTTTCCCTGATGACGTCGCCGTGGTCCTTCACGACGGCTTCTTTCCATTTTTCGGTGTAGCCCGGCTGCGTGAGGCCTTCCGGCGTGCCCTCGTTCCATTTGCTGTGCCTGAATGAGCCGTCCTCGTTCTGGGCCTTAACGTTGCCGTCGATGAACTTCACAAGAAGCAGCTCCTCAAGGGCCACCCAGTTCTCGAACTGCCTCTGCGCGGTGTTCACTGAATATTCAGTCAGCATCTTTCTGACGGGGGCGAACCAGTCCTTGCGGTCAAGGCCTTTCTTCTCGGCTTTCGGAAGGATGGCGTTGTAGGTGTCAAGGGCCTTGCGGTCCATCTCTGCAAGTTTAGAACCCATCTGGTCGTTCTCGAAACCGTCGATGGCGTCCTTTACAGTCGGCGCCATGATGTTGTAGGCCTTGTAGCAGGCGTTCGCGATGCGGTTGTTGATCCAGAAGGATGCGGTAGGGGAGTACTCCAGCATGTTACCGTTGCCGACCCGGAAGCATTCCGGAATCCTGTCGGTGCAGGTGTAGATCGGGGTGACGTAGGAAGTGGCCGCGTCATCGGTTCCGAACCAGATGACTCCGCCGACGACATCCGGGAGGTCGTGTCTGGACTGCCCGACGAACCAGAATCCGGTCTGCTGGGTGGCGATGGCCCTTTCGTTGACGTAGCGCCAGCCCTTGTACTCGAAGCCCATAGGTCTCCACCTGTAAGGGAGGGCGTTGCCGCCGGCTCCGATGTCGGTCGTCATGTCAAGCGGGGTTCCCTCGAAATGGTCTCTCATCGCGTCCGCCACATTCTTGACGGTGATCTTTCTGGCCGGTTTCACGAACAGAGGCATCCTGTGGTCGAGATTCCTGCCTGTGATGTAGTCGTGGTAGGCGGATGCCGGCTCCGTGAAGGTCTTGCCGTCCTTCTCGTAGGTGAACTGTCCGTCACAGAGGATGTTGAACGCGCTCCATGCCCTTGCGTCGCATCCTCTTGCGGCTCCGAAGTCGAGCGGGTTGTACGCCGCGCTGAAATCAAAGTCCTCGTCCTTGCCGTGAAAGTAACCTTTTTCCCTCGCGAAGGAGATCACGTCGGGAGCGTAGAGGCAGTTCTCAGGATCGTTCAGAGGGAATGTCTGGATGCGCGCCTGGTTGGCGTGCGAGCAGATGTAGCCGTCAGGAATTCTCATGGCCACCCAGACGAACCCCTTGCGTACATTCTTTCCGTCTTTCATCTCGCAGCCCTTTCCGATGAGATCCATGATCCAGGCCTCGTCCTTGTCCGCTATCGAGAATGTCTCGCCTTCGGAAGCGTAGCCATATTCATTGGCCAGATCGACGATGACCTTGATCGCCTCCCTTGCGGTGCGGGCTCTCTGTAAGGTGACGTAAATGAGTGAGCCATAGTCCATTATTGCGGAGGTGTCCTCCAACTCAAGCCTTCCGCCCCAGGTGGTCTCCGCTATGATGAGCTGGTGCTCGTTCATGTTCCCGACTGTCTTGTAGGTGTGCGCCACCTGCGGGATCCGGCCCATCGGCTTGTAGGAGTCCCAGTTTATGATGTCGAGCGTCGCACCGGCTTTCCAGTCAGCCGCCGGATGGAAGTACAGCTCTCCGTAGAGGACGTGGGAGTCAGCCGCATAGGAGATGATGTTCGAGTTGTCGGCGCTTGCTCCCCTTGTGACTATGATGTTTGTGCAGGCTTCGGCCCGGAGATTCAACGTGAGAGCACAGATGACTGCCAGCAGTGCGTAGATGGTTGAGTGTCTTGCCATTTTGCTATTAACTTATTATTGTTTATTTTTGTTAATCATATTACAAAATGTAAAGATAATGAAAAATATTTTTCTTACAGTCGTATGTCTTGCCATTTCAGCGTCGGCCGCTTTCGCGCAGCAGAATCCTCCGAGTCCGGAAGAGCAGGAAAAGAAACTGTCCGAAGGCATCCAGAAGGAGGTCGAAAGGTTGGAGACGTTGCTTAAGCTGGAGGATTGGCAGGTCTTTTACGTGGACTCGATCCTGAACCATGACTACCGTGCCATGCAGCGGGAAATGAACGAGTTGTCTTCGGCGAAAGTGTCCAACTATGACATCTACACGAGGGCCGGTGATAAATGGGCGGAGAACATCTACGTGGCTTTCCGCAAGGTCTTTAACGATAACCAATGGGCGAAGTACCTCAAGAGCGGGGCGGCTCGTGACAAGAAAGCGCGCGAAAAAAGAAAGGCAAAGATGGAGAAGTCTTCTGCCAAACCGCAGGAAAATGATTAACTTTGCAAGAATATTTTCGGGAATATCATGAAAGAGGAAATAGAGAAGCTGCTCGCGCATGTAAGCGAGCTGAATTGCAAGACGGCAAAGGACGTGGAGGAGGCCCGCGTCAGGCTTCTGGGCAAGAAAGGTGAGATCACCAAACTTTTCGAGGAGTTCAGAAACTACGGGCCGGAACTCAAGAAGGAGTTCGGACGTAAGATAAACGAGCTGAAGCAGGCCGCCCAGACCAAGATTGACGAGCTTAAGGAGCAGACCGCTTCCGAGGGAGTGTCCGACGGTCCTAAGGAGGATCTTTCGATGCCGGGGATTCCTTTTGAACTGGGTTCGAGGCATCCGGTCTCGATTGTCCGTCAGGAGATTGTGGACATATTCAGAAAATTCGGCTACGATGTCGCCGAGGGGCCGGAGGTGGAGGATGACTACCATGTCTTCGAGGCTCTGAATTTCCCGCTCAACCACCCTGCCAGAGACATGCAGGACACGTTCTTCGTGTCCGCCGGGCATCCGAATCCGCTTCTGTTGAGGACCCACACTTCTTCCGTTCAGGTGCGCGCGATGGAGACGATGAAGCTGCCGATCCGTGTGATCTGCCCCGGCCGTGTGTTCAGGAACGAGGCGATTTCGGCGCGGGCCCACTGCATCTTCCATCAGGTCGAGGGACTTTACATCGATGAGAACGTGACTTTCGCCGACCTCAAGCAGGCGATCCTTCTTTTTGCCCGCGAGATGTTCGGCCCGGACACCCAGATAAGGATGCGTCCGTCTTACTTCCCGTTCACCGAGCCTTCGAGCGAGATTGATGTGAGCTGCAACATTTGCCACGGCAAGGGGTGCAACATCTGCAAAGGAACCGGCTGGCTGGAGATCATGGGTTGCGGGATGGTTGATCCGAACGTACTGGAGGCCTCCGGAATCGACAGCAAGAAGTACAGCGGATTCGCCTTCGGAATGGGATTGGAGCGCATAGCGATGCTCAAGTGGCAGGTCAACGACCTTCGCCACTACTTTGAGAACGACCTCCGCTTCCTTTCACAGTTCAAGACTTCAATAGAGGTTTAGGAGCTGTTTTGATTTGCTTGAAAGCTTCTTTCAGAGGGGGAGGTTCTTCATCCGGCGATCTTTTTCGTGAAAAACTCAAAAAAAATTTGCGGAAAAGGGAAAAAGCGTTACCTTTGTAATCCCAAAGCGATGCTGCGGGTTACAAGTCTGCGGAAATAGCTCAGTTGGTAGAGCACGACCTTGCCAAGGTCGGGGTCGCGAGTTCAAGTCTCGTTTTCCGCTCCAGGGAGGTCATCAGTTTGATGACCTCTTTTTGTGTTATGTAAGCGTTGAAAAATAAGTTGGATTACTATATTCCCGGGAACAGTTTATTTATCTCATTATGGCAACATCAGCAAAGGCTAACAGATTCAATCTGGCGTTCAACATATTCCTTGTGGTCGGAATGTTGTTGGCTGTGACCGTCACGACCATATTCAAACTCCGGCAGCCGGAGGTGAGGACTTTCATGCTGCTTCTGGCGGCGTTCGGTTCAGTGATGGGGGTCGTCAACACGGTGATGTCGGCCAATGGGAACATCCTTACCTTCGTGTTCGGCTTTATCGATGTTCTGATCGGCACGATCGTCTATCTGGACAACGGAATCATGGGGAATTTCGCCCTGCACGCTTTTTATTTCCTGCCGATGCAGTTCATCGGGTTCTGGCAGTGGAGCAAAAGGGGGGCGAAGGTGCGTTCCGGGGAGGAAGGATCACATCTGAAAGCGCGGCGGCTTACCGGGAGACAGTGGGCCTGGCTTGCGGCTGGAATATTCATAGGCGTCGCCGTCCTGTACCTTATATTATTATATGTGGACGGAGCGAAGCTGGCGGCTGGAAAAATCGACAGTGTCGATAAGTCAAAGATTCTCCTCGACGCGGTTGTGATGATTCTGAACATAGCCGGCCAGGTGCTGATGAGCCTTGCGTTCATGGAGCAGTGGTACATCTGGATTCTGGTGAACATCTCGTCGATCTCTCTTTGGTCTGTGGCTCTCATGAGCGGAGCCGGCTCCGGCAACGCGGCGGTGATGCTGGTCAAATATATTTTCTACCTGTTCAACTCTCTCAATGGTTTGAGAATATGGTTGATCCTCAGCCGTAGGAACGCCTGACGGCGCGGCCCGTCCGATGGTGCCGTAGGGTGGCGCATAGCAGCAAATTTGGAAAATTGACTATTTTTTACTTACTTTGTGGCGCTATTTGTTTCCAAGTCTCCCGTGGATGACTACCAATAGCATGATTAACAAGAATATACTATTAAATTTATTCAATTATGACTGAAGAAGAAATTGTAAAACAGGTCAAAGCGATTATCGTTGACAAGCTGGGCGTCGAGGAGTCTGAAGTGACTGAGAGCGCCAACTTCACAAATGATCTCGGAGCTGATTCTCTTGACACAGTTGAGCTTCTTATGGAGTTTGAGAGAGTGTTCGGAATCAAGATTCCTGATGAGGAGACAAGCACAATCGCGACCGTAAAGGACGCTATTGACAAAGTTAAGGAAAAGCTCGCCGGCAAGGAAGCCTAATCTCCTTTGACATTACAAGATTTAAGCCTCGGATTTTTATGGTCCGGGGCTTTTTGGTGACGGGATGACTACCGAAAAAATAAAAAGGCAAATTTTGCACGTCACCAAAATTTGCCTTTTTATTTTTCGACCGACAGGTCTATTATTTTTCAGGATACCCTTTCGGGATGGCGAACGTCACTTTCAGTTTAGGCTTGTTGCCTTCGGCCTCGGGGCCGCGCAGCACCGCTCTGTAGTAACGATCCTTGTCAAGTTCAGTGTCCGAGGTCGTCGTTGTGGCCGAGGAGTATGCGTACTGGGCCAACGCCGCATAGTTATAGTAATTGTTGTAATAACTGCTTCCATATCCGCCGTAACTGCTGTAGCCACCGTAGAGTTGGTTATAGTAGGAGTAGTAGGCTAACTGTTGGTAGTAGTTGGCCAGCTCCTGAGCCTGGGAATTTGTGGTTGTCGTTTCCTCGTACCACATTATAAGGAACCAGATGTCGTAGCTGGAAAGGTCTTTTTCTTCCTTTCTGATGATCTGCTGCACGTGGTGGGTTATGTCCGGTGCATAGTTGCACAGGGAACGGTTGATGTCTCCCTGATTCTCGTCCGACGCGCTTGCGTCAGTGAGACCGGCGAATGTGACGGTGGTGTCCGTGCTGATCTTGACCGTAGGACTGAGGACTTTCGGGTAGCGGAACATGGTCGTGTAGTCCTCGGGGAAATCAAACGGCAGCTCGATGGTCGCCTTTGAGATCAGCGCCGTGGCGGGGTCACCGCCTTTTTCGACTATCGCCTCGTTTACAAGACGTTGGATCTCCGAGGCCGGGACGACAGGCTTCACGCCGCTTCCGCCTTCGATGTAGATTTTATCCCCCGCTTTTCCGACAAGATGGTCGGACTCATGGCGATCGACGTTGAACACGTACTGGGAAGGCAGGGTGCTGGCATTGATCAGAGAGTCCAGATCCTGCATCTCCATTGGGCTGAAATAAAACATCAGGCTTGAGTCCTTTCTTTCCCCGTCGAACTCGCCGTTGAAGTAGAGGACGGCGTAGTTGTCGGTTCTTGAAATGTAGGTGCCGCTGGTGCTGGACCCCGACTGGAGAATGTCGAATTTGTACATGTTGAACCTTCCGCCGTTTCCGGTAGGGTCATCGGTGCTGAGGTATATTCCCGGGAACTTCTTCGTGTACGTCTCAAGATCCTTGAGGTCATCCTGTGTCATGCTCAGATACTGCTTCCCGTATTCCTCCGTGAAGTCGAAAGTCAGCGAGTCCTGACCGTTGGCGACAGGAACTCCTTTGGTAATCCTCCTGTCCCCATGCTTGACTTCGGCTCTGGAGAAATAATTCTTGGTTCCAAGCGGTTCGGTGAGCGCATAGACGTTGACGTTCTGGAGAATGTACGCCTGGCTCTCGTCCGCCACAGAGATTGAATCCACAGCAGCCTTGAACTTGAACCTCTTGAACACAGGATCCTTTCCGAAATCCACCGTGTCCAGCACCGGCACAAGCGTCACCACGCTTCCTCTGCTGAAAAGTCCGAAAGTCTCGTCTCTTATGGAGCCGATGGTGATTCTTCTTGATGAATATGCCGTGAGGCTGTCGATGGATTTCATCCAAACCTCATCGAGGTCGAACTCGGCCGTGTGGAAGTCATATTTCTGATCCGTAGGAATAAAGTCCCCGCCGAGATGCTGATCAACCTCGACGCAGGACACAAGACCCGCCATCAAGGCGATGATTGCTGGAAGCTTTCTCATTTACTGCAACTGTTGATAAAAACCGTCGTATTCCTCGACATAGCGTCCGCTGCTGATCGATTCCTCGCTGAAAGGAAGTGTCGGGATACTCCGTTCCTGACAGAACTTGACCAACTCAGGATCAACATCCTTGTCACCGAAGATCACCCCGTCGGAATACATGGCGGCAGTTTTCGCAAGATTTATGCCAGTAGGTGTGTCGAGCGGAGAGACATCCGCCGGCTTGATTCCGCCGAACAGGATGTTGTCCTTGAACGACGGCGAGAACTCTTCGCCGGCTATCTCGCCGTAGAGTGATGTCACGATCTTGCTTCCGCTGAAGATCGGATCCCCGTTGTAGGCTTTCTTGAGGTAGATCGGGACAAGGTGCGAGATCCAGCCTTGGCAGTGGATGACGTCCGGGGCCCAGCGCAGCTTCTTGACAGTCTCAAGCACGCCTCGGGCGAAGAAGATCGCTCTCTGCCCGTTATCCTTGAAAAATTTGCCGTCCGTGTCGCATGCGATTTGCTTGCGGCGGAAATAGTCTTCGTTATCAATAAAATAGACCTGAATTCTGGCTGATGAGATGGACGCCACCTTTATCACGAGCGGCCTGTCCACGTCGCCGATGATGATGTTCATGCCGGAGAGACGGATCACCTCATGGAGCTGGTTCTTGCGCTCGTTGATGCATCCATAGCGCGGCATGAACGCCCGGATTTCTTTCTTGCGTTCCTGAATGCCCTGCGGAAGGCAGCGTCCTATCTTGGAGATGGGAGTCTCGGGAAGGAACGGCATGATCTCCGAATTGACGAATAAAACTCTGTTTACGGGTTTTCCCATGGTAATTTTCTTGACTTACAAAGGTAATAAATTTTTTTCATATTTCGATATTTCACTATCTTTGAATCCAATTTGGTGTAATGTGCGAAAATGACGGCAGGTGAAAACAAATTGATACGCCGGAGGCTCGTAGGCGCCTGGCTTTCCACGGTCATCAGCATAAGTCTCGTGCTGCTGCTCGTCGGGGTGGCGGCTCTTCTGGTGGTCAACGCCAGGAGCGTATCGGACTATTTCAAGGAGAACATGCAGGTCTCCGTCCTGATGAAGCAGGAGGTTGACGACGAGGAGGCCATGGAATATGTCTCCGAGCTGGACTCCATGCCTTTCATCAAGAGCAGCAAGTTTGTCTCCAGAGAGCAGGGCACCAGGGAGATGGCGGAACTTCTGGGGGAGGACTTCCTGAATGTCTTCGAGACCGCTCCCATCCCGGTCTCCATCGAGGTGACCCTGAAGGCGGATTATGTGTCCACAGATAGCCTTGAGGTTGTCAAGAGTGTGGTCCAACGCTCCGGGATTGTCGATGAGGTCGTCTATCAACAATCCTTGGTAGAGAAACTGAACGCCAACCTGAAGAAGATCTCGGTCGTGCTCGGCGTGTTCATCGTCCTGCTCCTGTTCATTTCTTTCGTACTGATCAACAACACGGTGAGATTGAACGTGTTCTCCAGAAGATTCACGATCCACACAATGAAGCTGGTGGGAGCGACAAAATCCTTTATCCGGGCTCCATTCTTGGCCCAGGCCGTGTTTCAGGGACTGTTTTCCGCCCTTTTGGCGACTTTCATGCTGATCGGGATACTTTTCTTCGTGCGATGCGAGTTCGCCAGACTCTTCGAAGTGTTCAGGCTTGACCTGCTTTTGGCCGTGATCGGGGTGGTGATCCTCTCCGGGACAGTGATCTGCACCGTCAGCACGGCGCTTGTCGTGGGACACCTCATCACGTTGTCCAAGGATGAATTATATTGCTAACAATTAATTATTTACGAATATGTCAGAGAACACCAAGACGCCAATTGACGGCAAAGGCCTGAGGCTCCTCCTTATGGGGCTTCTGGTGATGGTCGCCGGCTTTGTGCTGATGATTGGAGGAGGCACGGTCGATCCGGACAGGTTCAACTGGGCCATGTTTGACTTTCGCAGACTTGTGGCCGCCCCGCTCGTGATCATCAGCGGAATTGTCATCGAGATCGTGGCCATCATGCGCCGTCCGAAAGATTCTGAAAACAACGAAACGGAATAGCCTATGAACTGGTTGCAAGCGCTTCTTTTGGGAATAGTACAGGGGTTGACGGAGTTCCTGCCGGTCAGCTCAAGCGGACATCTTATGATCGTGAGGGAATTCCTCGGTGTGGATGAAGGCGGTTTCCTGGATTTTACAGTGACTGTCCATCTGGCCACGGTACTGAGTACGATCATCGTGTTCTGGAAACCTATCTGCAAACTCTTGGCGGGGCTTTTCAAGTTCACCTACAACGACGAGACCGACTATGTGTTCAAGATCGTGGTCTCCATGGTCCCGATAGCGATTGTCGGGCTTCTGTTCAAGGACAAGGTCGAGGCCTTGTTCTCCGATGATCTGTTCACGGTGGCCATCTGCCTGATCGTCACCGCGATTCTCCTTTACCTGTCGGATCTTTCCGGACGCCGCCTGAAGAGTGGCGCATCCGAAGCCGGGCCTGTGGCCAGAAACGGAATATCCTACTGGCAGGCCCTTGCCGTCGGACTCAGTCAGGCTGTCGCCGTGGCTCCGGGGCTTTCGCGTTCCGGCACCACCATCGCCACCGGACTCATGTGCGGAGTGAAGCGTGACGTGATGGCGCAGTTCTCGTTCCTTATGGTTCTCGTGCCGATCATCGGCGAGCAGTTCCTTGACCTTGTAAAGAGTCTCACCGGCGAAGCCGTGATTGGCGGTGGTATCAGCCCTGTCTGTCTTGTGGTCGGTTTTCTGGCCGCCTTCTTTTCAGGGTTGTTCGCCTGCAAGGTGATGATCGCGATCGTGAAGAAGGCGAAACTCGTGTGGTTCGCCATTTACTGCCTTGCCGTCTCGCTCATGCTGCTGATTTTCGCATAGGAATAATACTCATTGGATTCCATGGCTGAAAGAACCATAGTGTACTTTGTGTCCGATGTCCACCTCGGTCTTGATGTCAACGACCCTGCCGGCAGGGAGGCTCGTTTCGTCAGATTTCTGAGATCCATCCCGGAAGACAGGACGAAGACGCTGTACCTCCTCGGCGACATCTGGGATTTCTGGTACGAGTACCATGATGTGGTTCCAAAAGGGTATGTCAGAGTGTTCGCCGCTCTGGCGGATCTGATGGAAGCCGGTGTCGAAGTCTGCTTTTTCCAAGGCAACCATGACATCTGGTGCTTCCACTATTTCGAGGAACTGGGAATAAGAATCCTCCAGCAGCCCTATGTCGTCGAGATTGGAGGCAAGACCTTCTGTCTCGGCCATGGCGACGGGCTTGGACCCGGCCATCGTTGGTATAAACTGATGCGCTGGGGCTTCCGCAACAAATTCTTTCAGAGCCTGTTCAGTCTCCTGCATCCTTACCTCGCCTTCCGGTTCGGCAAAGGGTGGTCAAAAAAGAGCAGGGTGGCGAAGAGTCAGGAATATGTCTTCAGAGGCGCGGCCGAGCCGTTGTACAAGTTCGCCGTGGATTTCTCGACGCGGCGCCGAGTGGACTATTTCATATTCGGACATTTTCATGTGAGCGAGGACCTTAAGCTCCCGACCGGAGCCAGGCTTCTCATCCTCAAGGACTGGATGGCTCCTCACTCGTCGAACTTTATCTCCTTCGACACGATGTCGGGATGCTTGGGCATTTCCCAGAATATCGAATAGTACAGGGCGTCGAACTCGCCTCTCTGCCATTTCTCGACAAGGTACTCGGTCATCTTGTCTTCTCCTTTCGGGTCGTAATGGCTTTTCAGGTTCTGGCCGAAGACCTTGGCCACCCCCTGCCAGAAGCCGGCGGAGACACCGCTCTTGTAGTTCTTTATGACACTGTAGGGGGATTTGCCTATCTCTCTGTCCACCAATTTGATGAGTAGTTTCCCCTGCGAGATCGTCATGCTTCTGAGCGGCTTCTCGTAGGCATCCAGCAATTCCTCCTGAAGACGGTTGATGTACTTTTCTTTCTTGCGGCGCCTGAGACTGCTCTCGGAGATGTGCCTGTCAACCTGCCGCTCCATGTCAGCCGCCAGGAGGGCGTAAGGGTAAACCTTGTTGAAATTATAGACCAGCCTGTAGTACTTCTTAAGATCCCGTCTGGTTCCCCTGTAGCCTTTCGGGAAGATCCATGCTGGATCGATGCTGTCATAGTAAGACGTGTCACCATGCTCGACACGGTAGCCCATGTAACCGGACCGGCTGTTTCCGTCGGTCTGAGGCGGCACATCCGGAATCCGCCCGGCGGTGATGGTTGTCACCGCCAGGAATCCTGCCAGAACGCAGACGGCGTATGTTGTCAGACGTGCCATTCGCTTCGGGAAGCAAAAGTACGATTGTGCTGAAAAAACTGTGCCATGTGTCCGGAAGCGGTTGGGCCCCCGGAATCATCTCACATCCGTTCTCCGGTACGATATCTCTGATTCTTCCGTGTCGAAATTGGTCTCAAATATTTTTTAACCTATTTGCTAATTAGTTGAGGATGACTAATTTTATCCAAGAGTTCTTTGGTCGAAAAAGTTGAAATATTTTTTAAATTGTGTTTGAAATCCGTAAATTTTTGCTAACTTTGCAGTCCCAAATTCTAGGGTGTAGTGGCGTAATGCGCTGATATTCAATAGATTTTGGAGAATTTGGAAATTATTAAAGTAGTACAGCAATGTTACAACCAAAGAAAACTAAGTTCAGAAGAGAACAAAAGAACGTGATGAAGGGTATGGCCCAGAGGGGCAACCAGCTCGCGTTCGGTTCCTTCGGTCTCAAGACCCTCGAGAACTGCTGGATCACAGCGCAGCAGATTGAGTCCGCGCGTCAGGCTATTTCACGTTGTATGAACCGTGAGGGACAGATCTGGATCAGGATCTTCCCGGTAAAGCCGTTCACCAAGAAGCCTCTCGACACCCGTATGGGTAAAGGTAAGGGTGATCCTCAGGGATTCGTCGCTCCAGTGACCCCGGGCCGCATCATCTTCGAGGCCGACGGTGTATCGCTCGCCATCGCGAAAGAGGCCATGCGTCTCGCCGCCCACAAGCTTCCTATCGCGACCAAGTTCGTGGTCCGCAGGGATTATGTTGAATAATAAAATGGAGAATGAATATGAAAGCATCTGAAGTTCGCGAGATGTCCATCGCAGATCTGCGGGACCGCATCCAGGTTGAAAAGAACAGGCTTGACACGATGAGACTCAACCACGCCATCTCTCCATTGGAGAACACATCGGAATTCAAGAAAGTCAGAAAGGATATCGCTCGTATGCTCACTATCCTCGCTGAGAAAGAAAATGAACAGAAATAATCATCAGTCTTATGGAAAGAAATCTTCGTAAGGAAAGAATCGGCGTAGTGGTCAGCAACAAGATGGACAAGACCATCATCGTTGCGGTCGAGACCAAGAAGGAGCATCCTCTCTACGGTAAGTTCATCAAGCAGACCACCAAGTTCGTCGCTCAGGATGACAAGAATGAATGCAGCGAGGGAGACACCGTACGCATCATGGAAACCCGTCCTCTCAGCAAGACCAAGAGGTGGAGATTAGTTGAAATCGTAGAAAAAGTTAAGTAGTTATGATACAGCAGGAAACACGTTTACAAGTTGCCGACAACAGCGGTGCGAAGGAGGTCCTCTGCATCCGTGTGCTTGGCGGTACGCATCATAGATATGCGACAGTTGGCGACCAGATCGTTGTCGCGATCAAGAGCGCTCTTCCTAGCGGTGACGCTAAGAAAGGTTCGGTCTCCAAGGCTGTCGTGGTCCGTACAAAGAAAGAGATCCGCAGACAGGACGGATCGTACATCCGTTTCGACGATAACGCATGCGTTCTTCTGAACAATGCCGGAGAGCTTCGCGGAACACGTATCTTCGGCCCTGTGGCCAGAGAGTTGCGCGAGAACTACATGAAGATTGTTTCACTGGCGCCGGAGGTCCTTTAATCATTGAGAATTATGAAAAAGTTACACATTAAGAAGGGTGACACCGTGTATGTGAATGCCGGTAACGACAAGGGAAAGACAGGAAAGGTCCTGACCGTCATACCTGCCAAGGATCGTGTCATCGTTGAAGGCGTCAACATTGTCAGCAAGCACACAAAGCCGAACGCTAAGCAGCCTCAGGGCGGAATCATCAAGCAGGAAGCGGGCATCCACGTTTCAAACGTGCAGCTTCTTGACCCGGCCCAGAGCAAGCCGACTCCGACAAGGGTTGGTTATAAGTTCGTGGACGGAAAGAAAATCCGCTACGCTAAGAAATCAGGAGAGGAGATCAAGTAACTATGGCAAAGAAAGCTACAAACAAACCGGCCGAAGCGCAGGCGCTTCCTGCGGGATATGTTCCTTCCCTCAAGAAGGTCTATAAGGAAGAGATTGTGGAGAAACTCATGAAGCAGTTCTCCTACACGACCGTCATGCAGGTTCCCAAACTCGTCAAGATCACGATCAACGAAGGTGTCGGCGAGGCGACCCAGGACAAGAAACTTGTCGAGGAGGCCGCCGAGGAACTCGGCAAGATCGTAGGTCAGAAGGCTCTTCTCACCACGTCAAGAAAGGACGTTTCCAACTTCCGTCTCCGTAAGGGCATGCCTATCGGTGTGAAAGTTACCCTCCGCGACGTGAAGATGTACGAATTCCTTGAGAGACTCATCCGTATCTCTCTTCCGCGAATCAGGGACTTCAACGGTATCGCCGAGAAAATGGACGGCAGGGGCAACTACACCCTCGGTCTCAAGGAGCAGATCATCTTCCCGGAGGTGGACATTGACAAGAACCCGAGAATCCACGGTATGGAGATCACTTTCGTCACTACAGCCAAGACAGACGAAGAGGCTCACGCCCTCCTCGCCGCGTTCGGTCTGCCTTTCAAGAAACATAATAACTAAGGAATATGGCAAAAGAATCAATGAAAGCCCGCGAGGTAAAGCGCGCGAAACTGGTTGCCAAGTATGCCGCCAAAAGGCAGGCTCTTAAGGAAGCGGGTGACTGGGCGGCTCTCGACAAGCTCCCTAAGAACGCTTCCCCTGTACGTCTGCACAACCGCTGCTCTCTCACCGGCCGTCCAAAGGGCTACATGAGAGCTTTCGGCCTCAGCAGAATCCAGTTCCGCGAGATGGCCAGCAACGGTCTCATCCCGGGGGTCAAGAAAGCCAGCTGGTAACAGCAACATATTATTTTATTATTAACAATCGGATATCGGGCGTCCCTCCCGGGGCGTCGATCTAAAAATTCAAAAAACAATGACTGATCCAATTGCAGATTATCTTACAAGGATCCGCAACGCCTATCTGGCAGGAAAGAAGATCGTCGAGATCCCTTCCTCCAAGATGAAGGCAGCGATCACCGAGATCCTTTGTGAGAAGGGTTACATCCTCAGTTACAAGATTGTCGAGGGTACCCCTTACAACACCATCAAGATCGCTTTGAAGTATCATCCTCAGACCAAGATGGCCGCCATCAAGAAAATCAAGCGCGTGTCAACTCCGGGTATGCGGGTATATTCAGACGTAGAGAACATGCCAAGGGTCCTGAACGGGCTGGGCATCGCGATCCTCTCGACATCCAAGGGTGTCATCACTGACAAGGAGGCCAAGAACCTGAATGTCGGCGGTGAGGTTATTTGCTATGTTTATTAACGATAAAAGAAAAGAATAATGTCAAGAATCGGTAAATTGCCTGTAAGCCTTCCGGACAAGGTGAGCGTTGAAGTTCTCCCTGGCAACGTTGTGAAGGTTAAAGGACCTCTTGGTGAGCTGAGCCAGAAAGTTGATCCGGACATCACTGTCACCATCGAGGATAATGAAATCAAGTTCACCCGTCCTACTGACCAGCCAAGACATCGTTCGATGCATGGTCTGTACCGCGCGCTCGTGCACAATATGGTTGTCGGTGTCTCCACCGGCTATCAGACCAAGCAGGAATTCGTCGGTGTAGGTTACCGTGTCGCCGCTCAGGGTCAGCTTCTGACTTTCTCTCTCGGTTATTCACATGACATCCAGCTGATGCTTGCCCCTGAGGTCAAGGCTGAGGTTCCGGATGTGAAGAAAGGTGAGAATCCAGTTTTGATCCTCAAGAGCACCGACAAGCAGCTCATCGGACAGGTGGCCGCCAAGATTCGTTCACTCCGCAAGCCTGAACCTTACAAGGGCAAGGGTATCAAGTTCGCCGGCGAGCAGCTTCGCCGCAAGGCCGGTAAGACTGCTGGAGCTAAATAATAGGAGGACATAGATATGGCATTGAATAGAATTGAAAGAAGAAGAAGAGTCCATTACCGCATCCGTAAGCATGTCAATGGAACTGCCGAGAGGCCGAGAATGGTTGTCTTCAGAAGCAACAAGCAGATCTACGTCCAGGTTGTGGACGATCAGAAAGGCGTGACGCTCGTGGCCGCCGCTTCCAACGATAAGGTTCTTGCCGCCGAGTGCAAGGGCAAGACCGGAATCGAGGCTGCCGCCATCGTAGGAAAGGCGATCGCCGAGCGTGCCAAGGAGAAGGGTATCACCACTATCTCTTTCGACCGTGGAGGTTACCTCTATCACGGTAGGGTTAAAAGTTTGGCCGACGCTGCCCGTGAAGGCGGCCTTATTTTCTAATTGAAAGACTATGGCAAATACAAATGTTAAAAGAGTAAAGACATCTGATCTTGAATTAAAGGACAGATTGGTCGCCATCCAGAGAGTAACCAAGGTTACTAAGGGTGGTCGTCACTTCCGCTTTGCCGCTATTGTGGTTGTGGGTGACGAGAACGGCGTTGTTGGTTATGGTCTTGGAAAAGCCAATGAGGTAACTGCCGCCATCGCTAAGGGGGTTGAGGATGCCAAGAAGAATCTCGTGAAGATTCCTATCATCAACACAACCATTCCGCATGAGCAGGAATCCAAGTTCGGAGGCTCTGTCGTGTTCATGAAGCCGGCCGCTCCCGGTACCGGTGTCAAGGCCGGCGGCGCCATGCGTGCCGTGTTTGAGTCAGCCGGTATTCAGAATGTGCTCGCAAAGTCAAAGGGTTCGTCAAACCCTCACAACCTTGTGAAGGCGACTGTTGCCGCCCTTACCCAGATGAGGGACGCCTACACTGTGGCCGGTCTCCGTGGAATCCCTATGAGCAAAGTATTTAACGGTTAGGAGGACACACAGTTATGGCAAAACTTAAGATAACACAGGTAAGAAGCAAGAACGGATGCACCAAGAGGCAGATCGCTAATCTGACCACGCTTGGAATCCGCAGGATGCACCAGACCGTGGAGGTCGAGAAGACTCCGGTGACAGAAGGCCAGCTCGCCAAGATCCGTCACCTTGTAACAGTTGAAGAAATCTAATAAGGAGGACGAAGAGATGAAACTGGAAAATTTGAAACCTGCAAAGGGTGCGACTCATAACAGCAAGCGTCTTGGCCGTGGTCAGGGTTCCGGCAAGGGTGGTACTTCCACCCGTGGTACCAAGGGTGCACAGGCCCGCGCCGGCTACGAACATAAGATCGGTTTCGAGGGTGGGCAGATGCCTATCCAGAGACGTGTTCCTAAGTTCGGGTTCAAGAACCCTACACGAATTGAGTACAAGGCGGTCAATTTGGCTGCAATTCAGGCTCTTGCCGAGCGGCTTGGAAGGGCTGAGATCGGCTTGGAGGACATCAAGGCGGCCGGACTCGCCGACACCAAGGAGCTTGTGAAGGTTCTTGGCAACGGAGAGATCACCGCAGCCGTCACTGTGACCGCGGACGCATTCTCCGCTTCCGCAGTCTCAAAGATCGAGACCGCCGGTGGTAAGACAATCGTAATTGGCAAATAACGATGAAGAAGTTTATCGAAACCATCAAGAACATCTTCAAGATCGAGGAACTCCGTACGAGACTCGGCTACACGTTCCTTCTCATCCTGGTTTACAGGTTGGGTTGTTTCATCGTGCTGCCCGGTATCGACACGACATTGCTCGCTTCCCTTCAGGACAGCACCCAGCAAGGACTCGTCGGTCTCTTGAACATGTTCTCGGGAGGTGCGTTCGGTAACGCTTCCATCTTCGCGCTGGGAGTGATGCCGTACATCTCCGCATCAATCGTGATTCAGCTTCTGGGCATGTTCGTCCCTTACTTCAGGAAACTCCAGATGGAGGGCGAGAGCGGCCGCAGGAAGATGAATCAGCTCACCAGGTACCTCACCATCCTTATCCTCTGCATTCAGGGACCCGCTTACATCGCTTCCATCCACAGCCAGATCCCGGGCGCCGCTTTCCTTGCGGAGACCCAGCTCGGCTGGAGCAGATTCATGTACAACTTTGTGGCCACCATCATCCTGATGTCCGGCTCAATGTTCGTGATGTGGCTTGGTGAAAGGATCACAGACAGGGGTATCGGCAACGGTATCTCCCTGATCATCATGATCGGTATCGTGGCCCGTCTGCCATTCGCACTCGTAAGTGAGGTCGGTACAAAGCTCAGCACGACAGCGGGCGGCGGCCCGATCGCCCTGATCGTCGAACTCATCATCTGGTTCCTTGTCATCGTCGCGACCATCGCCCTTGTCCAGGGTGTCAGAAGGGTTCCTGTACAGTATGCCAAGAGAGTTGTGGGCAACAGACAGTACGGCGGTGTGCGTCAGTACATCCCTCTGAAGATCAATGCGGCCGGTGTGATGCCTATCATCTTCGCCCAGGCCTTGATGCTGTTCCCGCTTCTGTTCTCCCGCTTTGACGCGACCAGAGGCCTTGCCGCCACTCTCGGCAATTACACCGGATTCTGGTACAACCTGATTTTCGGATTCCTCGTCGTGATCTTCACGTACTTCTACACCGCTGTCACGGTAAACCCTACCATGATGGCCGAGGACATGAAGAAGAACGGGGGATTCATCCCTGGCGTGAAGCCTGGAAAGGCCACGGTGAACTACCTTGACTCAATCATGTCAAAGGTGACTCTCCCCGGCTCCATATTCCTCGCCATCATCGCCATTCTCCCTGCTTTCGCCAGGATTATGGGTGTTCAGGATCAGTTCGCAAGCTTCTACGGTGGTACTTCACTGTTGATCCTTGTGGGCGTTGTCCTTGACACACTTCAGCAGATAGAGAGCTATCTCTTGATGCGTCACTATGACGGTCTGATGAAGACCGGACGTATCAGCGGGCGCTCCGGAATGTAATTTTGATAATCACAGGATTGATGGTTAAGCCTAAGACAGAAGAGGAAATCGAACTGCTGCGCGAGAACGCCATACTTGTCTCGAAGACATTGGCGGAAGTCGGTAAGGTGGTCGCCCCGGGTGTGACAACCGCGAGGTTGAATGAGGTGGCCGAGACTTTTATCCGCGACAACGGAGCCATTCCCAGCTTTCTTGGATTCGAGGGTTTTCCCGCCGCTATATGTACATCGGTCAACGATATTGTCGTCCACGGTTTTCCGTCGGACTATGTCCTCAAGGAGGGCGACATCGTGACTGCCGACATAGGCACCCTGTACAAGGGCTATAACGGAGATTCGGCTTACACTTTCCCTGTGGGGGAAGTGGACGCCGAGGCCCGTAAGCTTATGGATGTGACCAAGGCTTCGCTCTACAAGGGCATCGAGGCTGCGGTCGCCGGCAACAGGACTGGTGACATCGGACACGCGGTGCAATCGTACGCTGAGTCATTCGGCTTTTCCGTGGTACGCGAACTTGAAGGTCACGGACTCGGGAAAGAGATGCACGAGGCTCCTGGCGTTCCGAACTATGGGCGTCAGGGTCACGGGTGCAGGCTTGTGGATGGTATGGTCATCTGCATTGAACCAATGATCAATGCCGGTGGCAGAGGAGTGTATGTGGCCAGGAATGGTTGGGCTGTACACACTTCAGACCACAGGAACGCGGCTCACTATGAGCTTACGGTTGTTGTCCGTAAAGGCAAGGCGGAGCAGCTGTCAACGTTTGATTATATAGAAAGTACTGGTAAATTCTAAAGTGTTTTTTCAATGTCCAAACAAGTAGCGATAGAACAAGACGGAAAAGTGATCGAGACTCTTCCCAACGCGATGTTCAAGGTGGAGCTTGAGAACGGTCATGTCCTTCTCTGCAACATCTCCGGCAAGATGAGAATGAATTTCATCCACATCCTCCTTGGAGACAAGGTGAGGGTTGAAATTTCACCTTATGATTTGACTAAGGGAAGAATATCTTTCAGGTACAAATAAAAATATTCACGATATGAAAGTCAAAACATCCATCAAGAAGCGCAGCGATGATTGCAAGATCGTCAGACGCAAAGGTCGTCTTTATGTCATCTGCAAGAAGAACCCTAAGTTCAAGATGCGCCAGGGATAACAGTAGTTTGTAAAACAAATAAAGTTTAAGATAAATTATGGCAAGAATAGCCGGTGTTGATTTACCGAACAACAAAAGAGGTGAGATAGGTCTCACCTACATCTACGGTATCGGCCGCAGCTCCGCGAGAGATATTCTCCAGAAGTGCGGGATCGATTACGACATCAAGGTCGGTGAATGGAACGACGAGCAGGTAGCCGCTATCCGTACCCTCATCACCGAGGAGTACAAGATCGAGGGTGAGCTTCGTTCCTCCGTCCAGATGAACATCAAACGACTGATGGATATCGGTTGCTACAGAGGTATCCGTCACCGTATCGGTCTTCCTGTTCGCGGTCAGAGCACCAAGAACAACGCCCGCACCAGAAAGGGAAAGAAGAAGACTGTCGCGAACAAGAAGAAGGCGACCAAGTAAAATCAGATGAATTATGGCAAAGAAAACAACATCATCAAAGAGAGTTGTCAAGGTTGAGGCTACGGGCCAGGCCCATATTTCATCAACCTTCAATAATGTGATCATCTCCCTGACCAACAACCAGGGGCAGGTGATCAGTTGGTCCTCGGCCGGCAAAAGCGGTTTCAGAGGTTCCAAGAAGAACACCCCGTACGCCGCTCAGGTGGCTGCCGAGGATGCCGCGAAGACCGCTTTTGACGCAGGTCTCCGTAAGGTGAAAGTCTTCGTCAAGGGTCCTGGCGCCGGCCGTGAGTCTGCGATCAGAACCATCAACAACGCGGGAATCGTTGTCACCGAGATTGTGGACGTGACTCCGATGCCACACAACGGATGTAGACCAAAAGGCCGTCGTAAAGTCTAATCAATGAATTAAAACAAAAAATTACTATGGCAAGATATATTGGTCCAAGCACTAAGATCGCCCGTAAGTTCGGCGAACCTATATTCGGAAGCGACAAGGATTTCGAGAAGAGGAACTATCCTCCGGGACAGCACGGTCTGGCCGCGAAACGCAAGAAGCAGCGCGAGTATGGAATACAGCTCAAGGAAAAGCAGAAGGTAAGATACATGTACGGTCTTCTTGAGCGTCAGTTCCACAACACCTACCTCAAGGCTTCCAAGATGGCCGGTCTGAGAGGTGAGAATCTTCTCCTCCTCCTTGAGTCAAGACTTGACAACGTTGTCTATAGAATGGGAATCGCTCCTACCAGAGCGGCCGCGAGGCAGCTTGTCAGCCATGCTCACATCACCCTCAACGGTGAGGTTTGCAACATCCCGTCGGTTCAGGTCAAGCCTGGTGACGCCGTTGCTGTGAGAGAGCGCTCAAAGAGCCTTGAAGTCATCCAGAAGAGTGTCGCTTCAGCAGCTAAATATTCATGGATCGAGTTTGACCCTAAGGCGCTTTCAGGCAAGTTCCTGAACCTTCCTGCAAGGGCGGACATCCCTGAGAACATCAACGAACAGCTCATTGTCGATCTGTACTCTAAGTAGAATTAACACCCAAAAAGAATTAATATGGCAATCTTGGCATTTCAGAAACCGGACAAGGTGATAATGCTCGAAGGCACCGATACAGTCGGCCGCTTCGAATTCAGGCCTCTTGAGCCTGGGTACGGGCAGACCATCGGCAATGCCCTCCGTCGCATTCTTCTCGCCTCTCTGGAAGGTTTTGCTATCAGCCAGGTCAGGATCTCCGGCGTGGATCAGGAATTCGCTACGATTCCTGGTGTGATCGAGGGGATGCAGGACATCATCCTGAACCTTAAGCAAGTGAGGTTCAAGAGGATGGTCGATTCCGTTGACTCTGAGGTAGCAAACATTGTGATTAGCGGTAAGAACGAGTTTACCGCGGAGGATATTTCTAAAGGATTGTCTTCTTTCAAGGTGTTGAACCCTGAGCAGCACATCTGCTCACTCGAACCGTCAGTCACGCTCGAAATTTCATTGACCATCACCAAAGGCCGCGGATTCGTCCCGGCCGAGGAGATGAGGGAGGAGAACACGCCGATCGGGACCATTCTCGTCGATGCTGTTTACACCCCTATCAGAAAGGTCAATTGGACGGTCGAGAACTGGCGTGTCGAGCAGAAGACCGACTACGAGAAGCTGAACCTTGAGATAATCACGGACGGATCTATCTCTCCGAACACGGCGCTTCAGGAGGCGGCCAGTATCCTGATCTATCACTTCAAACTCTTCACGGACGACAAGAAGATCTCCATAGAGAACGCTGTCGAGTCGGATTCAAAGGAACTTGACGAGGAGAGTCTCAGAATGAGGCACCTCCTTCTCACCAAGCTTTCTGACATGGGGCTTTCTGTAAGAGCCTACAACTGTCTGAAGGCTGCTGACATCGACACGTTCGCGGATCTTGTTTCCTACTCAAGGAATGAACTCATGAAGTTCAGGAATTTTGGAAAGAAGTCCCTTAATGAGATCGATCAGCTCGTGGAGAAGATGAAGCTCCAGTTCGGGATGGATGTAAGAAAGTATAATATTGAACCCAAGAAAAAGAACGCATAGAAATGAGGCACAATAAAGCAATCAATCACCTTGGCCGCAAATCTGGCCACCGTAAGGCAATGTTGGCCAACTTGGCGACTTCTTTGATCGAGCATAAGAGGATCACGACTACCGTGGCCAAGGCAAAGGCCTTGAAGTCCTACGTTGAACCTCTCATCACCAAGTCAAAGGAAGACACGACTCATTCCCGTAGAACCGTTTTCAGCTATCTCAAGAACAAGGAGGCTGTCAAGGAGCTCTTCGGAGTCGTTTCAGCGAAGATCGCTGACCGTCCAGGAGGCTACACGCGCGTACTGCATCTGGGCTTCCGTCAGGGTGACGGAGCCGACATGGCGCTTATCGAGCTTGTCGATTTCAACGAGGCCGCTCTTGCCGGCAAGAAGGAGGAGAAGAAGTCAACACGCCGTAGCCGCGCGAAGAAGGCGGACGCTCCAAAGGTTGAGGAAACCCCTGCCGAGGCTCCTGTGGAGGAGGCTCCTAAGGCTGAGTGATAAGCCTGAACAGGTGCGAATGAATGGCGGCCGGATTCCGGTCGCTATTTTTTTAATCTTTTTTGTCGTTCAATATGATAAGGTGCCACATTTTTCTTATATTTGCAGTCTGAAAGGGTTCGTGGAGCCTTTTTTTTGGCGAATATGTATAAATCGTTATAACTAATCAATTTATGAATTATCTGTTCTATTTTGTACCAGTGGCTTCCGTGGTAGCCCTCTTCTTCGCGTGGCTTTTCTATCGCCAGATGAAGAAAGAGAATGAAGGTACACCGACAATGAAGGAAATCGCCCAGTATGTCCGTGAAGGCGCTATGGCATATCTTAAACAACAGTACAAGGTTGTCGGAATCGTGTTTGTTGTCCTTGCCGTGCTGTTCAGCATTCTGGCTTTCGGATTTAATCTGCAGAACAAGTGGGTGCCTTTCGCATTCCTTACAGGAGGATTCTTCTCGGCTCTTGCCGGCTATGTCGGCATGAGGACTGCCACCTACGCCTCTGCCAGGACCGCCAATGCTGTCAGCAAATCCCTTGACTCGGGCCTTAAACTGGCTTTCCGTTCAGGAGCCGTGATGGGGTTGACGGTTGTGGGGCTTGGCCTTCTTGACATTTCGGTCTGGTGGGTGATTCTGAACGCTTTTGTACACGAAGCCAGCGAGTCCCAGACCCTTGTTGTCATCACGACCACAATGCTTACATTCGGAATGGGAGCCTCTACCCAGGCTCTCTTCGCCAGAGTCGGCGGCGGCATCTACACCAAGGCTGCCGACGTGGGAGCCGACATCGTGGGCAAGGTGGAACAGGATATCCCTGAGGATGACCCGAGAAATCCCGCCACCATCGCCGACAACGTAGGTGACAATGTGGGTGACGTGGCCGGAATGGGCGCTGACCTTTACGAGTCTTATTGCGGTTCCGTGCTTGCGACCATGGCGCTTGGCGCTTCGGCTTTCTTCGGCGATGTTGATGCGCAGATGAGAGCCATCATCGCTCCGATGATGATAGCGGCCATCGGAGTGGTTCTTTCCATCATCGGTATCTATGCCGTAAGGACCAAGGAGGGCGCCGGTCTTCAGCAACTTCTCAAGTCACTCAGCATCGGAACAAACCTCAGCGCCTGCCTGATAGCGGTGCTCACATTCGTGGTGTTCTACGTTCTGGGCTTCGGCAATTGGTGGCAGCTCAGCCTTTCGGTGATCGCCGGTCTGCTTTCCGGAGTCATCATCGGCAAGGCCACTGAATATTACACTTCACATTCCTACAAGCCTACGCAGGATCTGGCGGAGAGCTCCCAGACCGGCCCCGCCACCGTCATCATAAACGGTATCGGCCTCGGAATGATTTCAACCTGTGTCCCTGTCGTGACGATCGTGGCCGCCATTCTGATCTCATACCTTTGCGCCACCGGTTTTTCTTTTGATCCGGCCCACATCAGCAACGGTCTGTACGGAATCAGCATCGCCGCTGTCGGAATGCTCTCCACCCTTGGAATCACCCTTGCGACCGACGCCTACGGTCCGATCGCCGACAATGCCGGCGGTAACGCCCAGATGAGCGAACTCGACCCGGAGGTGCGTCGCCGCACTGACACCCTTGACGCACTCGGCAACACTACAGCGGCCACCGGCAAAGGTTTCGCCATCGGTTCAGCCGCCCTCACCGCTCTTGCGCTCCTCGCTTCTTACATTGAAGAGATCAAGATCGCCCTTCAGCATGCGGGGGTTCTCCTTCTTGATGTGGGAGGCAGGATTGTCAAGGTGACGGAGGCCACAATTCCTGAGATTGTAAATTACTATCAGGTCAACCTGATGAACCCCCGAGTCCTTGCCGGAGTCTTTGTGGGGGCCATGATGGCATTCCTCTTCTGCGGAATGACAATGAATGCCGTGGGCCGGGCCGCACAGAAAATGGTTGTCGAGGTACGCCGTCAGTTCAAGGAGATCAAAGGTATTCTTGAAGGTAAGCAGCGTCCTGACTACAAGCGTTGTGTGGAGATTTCCACAAAGGCGGCACAGCATGAGATGATAGTCCCTTCACTCACCGCGATCGTCGTTCCTGTCCTTGTTGGTATCATTCTTGGAGAGGCCGGTGTCATGGGTCTTCTTATCGGAGGACTTGGCGCGGGATTCATCCTTGCGATCTTCCTTGCGAATTCAGGAGGAGCCTGGGACAATGCCAAGAAATATGTTGAGGAGGGACACTTTGGTGGCAAGAATTCGGCCAACCATCATGCCACCGTTGTCGGTGACACGGTAGGAGATCCTTTCAAGGACACATCCGGACCGTCGTTGAACATCCTTATCAAGTTGATGAGCATGGTCTCGATCGTGATGGCAGGACTTATTGTCATGATCCACGGTTAATGAATATGACGAACTTACTGTAATATAAAATGAAAAAAGTTACCATTAGAGATGTGGCGAGAGAAGCCGGGGTGTCAGTCACCCTGGTTTCTTTCGTGATGAATGCGAAAATGGGGAAGGACGGCAGGTTGGATTGCCCGGTCAACCCTGACACCGCTGAAAGGGTCCTTCAGGTGGCTAAAAGACTTGGCTACAGACGTAACAATGCCGCCGCCTCGCTTCGAAGCGGAAGGTCTCACTCAATCGCTGTGATTGTTTCCGACATTGCCAATCCTTTCTTTGCGGAGATATGCCGGAACATTGAGAACATCGCCTACAAGGACGGGTTCACCGTGATTTTCGCAAGCTCGGAGGAGAATCCACAGAAACTTGCTCATCTGGTGGAGACCATGGTGGGCTACAATGTGGAAGGACTTATCGTGGCGCCTTGCCTTGGAGCCGAGGCCGCCTTGGCGAGAGCCATCAGCATCGGCATTCCAACCGTTTTGATTGACAGGAATATGCCGGGAGAGGAATTCGGACGAGTCCTTGTCGATAATGTCGATGCCGGAAAGATGGCCACAAAGTACTTGCTCCACCAGGGATTCGGCAAGATAGAGATGATCTCCTACAAATCCGGCGTGACCAGCCTGACCGACAGGGAGTCCGGCTACGCCATGGCAATGGAGGAGGCCGGATTGAAAGACGACATCAGAATCCACAAGATTGAATATGACACCGAGGCTGCGAAGAAAGATGTCATTGAGGTGTTCCGTGAGGCGGCCAAGCGTGGGACGGAGGCGTTCATACTCCCGACCAAGAGGATAGCCATGTACGGATTCAACGCGTTGAACGTCCTTGGCCTGGGCATGCCTAAGGATTTCTCTTTCGTGTGCTTCGATGAGAGTGACGCCTATGAGCTGAACAAGCCGGTTGTGCCGCACATCATCCAACCTCTGTCAGAGATCGCCCTCAAGTCGTTCGACCTCCTGCAGAAGATGATAGAGGGAAAGGCCACGGAAGAAGAAAAGACCTCCATGCTCAATGTCAAACTTGTGCTTGGAGGCCGTTTTGGCGGAGAATCGACGCAGGCGTCGTTCTAGATAGTCGTATTGTAGATTTTCTCGGCTTGAGCCTTGCGGTAGGCATCCAGCTTTTCAGAGACGGAAGTGTCTTGGAGGGCGAGGATCTCTGCCGCGAGGATCGCTGCATTCTTGGCTCCACCGATCGCTACGGTGGCCACCGGGATTCCGGTCGGCATCTGTACCATTGACAGGAGGGAGTCAAGTCCGCCGAGAGCTTTGGTCTGCATCGGCACGGCGATCACCGGCAGTGTCGTAAGCCCAGCCGCCACACCAGCAAGATGTGCCGCTCCGCCGGCTCCGGCGATGACCACTCCGAAACCACGTCCCTTGAGACCCTTTGTGTACTCAAACATCAGCTCCGGGGTTCTGTGGGCGCTGATTACTCTTTTCTCAAACTCGATCCCGAAATCGGAGAGAATCTGCTCGGCTCCGGACATGACTTCGTAGTCACTCGTGGAACCCATGATAATAGCTACTTTCAGCATAAATATTTCAACATTAATAGGTTGCTGTTTTTTTTAATATAAATATGGAACCGAAGCGGACGAAGGTGAAATTATTACACCTCCGTCCAATGGATCTTGATTCCGTCTTTTTCCATACCCCGGAACCAGGTCATCTGCCGTTTGGCGAACTGGTGGATGGCGTTGGCCAGAAGCGTGTGCATCTCCTCGAAAGTCAGGACTCCGAGGACGTACTGTGTGACGAATTTATACTCAAGTCCGTAATAGACAAGGTCTTCAGCCCTGATTCCGCTGTCCAGAAGTCCTTTTACCTCTTCGATCATCCCGCCCGCCAGCCTTTCGTCAAGTCTCCGGTCAATCCTTGCGACCCTGTCCTCACGGCTCACCAACGTCCCGATGCAGTACGGATTCTTGGGCATGAATCCTGTCCTTCTGACAGGATGCTCCCGCTCGTACATGGCCACTTCCAATGCCCTGATTATCCGTCGCTTGGATTGGAGGACACCTTCGTCGGGCAGGGGGCCGTAACCGCTCAGTTTCGCAATCAGGATCTCGGTGTCGATCTTTTCAAGCTCTTCCCGTAATTCTTCATTCGGTGGAACCTGAGGCAATGTGTAGCCACAGGTCGCGGCCTGGATGTAAAGCCCTGTGCCGCCGCACAGAATCGGGGTCTTGCCTCTGTCGCGGATGTCTTTGTAGGCACATTCAAAAGCCTGCTGCCATTGGTAAAGGTCGAATCTCGTCCCGGCCGGAACGATGTCTATGAGGTGGTAGGGGACATCGCCATATTCATTCAGATCCTTTCCGGTCCCGATGTCCATGCCGCGATAGACTTGCCGGGAATCGGCGGACAGGATTTCTCCGTTTCCGCATCCGCGCGCCAGATCCACCGCGTAGCGGGTCTTTCCGGAGGCCGTCGGCCCGAGCACGACGATAAGATCAATGGCTCCGGAAGCATATTCATTGAACATGCTCCCGAAGTCGATGGTTTCCGGCTCCGGAAGGGGAGTGGGTGGAGGAATGGGAATCGCCTCCCGGAGCCTGTTCTGAGGTTTTCTGCTCATCTGCTAATAGCCGAAGATTTCCTCAAGAGAGAGTTCCGTGACAGGGCCGAGCGATTTTACGAAGTCCATGTCCAGGCCGTCTTTCCTGCCGAGGAATCCATAGACGTACTTACGGTCTTTGATCCACTTCTTCTGAAACGCCTTGACATCGGCCAAGGTCATGCCCTGCACTTTCTCGAACACGGCTTTCCCACGGTCTTCCGTGAGACCGTAGTCCTGAAGGTCAAGGTATCTGTAGAGAACGTCGATGCCTGTCGTCCTGCTTGTGCGGATGCCGGTCAGCAGAGAAGTCTTGGCCACCTCGAAGGCCTTCTCGGACTCCGGCATGTCGTTGATGATGCTGTCGAAAGCCTCTACGGCTTCTTTTGCCTTGTCGTTCTGCGACGCGATGAAGGCGTAGAACATGTAGTCGCAGTCCTTGTAGCCAAGGTCACCGAGGTAGGCGGAAGCGGAATATGCAAGACCGCGCGCCTCACGCATCTCCTGGAAGACGATCGCCCCCATTCCGCTGCCGAAATAGGTGTTGTACATCCTTACTTCAGGGTCGTTTGTGACGTTGAACTTCTCTCCTCTGTCGGAATATTGCAGATAGTAGAACTGGTTGGCGTCGTACGGGGCGATGAAGACCTCGCCGGAGGCCACCTGCCTTGCCTGAGGATGAAGCCTTTCAAGAGGCTCCGGATTCGCGCTTGTCTTGTGATGCTCTGCGATCATCTTCTTGGCCGTCGTCTCGTCTGACGGACCGTAATACAGCACGTCGTGCTTCTTAGTGTATAGGTCTCTGACCGCCTGAAGCAGTTCCTCTGATGTGAGAGCGGCTATCTGTTCATTGGTGAGAGTGGTCTTTCTGATGAACTCAGGCCCGTAGAAAATGTACCTCTGAAGCGCGCTGAAGCAGGCTCTCTGGCTCAACTTGCTGTCAGAACGGTTTTTGAATATGTCGGATTTCAGCCCGGAGAGAACCGCCGTGTCCGGTTGAGCGTTGAAAATCAGATCCTCCACGATGTCCATCGCCTTGCCGACATTCTCGTCAAGTCCGCTCACGCCGATGTTGGACTGGGTGGAACCGCATGACAGTCTCTGCGAGCAGGCAAGCCCGTACATCTCTTTCTTGATTTGCTCGGCTGTCCTGGTCGGGGTGCCGAGGTAACTCAGATAGTCGAACGCCAGACTGAGGCGAGGGTCGCTTTGGGTTCCGCGGTCGAACACGTTGGTCAAGGTCGTGATGTCATTGATCTCGTTCTTTTTGTAGAGAAGTCCGATGCTTTCGGCCACGTCGCCCTTTGACATGTCTTTGGAGAAATCAACAAACACCGGCTCGACAGGGGTGACTCCGGTGTTCTGGATCTCCGTCAGGAAAGCGCTCTGCTTGTCACGGTTGGTCTCGATCGGAGTGATGGCCGGGGCGGCGATCTTCTCGATGTCCTTGTCCTCTCCGATGCGCTTGTAAACGGCCACATAACTGTTGGCTCCGAGGTGTTCGTTCGCCCAATCGACAATCTGCTGCTTGGTGACATTCTCAAGCCTCTGCATCCGAAGGGCGTCATCCTTCCATTCGTGTCCGTTTATGAATGACTCCACAAAACTCATCGCCCTGTCCTCGTTGTTCTCGAGCTGACGCATGTTGGAAAGCTTGTAGTTGTTCAGCGTTGACTGGATGAGGCTCTCGTCAAAGTCTCCGCCACGGAGTTTCGCCACCTGCTCGAGCATCAGGTCGCGCACCTCGTCAAGAGTCTGTCCCTCACGAGGATAGCCTACGAGAAGGAACTCTCCGTAGTCTGGACGCGTGTAGTTGAATCCGTAGAATCCGTTCACCTTCTGGGCCTGGATCAGGTTGAGGTCGGCAAGACCTGCCTGCCCGTTGTAGAGGATGTCCCCTACGATGTCTCCTACCTCGCTTCTCAGGAAGTCATTGGCTCCAGGCACTCTCCAGCCCATCATGACGAACTCCGCGTCGAGCCCATAGACATCCTTCAGCACGGGAGAGGTGATGGCCTGCTCGGGCTCATATTCAAGATACTTGATGTCCGGGTTCGGCTTCCATTCTCCGAAATGTTTCTCGATCGTGGCGACGAATGTGTCCGGGTCGAAGTCTCCGGAAACGCAGATCGCCACGTTGTTTGGCACGTAGAAGTTCGCCCGGTAGTTCTCGATGTTGACGATCGAAGGGTTCTTCAGGTGCTCCTGGGTTCCGAGGGTGGTCTGGAGTCCGTAAGGATGGTGAGGGAAGAGGGCCAGGTCGATGGCTTCCATAGCCTTGCGGTTGTCCTGTGTGAGGCTCATGTTCTTTTCCTCATAGACGGCTTCCAACTCGGTGTTGAATCCGCGGATCACCGGATGCATGAACCTGTCCGCCTCAATTTTCGCCCAATTGTCGATCTCGTTGGACGGGATGTCCTCCTGATAGACGGTCATGTCGTTGGAAGTAAATGCGTTGGTGTTGTCGGCTCCGATGACGGCCATCAGTTTGTCATATTCATTAGGAATGGCGATCTTGGACGCCTCGTAGCTGATGGAGTCGATCCGGTGGTATATCGCCTTGCGCTCCCGAGGGTCCGTCTTGGTGCGGTAAATCTCGAAAAGCGCCTTGATGGAGTCGAGCTTCGGCTTCTCGGCTGCGTAGTCTGATGTCCCGAAACTCTCGGTGCCCTTGAACATCAGGTGCTCAAGGTAGTGGGCGAGGCCGGTTGTCTCCTTGGGGTCGTTCTTGCTGCCGACCTTGACCGCGATGTAGGTCTGCACGCGCGGAGTCTCCTTGTTGACTGTCATGTAGATTTTAAGACCGTTGTCGAGAGTGTGGATCTTCGTGTTCATCGGATCTCCCTTGACTGTCTCGTACTTGTACTTCGCGCATGATCCGGTCAGGAACATTGCGATGACGGCCGTCGCCGCCAGAATAAGTCGTCTTTTCATGATATTGAGAAGCTGTTTAAAAATAATTCCTCTTTTTTCTTACGCGGCCTTTCCGGCCATTTTCATCTTTGTCATCGGTCACGTAGCTACTGCTACGCTCCCTCTTCCAAAGCCGAAACTGTCTCGAAAAT
>CAVIHT010000012.1:0-68542 GCA_963642795.1 Bacteroidaceae bacterium
TCGAGACAAACACCGCCCTTGCCGCCCAGACCGCATGGCTCAAGGCTCATTCTGAGTATATTGACGCGGGAATCGAGCTTCAGATGCTCGCCGCAAACCTCAACAAGGCCGAAGGCAACAGCCGTGCGCGGACAGAATAAAAAGTCGGTGATCCCTTGAGGGTTACCCGGTTGAAGGATAATAATAAAAACAAAGAATATTATGGAAAAGGAAAAGAAAAGCTACAATCTTGTGATCGGTATTGTGGCGCTTATCGTGATCATTCTTCTGATTGCCGTCATAGGCTACTTCGTCTCAAAACCAAAGCCTCTGGTAATTCAGGGTGAGGCTGAGGCCAGTGAATACAGAGTCTCAGGCAAGGTTCCTGGCAGAATCGAGGAGATGTATGTAAAGGAAGGCCAGATGGTTCACAAAGGTGACACCGTGGCTTTCATTGATTCCCCTGAAGTCCGTGCGAAACTCGCTCAGGCCAACGCTGTGAAGGATGCCGTGAGCGCGCAGAGCAGGAAGGCTCAGAACGGTGCCCGCAAGGAGCAGATCGCCGGGGCCTACGAGCTTTATCAGACAGCCCTTGTGCAGGAAGATGTGATGAAGAAGTCTTTCGAGAGGATTCAGAAGCTTTACGACCAGAAGGTCATCGCCGCTCAGAAGTACGATGAGGTAAAGGCCAAGTACGATGCCGCTGTCGCTCAGGCAAAGGCCGCCAAGAGCCAGTATGACATGGCTGTCAATGGCGCGCGCGCTGAGGACAAGGCTGCCGCCCAGGCTCTTGTGGATCAGGCCAACGGTGCTTTGATGGAGGTGGAGTCCTATCTTGGAGAACTTTATCTGACCGCTCCGTCAGACGGAATCATCTCTGCCATATTCCCGAAAGTCGGCGAATTGGTCGGTCAGGGCGCTCCGGTAGCCAGCGTGACGGATCTGAATGACATCTGGTTCACATTCAATGTCCGCGAGGATTATCTCCACGGCATGAAGCAGGGCGACAAGATCACCGTGATCATCCCGGCGCTTGACGGAAAGGAGGTTCCCGCCACCGTCAACTATGTCGCTGTCCGTGAGTCCTACGCCACTTGGAAAGCCACAAAGGAGACCGGAATGTATGATGCCAAGACCTTCGAGGTCAGAGCCGTTCCGGATGTCAATGTTGACGGCGTCCGTCCGGGCATGTCCGCTATAGTAAAGTAAGGTGTCATGAACAATTGGCAGAAAATAGTGGCGGTGGCCCGCCGTGAACTCAGGATCATCAGGCAACGCCCGATCTATCTTCTGGGTTCCGTAGGAGTGATCGCCTTCTGCGCCATATTCTTCCTGACATTCCTGAAGGACGGTCTGCCAAGTGACATTCCTATCGGTCTGGTGGACTATGACTATTCGTCAACCTCCAGGAATTTCAGCCAGCAGCTGGACGCGACCCAGTTGGGCAAGGTTGTCCACTACGATTCGTTCGCCGCGGCGAGGGAGGACATGAACAGAGGCAAGATTTCCGCCGTGTGTGTCATCCCTGTCGGGATGAACGATGACATCCAGGCGAGTCGGCAGCCGAAGATCACTTTTTATGTCAACGGGTTGTACTTCGTCAGCGGCGCTCTGGCATGGAAGGATTTGCTGACGATGGTCAATTTGACCAACGGAGCCGTGCAGAGAGCCGCCTTCAGGGCCAGAGGCTACAACGACAGCCAGATCATGGGGATGATCAGACCTATTGACATCGACCTGCATCAGATCGGCAACGTCACCACGAACTACAGTTACTACCTGACGAGCGTCCTGCTTCCGGGCATTCTGGAAATGATCGTGATCATTGTCCTGATATATTCATTGGGAGCGGAACTCAAATATGGAACCTCAAGGCACCTGCTTCAGACCGCGGGAAACTCGATAGTGACCTCTCTTGCCGGCAAACTGCTTGTGTGGACGCTTCTTTTCTCGGCATTGGGCCTTATTCTGATTCTGCTTCTGTACCATAGGCTGAACTTCCCGTTGGCGGGTTCGATCTGGAACATGTTCATCGGAATATTCTTGATGGTTTTCGCGAGCGAGGCCATCGCCATATTCATCATCGAGATGCTTCCTGTGCCGAGATTGGCGTTGAGTATAGGTGCGCTTTACAGCGTGCTGGGATTCTCGCTTTCGGGCTTCACGCTTCCTATCGAGGCGATGCCTCCTTATATTCAGGGACTTGCGTCTGCGTTCCCGCTTAGGCATTACTATGAGTTCTATGTTCAGGAGGCCATTTTTGGCGCAGGATTCGCCGGTTGGTGGAAGCAGGCGGTCTATCTGCTGCTCTTCATCCTTGTTCCGCTCATCGGACTTACCCGCCTGAAGAGAGCGTACATCCATCAGAATTTCCCTAAAGACTAAGAACCATTTTTAAACAGCTTCTAAGAGATATGAAAGCATCATACGCAAAGACTTGGATCAAAGATTTTTGGGGCATATTCTGCCATGAGTTCCGCCAGATTTTCTCGGACAGCGGCGTGCTGCTGATCTTTCTGGTGGCGGGATTGGCCTATCCGCTTCTGTACAATGTCATCTATCTCAACGGAATCCTTTCCGACACCCCGATAGCCGTTGTGGACAATGCCGACTGCCCTGAAAGCCACCGCTTCATAAGGGAAATCGACGCCACAAGGGAGGTCGAGGTCGCGGCGAAATGTGTGAATATGGCCGAGGCGGAGAAGATGATGCAGGAACGCAAGGTCAACGGCATTCTCATGTTCCCGTCCGACTTCGGCGAGAAACTGGCCAGGAACGAGACTTCCACCGTGTCATTGTACGCGGACATGAGCAGCTTCCTGTACTACAAGAACGCCTTGATGGCCACCAACTTCGTGATGCTTCACGAGGTCGGGCAGATCCAGATGGAAAGGTACTCGATGCTGGGCATGACGGAACAGTCCGCCTCACAGACCGTGAAGCCTCTCGGCTACGAGGACAACAACCCCTACAACAGAGCCTCCAGCTACAGCTTTTTCCTTATCTCGGCCATACTGATGATCATCATCCAGCAGACACTGTTCTACGGGATGTCCCTGCTTGTGGGAACCGCGAGGGAAAGGAACCACAGTTTCGCGTCTCTTCCGGACAGACTTGAAGGGCACGGAGTGGGCCGTGTTGTTCTGGGGCGCGGAGGAGCCTACTGGCTGCTGTACCTTGCCGTGGGCATGTACATCGCGTTCATAGTCCCGGCCATATTCGGAATACCTCAAAGGGGAGAGTTTCACGATGTGTTGGCTCTGCTGGTGTTCTTCATCACGGACTGCGTGTTCTTCAGCATGACCTGGAGCACGCTGATCACGAGAAGGGAGTCAGTGTTCGTCCTGTTCCTCGCCATGTCGCCTGTGGCTTTGTTCCTGACAGGCTGCTCATGGCCGACGGTGGCGTTCCCGGGATTCTGGAAAGTGTTCTCCTACATATTCCCGTCCACATTCGGCGCACAGGGCTTCATCAACATGAGTACCGCCGGCGGCGACATGGGAGCGGCTGACGTGCAGATGAAGGCTATGATTGTCCAGACGATCGTCTATTTCTTCCTTGCCTGCGCCGCGATTTATGCCGAGAACTGGTTCCTTCGCCACAAGGAGATTCTGATTGAAAAACGTAACCGCCTTGAGAAACGTGTCGGAATAGACCGTGCGGAAGACGCCAAGATAATCGCCGGAGAATAGCATTGATCCGGTAAAAATAAATTTCCTCCGGAATTTTGCACGTTACCAAAATTCCGGAGGAAATTTATTTTTTAGCGGTCCGTCCGATTTCCGGTTGCGGCAAAACTTCTTTATTCCCCGACATGGAACGCCACGCGGAGTTCCTCGATCTCCTGGTCGGTGATAGGGTTCAGTTTGCCGAGCGGTGCTGCCAGAATCAGCGAGCGGGCGCTGAAATCAGCCACCTCAAGACGGTCGAACGTGTTGATGAGCTTGTCTCCTGTCACGACGACGGAGTCGTTCTCCAACATCACGAACGGTCTGTGCTTGAACTCGTCCGCGAGTTCGTTCAGATGCTCGTTGTACTGGCTTCCGAACGGGAATGTAGGGATGTCCTGAAGGAATATCCAGCTCTCCGGAATCGTGCGCACATCGAATTTTACGCCTGTCGTGCAGAATCCCATCAAGGCAGGGGACTGGGTCAGGATGATTGAGTTGACCTTTGGGTTGCGGCGGTAGATCTCGTAGTGGAGAGCCACGGAACGGCTGGCTTTTTTCCCTGCCTCGACCATTCCGTCCTTCACCTGCACGATGTCCTCCGGCTCAAGGTCCCAGCGCTGCATGCTGGATGGGGTGATTAGGAAGTCATTGCCTCTCCAACGCATGGACGCTGTTCCGTAAGAACTGCACATAAGTCCCTGTGAGCAAGCCCTGCGGACAATCTTGCAGATCTCAGCGCGGATCGCCCTCTCGTCGGACGGATGCTCCACGTTCATAAAGTGCTGGAACGGGGTGTTCACAGCTCTCTCGTGCTGGAGAATCTGCTCCTCGCTGAGGTACTTGGGCTCGCCCAAGGTTTTGGCGTTCAAGATTGTGCGGGCGCATAGCTCAAGGGTCTCGAACCTCTGGTAAGCGTCGGCGATGTCATCACCCGCCACCACGACGCCGTGGTTCTCCATGATGACGGCCTTGTAGTCAGGATTCTTCTTGAACTCGGCCACGATCTTCTTTCCCAGAAGTTCGCTTCCGGGGAGGGCATATTCAGCGAACCCTACAGGGCCGCAGGTAGCGCGCGCCTGAGGGATGATGCTTGTGTCCGGCACCTGATGAACCATGCTGAAGGTTACCAGTCCCGGAGGATGGGCGTGGATCACTGAATGAATATGTGGGTTCATCTTGTAGATGGCCTTGTGGAACGGGTACTCGGAAGAAGGTCTGTGAGGGCCGATGATGGTTCCGTCGGCTTTCACACACATGATGTCCGCCGGGGTCAGCGAACCCTTGTCAATCGCCGCCGGGGTGATCCACATGTCCCCGTTACTGTCCATGATGGACAAGTTTCCGCCGGATGTGGTGGTCATCTCGCTGCGATAGATCCTGCCGATGATGATTGCGATTTGCTCGGCCGGATGCATCAGATTTACATCAAGTTGTTTCATGATATTGATTTATTACATTGGAAGCCGCTCCCGCTCGTTTGAAGGAGAGGCGGCTTCCCGGATTTACTTTTAAGCCAGCATTACCTGTCCGCCCGTCACAGGAATAGCCTGTCCGGTCTCTCCGGTCTGGTCGATGGCGTAGAGGATGGCCTTGCAGACATCCACAGGGTTGCAGCCCTTGCGCATAGGCACCTGGGCGAGGTAGTAGTCCTTGACATCCTGCACGGTCTTCGCTCCGGGAACCTTCCCGGCGTTGAGGTACTGGATGAACAGCCCGTTCTCCGGGTTGCTCCACAGCGGGCCGTCGTAGTAGTTGCCTGGGCAGATGCTGTTGACTTTAACCCTGTAAGGAGCGAGCTCGAGGGCGAAGGACTGTGTCAGCCCGATTCCTCCGAACTTGCCGCCGGCGTAGGCGAAGTTGGCCTTGCTGCCGCGCAGACCGCTCTTGCTGTTGACCTGGATGATGTCGGCGAAATAGTCAGGATCGTACTTGGTCTCTATCTTCATGATGAGCGAGGCGACCTTGGCGCAGAAGAAGTAGGCCTCATAGTTGATCTTGGTGACGAACTCGAAATTCTCCGGGGTCATCACGTCCAACCCTCCGGCGCGGACTACTCCGGCGTTGCTGACAAAAGCGTCCAGCGCGCCGAAATTCAGGACGGTCTCCTTCATCAGGTTCTGAAGACTTGCCATGTCGGCGACATTTGTCTTTACGAATATTGCCTTGTTGGCTCCGGCCTTCTCATTGAAGCTTGCGGCGGTCTTCTCGCCAGTCGCCTCGTTGAGGTCCGCCACCACGATGTTGGCTCCCTGTGCCATCAGCTCTCTGGCTATGCCTTCCCCGAATCCCTGGGCGGCTCCGGTCACGATGATCGTGCGGCCTTCCACACGGCCACTGGATGAGCCGGCGGCGACCTTGCGGCGGTAATTCTCCACCTCCCAGTTGTCGATGAAGTCAATCCAGGCCTGTTCCATCGGGTGCTCTCCGCCGAAGCTTCCGGCGAAGTACGCCACTTTCATCGCATCGGTGAACACATCGGTGATGATCTGGGCGTTCTTGGCGTTGTCACCTGCGGCGATAAGGCCGATTCCCTTGATAAGCAAAACCTTAGGTGTGTAGCCTCTTTCGCTGGCGAAAGCCTCGATCTTCTCCTCCGTCTGCTTCAGAATCTCTTCATCAGACTCCGCGTCAATGAATATGTAAGCGCTCTTGCAGTACACGATGATGTCCGGCGTGAACGGCTTCGCGATCCTGTCGAAGCCGGATTTGCCGTCAAGGAAGTAATCCACAAGGGCGTTCTTGGAGACTTTCAATGTCTTGCAGCCTCTGCCGGAGCGCGAGAGCATCTGCCTTATCGCCGGAACGACATCGGTGACGCTCTCGGAGACCGCTGTCTCACCCTCGGGGAGCGCTGCGACCTTGCCCTCAATCTTTCCGATGATCTCTGAGTATATTCCTTCGATCTCCGCCGTGGTGTCCCCGCCCACGAATATTCCGTGATTCTGGAGGAATATCACCTGCGGCTCCTTGCCGTTGGCTTCCTTGTAGGCTTGAATCCTGTCGTAAACTTTCTTGAAAAGCGTGTAGCCCGGGTCGGTATATTCAATGTAAAGGGACTCGGAGAAGAGTTCCTTGCACGCGGCCTCGGCGTTCACCGAGCACATCAGCCCGTTGACAAGTGTAGGGTGGAGGTGCACCACGAAGGCGAACCCCATGCAGTTGTGGAGGGATGTCTCCACGGACGGCCTCCTGTCCTTTGTCAGGCAGGCAATGGCGAGGTCGTTCTTTACCTGTTCCTCGCGGATCGCCGTGTCGTCACTGTAAGCCTTTTCGCCCATAGGGTTCAGAAGGGATCTGTCAAGGACGGCGAATCCCTCCTCAGTTATTGTCGCAAGGGCGTGGCCGCTGGCCTTGACCCAAAGCTTGTCTTCATTCTTGTAGGAAGTGTTTCCACCTCCTGCGATCACGAACCGGGAGTCCTGTCCGAACTTCCTGGAAATCGCGATAAGGTCTTCAATCTGTGTCATATTCGTGTATCAGTTATGTGTCCTGTTTGCCGAACCGGCATATTTCTAAATGCTCAAGGCTTTGTGAATCAGCCCGTCCCCCGCTTCTATGGAGTCCAGCCCCGCCTGATGTGCGGCTACCGCGCACGCTCCCCGGTAGTTGGTTTCCCTCAACTTCCCGCTGAGTCCTTCGGCGTTGTCACGGGTGCGCAGACGGATCGGTTCCAGCGCCGGAGTGTTGTGTTCCGAACCGAAAGTGACGATGAATCCCTCGTCCTGAAGGTAGCCGGAATATTCCTCAAGCACGGCTGTCGTGTTGCGGGTCGTAATGAATTCCACCGACTTGATTCCGCGCTTTTTCAGAGTGTCGGCGGCTTTCTGGAGGTCGCCCTCAAAGTCGGTGAAGTTGCCTTTGGCGTCATCGGCGAGGAACGGGTAGGTAGGTATTCCGCCCGCTGCCTTTATGATCCGGCAGACGGTCTCCATCGGCAGGAACGCCTTCGGATCCTCCGGCACGAACGCCGCGCCTCCGGCCTTGAGCAGTTTGCTTCTGATCTCGTTCTCCACAGCAGCGTCGTTGTCCTGAGCGGATTTCAGCGGCTGTCCTTCGAAGATTCTTTCGTAGAGTGCGAGCCTGTCCTCCGCTTTGCCGACCTTGGCGTCAACCGCCATCCTGAGGGCCTTCGCAAGGTGGCGCTCACGCACCGAGCCTCGGGTCAGGTCTTTTACGACCTGCTTGAAATCAATGTTGAATCCTGCCTTGACAGCGTCCAGATGAGCGTTCAGTTTCGCACACATCCTCTCGACCTGCAAGTTGGATTCGGCTCTGACATCAGATAGCATCTGAGCCTCCTTCCCATTGAGGATCACCGGAAAGGCCAGTCCTTTTCCGCTGAGGTAGGTGCGTCCCGGGTTGTTCGGGTCGTTGACCCGCAGTCCCGCCGCCTGGTCCTCGCTGTTCAGGGAGATGAACTCGATGTTGAAAAGCGGGTAGAGATGCCTTGCCGCGCACTCGTCATTCCACTCCCTGTAGCCGTCCAGACTGTAGAAGTCGTTGATTCCCACCACTCCCACGCCTTCGGCCGCGGCCATGTCGAGAGCTTGTCCGATGCCGGAGAAGGCACTGAATGAGTACGGTGTGTGCAGATGTGCGTTAACGTCGATTATCGTTTTCATATTCATGAATATTCTTTGCTCAAAGTTAGCAATAATCCTATAAAGGTCATTCTGTAAAGCGGATTTTTGAAGCCATTCGGTCAAATTTGAAATTATTTTGTAAATTTGTGAGGATTACCACAGATGATACTGCATATTTTAATAAACATTCAATATGGGTAATAAGAATTCCAACCTTGCGGCCATCGTTGTGATGTTCGCACTCTTTTTCATGATCGCGTTCGTGACTAATCTCGCCGGATCGATGGGCGTTATCGTCACCAACCAGTTCGGAGCGTCCAAAGCTCTTTCGCAGCTTGGCTCCCTCGCCAACTTCATCGCCTATGCGTGCATGGGCATCCCTGCCGGACTGATTCTCAAGAGAAAGGGCTACAAGTTCACCTCTCTTCTCGCTGTCGTCATCGGCTTCATCGGAGTAGGAGTCCAGTTCCTTTCAGGCTATGCCGAGTCTTTCGGTGTTTACGTGCTCGGAGCATTCATAGCCGGTTTCTCGATGTGTATGCTCAACATCGTCGTCAACCCGATGCTCAACACTCTGGGTGGCGGCGGCAACAAGGGTAACCAGCTGATCCAGTGGGGCGGCTCATGCAACTCCATCGGCGCTACCATCGCTCCGGTCTTCGTGGGCTGGCTTGTTGGCGGCAGCATCAAGGACGCTTCAGTGGCCAAGGCCGCTCCGGTGATGATCATCGCCATGGCCATCTTCGCTGTCGCCTTCATCGTGATCTCGCTCACGAAGATTCCTGAGCCTCACATGGAGACCCCGGAGGAGAAGGCCGCGCGTCTCTCCGGCAACAAGGTAAAGGATCCGTACGGACCTCTTTCATTCCGCCACTTCGTTCTCGGCGCCGTGGCCATCTTCTTCTATGTGGGCATCGAGGTTGGTATTCCGAACACTGCCAATGTGTATTTCTCGGGACTTGACGGAGTGGGTCCGGCTCTTGCCGGCACAATGATCGGCGGCTACTGGTTCTGCATGCTTCTCGGCCGTCTCATCGGCGCGAGCATCGGTGCCAAGGTCAGCAGCAAGGCAATGCTTCTCGCAACCTCGGCTGTGGCCATCGCATTCATTCTTTGCGTGGTGTTCATCCCTGAGACCGTGACCGTGGCTATTGCCGGCAAGGTGATTCCTATCGCCCTTGTCTTTGTGCTTCTTTGCGGATTCTGCACCTCGATCATGTGGGGAGCGATCTTCAATCTTGCGGCTGAAGGCCTCGGCAAGTACACGGCTGCCGCTTCCGGCATCTTTATGGCTCTTGTCTGCGGCGGTGGTATCATCCCGTTCGTTCAGAACTTCATCGCCGACAAGGTCGGCTCCCTCCAGAGCTACTGGCTTATCGTTCTTTGTCTTGGCTACCTCATCTATTACGCTGCGGTTGGTTCGAAGAACGTCAACAAGGACATTCCTGTAGAGTAACAATCCCGACGCGGTGTCCGATTGCCCTGTCCGGGTGGTCGGACACCGCTCTTATTCAATATATTAACAAATGGAACAGAATCTAGTAATAGGAATAGACGTGGGTGGCCAGACCACCAAATGCGGCGTGGTTGACGCGCGTGGCACCGTGCTTGCGCAGACAGTCATCCGTTCGGACACCTACACGACGGTTGAGCCTTACATCGAGGAACTTGCCGTCGCTTTGAAGAAAATCATAGCCGACGCCAAAGCCGATGGCCAAATCCGCGGAATCGGCGTTGGCGCCCCGAACGCCAACTACTACACCGGAGAAGTCGAGAACGCAGTGAACCTCTCGTGGGGGAAGGAGGGTTCGATTCCTTTCGCCAAGATGCTTTCTGAAGCGATGGGCGGCATCCCTGTGACCCTTACCAACGATGCCAACGCCGCCGCGATGGGCGAGATGACCTACGGAGCCGCAAGGGGGATGAAGAACTTCATCATGATTACCCTCGGCACAGGTGTCGGCAGCGGAATCGTCATAGGTGGGGAGATGGTTTACGGCCACGACGGATACGCCGGCGAACTTGGCCATACCACGATCGTGCGCCATAACGGCCGGCACTGCAACTGCGGAAAGAACGGTTGCCTTGAGACCTACTGCTCGGCGATCGGAGTGGCCAGAACCGCACGCGAGTGGCTGGACATGAGCGATGAGCCGTCATCTCTCCGTAGCCTTGACAACATTTCATCCAAGGACGTTTACGAGGCCGCGAAGGAAGGTGACGCCCTTGCGATCAAGATCTTTGAATACACAGGCACTCTTCTCGGAGAGGCTTTCGCCGACTTCATCGCGTTCTCCGCTCCCGAGGCCATTGTCCTCTTCGGCGGTCTGGCAAGAAGCAAGGAGTTCCTCACCGGGCCGATCCTCCGTTCGATGAACGACAACGTCCTCCCTCTCTGGAAGAACAAGGTTCAGCTCGTTTACTCCCAGCTTAAGGAGTCCGACGCCGCCATCCTCGGAGCCTCCGCACTCGCCTGGGAACGGTAGGCGGTTTTTCTCCGTTGTGAATGGACAGACGCGACGCTACACTTCTCTTATCGAGGACAGCAGGAACGGGCCGGTGACGGAGTCCGGGTTCCGGGTGATGGCTTCGGGGGTGCCTTGGGCGACGATCAGGCCGCCCCTGCGGCCACCGTCCGGACCGAGGTCGAAGATGTAATCGACACTTTTCAGGACATCCAGATTGTGCTCGATGATGATGACTGTGTTGCCTTGATCGACAAGCTGTTGCAGTACGTTGAGCAGCACCTTGATGTCTTCGAAGTGGAGGCCGGTTGTCGGCTCGTCCAGAATGTACAGGGTGTTTCCTGTCGCCTTTCTGAACAGTTCGGCTGCCAGTTTCATCCTCTGGCTTTCGCCTCCGGAAAGAGTGACGGCGGACTGTCCAAGATGCACATAGCCGAGTCCCACGTCAACCAGTGCCTCAAGTTTCTGGGCTATGGACGGAATCGGCTTGAAGAACTCGTAAGCCTCTCTGATAGGCATCTCCAGCACGTCGTTGATGCTCTTGCCCTTGTAATGCACGGCCAGAGTGTCCTCCTTGTACCTCTTGCCCCTGCACTCGTCGCAGACCACGTTCACGGAAGGCAGGAAATTCATCTCGATGACCTTGATTCCGGCCCCCTTGCAGGCCTCGCAGCGGCCACCGGCCACATTGAACGAGAAGCGGCCGGCCTTGAATCCGCGCACCTTGGCGTCAGGAGTCTCGGCGAACAGGTTGCGGATGTCGTTGAACACACCCGTGAAAGTAGCGGGGTTGGATCTCGGAGAGCGTCCGATCGGACTCTGGTCAATCTCGATCAGCTTGTCGATGTTCTCGACGCCCTCAATCGAATCATAAGCCAAAGGACGCAGCTTCGCCCTGTAGAAATTGTTCTTCAAGATCGGCATCAAGGTCTCGTTGATGAGCGTTGATTTGCCGCTTCCGCTCACTCCGCTGATCCCGATGAAACATCCCAGCGGAAAATCCACGCTGACATTCTTCAGGTTGTTTCCTCTGGCTCCCTTGATGCTGAGGAACTTGCCGTTCCCCTCCCTGCGCACGGACGGCACCGGAATGGAATCCTTCCCCTGAAGGTAATCCAAAGTCTTGGATTTCCCGAATATGCAGTGCCTGGCGGTCTCCTTGTCCAGCGAAGCCGGAACCTTTCCCTTGTCCGATGAATATTCCATCAGAGCCTTCAGAGGAGCGTTCAGACATATTCTTCCGCCTTCTTCGCCCGCTCCCGGTCCCACGTCCACCAGCCAGTCGGCGCTTGTCATCGTCTCGTAGTCGTGTTCCACGACCATCACGGAATTTCCCTCGTCCCTTAACTCCTTCAACGAACCTATCAGTTTCCTGTTGTCCCTTTGGTGCAGTCCGATGGACGGCTCGTCCAGGATGTAGAGGACGTTGACGAGCTTGGAGCCGATCTGCGTGGCGAGCCTGATTCTCTGGCCCTCGCCGCCGGAAAGCGATGCCGTAGGACGATCAAGTGACAGATAGTCAAGGCCTACGTCCAGCATGAACTGAACCCTTTCGCCAAGTTCCTTGAGAATGTCCCGCGCGATGTTGTTCTCCCTTGCGTTCAGTTTCCCAGGCAGGGATGCGAACCAGACCTTAAGTTCTGTCATTTCCATTGCGGCGACCTCGGCGATGGTCTTCCCGTCTATCTTGAAACAGAGGGCGTTCTCGTTGAGTCTGGTTCCGTGGCAGACCGGACACACGATCTTCTCGTCTATGTCCTCCACTATTCCATCGAACGTAACCATTTCGGACATTCCGCCTTCCCCGACACGGAACAGTTCGTCGCTTCCGAATATGATGTGGGAGATTGCCTCGTCCGGAATCGAATCGATAGGTTCGTACAGAGAGAAGTTGTATTTGCGTGCTATTGAACGGATTACATCGTATTTCTTGGTCTCCCGCATTTTCCCGAGCGGAACTATTCCGCCGTCCGCTATCGAGACTCTCCGGTTCGGGATGATCGTGTCCATATTCACATCCACTATCATTCCAAGCCCTTTGCAGTGAGGGCAATAGCCTTCCGGTGAGTTGAAAGAGAAAGAGTGGGGTGCGGGCTCCTGCAAGGATATTCCGGAATCAGGATCCACCAGATGCTTGGAGAAATGTCGGAGTTTGTCCGAACCGGACTCCATCAGGGCGACCGAGCCTTTCCCAAGGTTCAGGGCTGACATCACGGAGTCCCGTACCCGCTTCTCGTCCCCCTCCGACGGCTTCAGCTTGTCCACAACCAGTTCGATGAAATGGCTCTTGTAGCGGTCAAGGGCATCTGCCTCGTTCAGCGGCAGGATATTTCCGTCCACCCTGACATCGGTGTAGCCTCGCTTGCGCAGCTGGTCGAACAGCTCGCGGTAGTGTCCCTTGCGCCCTACGACCAGTGGTGCGAGCAGGTAGCACTTCTTCCCCTTGTATTCATCCATTATGAGGTCCACGATCTGCGCGTCGGTGTAGCGGACCATCTCTTTCCCCGTGACCGGTGAATATGCCCTTGAAGCCCTTGCGTATAGCAGCCTGAGAAAATCGAATATCTCAGTGATGGTGCCGACGGTCGAACGCGGGTTGTTCCCGGTTGTCTTCTGCTCGATTGCTATGATCGGACTCAGCCCTGTGATGCTCTCTACCTCAGGCTTTTCCAGCACTCCCATGAAGTGTTTGGCGTAGGTGGAGAGCGTGTCCATGTACCGTCTCTGCCCCTCGGCGTAGATCGTGTCAAACGCCAGCGAGGATTTCCCGCTGCCGCTCAGACCAGTCACCACCACCAGTTCCCCTCTGGGGATGTCCACGTTCACCACCTTGAGGTTGTGCGCCTTCGCCCCCCGGATCTCGATATATTCTTTCTTTCCCATCGTTTCCGCATTATTCCGCAAATTTAACGAAAATATGTATCTTTGTTTCTAAACAAAGTTTTAAGCTTCGTTTCGTTTTAAGAACATGAATCATCAGTTGAACATAAAGACATTCACATTCAATTCCTTCCGGGAGAATTGCTATGTGCTTTGGGATGAACCCGGGAACTGTGTTTTCGTGGATCCGGGGTGCTACTGGCCGGAGGAGTTCGCGCGGCTCAAGGAGCTGGTGGTGGCGGAGCGCTTGACTCCGAAGGCGGTGTGGCTGACGCACGGGCATTTCGACCACGTGCACGGAGTGATGAAGGTTGTGGGGGAATATTCAGTGCCGGTGCTGATGTCGCCGGAGGACAAGATGACCCTGGACAACAATCCGGCGGCGGTCAAAGAGTTCGGGCTCACTGCGCACGACTCCTCCGGGATCCGGACGGTTGACATCCGGGACGGGGAGATTCTGGACACTCTGGAAGGATCGCCTTTCAGGGTGATAACCACACCTGGACACACGCCGGGAGGTGTCTGCTACTACAGCGAGGCTGACAAGGTTCTGCTCAGTGGAGACACGCTTTTTGCCGGGACCATCGGGCGGTCGGATCTTCAAGGTGGGGATTATGACCAATTGATAATCAGTGTTATGGATAAGCTGATGGGCTTGCCTGGCGATGTGGATGTGCTTCCTGGGCACGGCCATCGCACCACAATCGCCGACGAGCGGACTCACAACCCGTTTCTCCAGCCGTTCAACGAGCCTGAGGAAGACTTTGATCCGGACGGAGATGGAATAGAGATAAACGGAGGACTGTAATGCACATAGGAATAGCAGGCAACATAGGCAGCGGCAAGACCACCCTCACAAGGATGCTGGCCGCCCATTACGGATGGACTCCGAAGTACGAGTCGGTGACCTACAACCCCTACTTGGAGGACTACTACAAGGACATCCCCCGCTGGTCGTACAATCTGGAGACCTATTTCCTCGCCCAACGGTTCAAGGACGTGCTGGAGATAGCCAAAAGCAAGGACGTGGTCATCCAGGACAGGACGCTCTTCGAGGGCGTACACATCTTCGTGGCCAACAACTACGCCATGGGCAACCTCACCAAGCGTGACTACGAGACCTACATGGAACTCTACAACGTGATGGCCTCGACAGTTCGCAAGCCCGACCTTCTGATCTACCTCAAATCATCGGTGCCTCATCTCGTGGCGCAGATCCAGAAGCGCGGACGCGACTACGAGCAAACCATGAGCCTTGAATATCTTGGCGGCCTGAACGACCGTTACGAAAAATGGATCAAGAAATATGACGGCAAGGTGCTGACCATCGAGGCCGACAGCCTTGACTTCGAGAACCGCCCCGAGGACTTCGCGTCCATCACCGACCGGATCGACGCCGAGCTCTACGGGCTTTTCCCATTGGAAAAATAATGTTATTTTTGCAGGGGGATTGTTCTGAATATGAACGGTTCCCGTACCATATTACGGAATAAGATAAACATAAAGAATATGCACATCGCGATAGCAGGCAACATAGGCAGTGGCAAGACCACCCTGACGAAAATGCTGGCGGCCCATTACGGCTGGACTCCCAAGTTCGAGTCGGTTGACTTCAACCCTTATCTTTCCGATTTCTATGCGGACATGGAGCGTTGGTCGTTCAACCTACAGATATATTTCCTGAACAAGAGGTTCAAGGATGTCGTGGACATCTCAAGATGCAGCGATGTCATCATTCAGGACAGGACGATCTACGAGGACGCCCGCATATTCGCCCCTAACCTTCATGACATGGGCTTGATGAGTACAAGGGATTTCGAGAACTACTCGGACCTCTTTGACCTGATGATGTCGCTTGTCAGCAAGCCGGACCTGCTGATCTACCTGAAGTCCACTATTCCGAATCTGGTGGCTCAGATCCAGAAGAGGGGACGGGAATATGAAAGCAGCATCAGGATCGACTACCTCACCGGGCTCAACAGACGCTACGATGAGTGGATCTCCAAATATGACGGTCACCTTCTTGTCATCGATGTGGACAACATCAAGTTCGAGAACCGTCCGGAGGACTTCCAGACCGTGACCGACAGGATTGACGCCGAACTCTTCGGTCTCTTCCCGGAGGTCAGGCAAATTGACGAATAAGGATTTGGCAAGCGGCGGGAAATCAACTTTTCCCGCCGCGGTTTTGCCAAAGCTGAAAATGGCCGGAAAACGGCGTAAGAAAAAAGAGGAATTATTTCAAAAACAGATTCTTAATATGTCATCTACAAGACCTACAATAATCGAATTCGTGGAGCGGTACACCCGCGAATACTCTTCCCACGTTTTTCTCCGCGAAAAAGTGGGCGGAAAGTGGACGGAGACCACATTCGAGCAGACCCGCAAGGAAGGCTGCCGCATCGGAGCCGGCCTCATGGCGATGGGACTCCGCAAAGGGGACAGGGTCTCTCTTCTGTCCGAAGGCAGGAACATGTGGATTCTTGCCGAACTGGGCATCCTCTATGCCGGAGGAGTGAGCGTGCCTTTGTCCATCAAGCTTGAGGAAAGCAATGACTTGACTTTCAGAATCCAGCATTCCGAGTCAAGGTTCGTCATCGTGTCCGGTCAGCAGTTGCCGAAGATCCGCAAGATCCTTTCCGTGCTCGACGGTGTCGAGAAAGTGATCATTCTGGATGACATCCCAGCCGCCAGTGCCAAGGAGGTTTCGATGGAATGGGTTCAGGCTCTCGGCGGCAGTTATCTGTTCGACCACAAGGGCGAGTTCGAAGAGCGTTACAAATCGGTAGAGCCTGACGACTACGCCACGATCAGCTACACTTCCGGCACCACAGCCGACCCGAAGGGTGTTCTCCTGACGCACCGCAACTACACGGCGAATGTCGAGCAGGCCCATTCCGTGATCAGTGTCAAACCAGACTCTACTATGCTCATCATCCTGCCTCTGGATCATTGCTTCGCACACGTGGCCGGGTTCTACACGATGATGTCCTACTGCGGCAGCATCGCCACCGTTCCGGTCGGGGCCAATCCGCTCGCCACGCTAAGGAATATTCCTGTCGCGATCAAGGAAGTCCGTCCGCACGTGATGCTTTCAGTTCCGGCGCTCGCGCGCAACTTCAGGAAGAACGTCGAAACCGGCATCCACAAGCAGGGGGCGAAGGCAGAGAAACTCTACAACTATGCCCTTAATCTGGCGATCTCCTACAACAAGGAATATTACAACCGCGGTGGTGTCTTCCAACTTTGGAAGAAGCCGTTGATGGCTCTGTTCGACAAGCTCATATTCAAGAAAGTCCGCGAGGGCTTCGGCGGCAGGATGGAGTTCTTTGTCGGTGGCGGCGCACTTCTGGACATTGAGCTTCAGAGATATTTCTGCGCCATCGGCATCCCTATGTTCCAGGGGTACGGAGTGTCCGAGGCGACCCCTATCATCTCCGCCAACTCCATCGGTCATGCGATGTTCGGCTCTTCCGGGCGCGTCGTGAAGCCGCTTGACATCAAGATCTGCGACGAGGCCGGCAAGGAGGTTCCGCTTCGCACCAAAGGCGAGATCGTGGTGCGCGGCGAGAATGTGATGGCCGGCTATTGGAAGAATCCTCAGGGTACGGCCGAGGCTCTTCGGGACGGTTGGCTGCACACTGGTGACATGGGCTATATGTATGATTCCGAATATCTTTACGTCGTGGGGCGCTTCAAGTCCCTGTTGATTTCTTCCGATGGAGAGAAGTATAGCCCGGAAGGCTTCGAGGATTCCCTGACCGACGGTTCCAAGTACATCGAACAGGTCATCCTTCACAACAACCAGGATCCTTACACGATTGTGCTGATAGTTCCGGCGAAGGACACTCTCAAGGAATATGTTTCCTCGAAGGGTCTGGATCCGGCATCGCGAGAGGGCAAGGAGGCTATGCTGAAGAAGATTCAGGAGGAGATCGATTCCTACAAGAAGGGCGGCTCACATGAGGGCATGTTCCCGGAAAGGTGGCTGCCGGCCGCCGTGGCCGTGCTCCCGGAACCGTTCACCGAGCAGAACGGTCTGGTGAACAGCACGATGAAGATCGTGCGCGGCAAGGTCGAAAAGCATTACGCCGACCGCATCGAGTATGCCTACACCGCCGAGGGCAAGAACCTTCTCAACGAGAAGAACATTGAAAGTCTTTAGTGGCCTCGGCCGCTGAGCTTGTAGAAGCGCCGAGACGGCATTATAGACAAACAAGATCATTAAGACAGGCGATACCCCGCTCGACCGGAATTTTGCACATTACCAAAATTCCTGGGTCGAGCGGGGTATCGCCTGTAGGTAAGGCTTAGGTGAAAGAAATTTCATTTAGAAGTTGTTTTTTAATAATTCCTCTTTTTTCTTATGCGGCCTTTCCGGCCATTTTCATCATTGTCATCTGTCACGTAGCTACTGCTACACTTCCTCTCCCTCTTCCAAAGCCGAAACTGTCTCGAAAATTCCCATGATAAAAATGCGGGAACCATTTTTAAGTAATCCTTAAAAAACAACTTGGTAATCTTTGATTGTCTTTTCTGTCTATAGTTCTTTTCTCATCAGCCTCTGTGCCACCGGCACACTCCTTCTTCCAAAAGAACTCTATCCTCGAAAATACCGCCAAACCTTTACCAAGTTATTTTTAACGCTTACTAAACAGCTTCTTAAAAATAATTCCTTGAAAACAATAAGACAAGCGACTTGTCTTTAGGTTCTTTCACCCAAAGACAAGTTCTCTGTCTATTGTTAATCAGTGAGTTAATGTTCACCGATTGATTATCAACAGGTGGTGCGTAACTCCTTGACTGACTGTTGTTTACTACTATACCTTTAGTTGAATAACACCAAAGGCGATGGTTTAAAGTGTTTGTTTACAATATATTGCGTATCACACGTAATTCTTTTTGGAGTTGAGCGGATTAATGCCTATCTTGTTAGCCACATATTGACCAACTTAAATTATTGAACTATGGCTCGTTTGAGGCGGATGATTTACCGGAGGGGTGCGGTCGGGCATATCTACCAAAGGGCACAGTCCGGTTTCGTGGTGTTCTACAGCGTGAAGGACTCGCTGGTGTTCTTCACGGTTTTCTCACTGACGGCTGTCAAGCATGATGTCAAGGTGCTGGGGCTTTGCCTGATGTACAATCATATTCACGTATTGGTCGAGGCTGACAGTCACGAGACTGTAGCCGGATTCGTACAAGAGTTTTGTTCCAAGTTCTCAAAGGCCTATAATGCAAGACATGGTCTGAAAGGAAGGCTTTTCTCCACTTTCGGCCTTTCAAACAAGCGTGGAGAGAAGCAGGTCAGAACCGCGCTCGCCTACCTCTACAACAATCCGGTTGAAGATCGGCTCTGTGCCCGGGCTGAGGAATGGCAGTGGAACTATCTCGCCTATGCGGGTTCCGATCATCCATATTCAGAGAAACTTATCATTCGTGATGCTTCGGTCGGAATGAGGAAGGCTTTGGCAAAAGTCAGGACGCTCCGATCCCATCGAATGGCTTTGAGCTACGAGTTGCTGAACGATTTGTTCAACTCTTTGAATGTTAGCGAGAAGAAACAACTTGTCGATTTCATTGTCCGTGAATATTCAATCATAGATTTAGGGCGGGCGGTCAGTTACTACGGCAGTTACGAGAACATGCTTACGGCCCTGGGCAGCAACACGGGCAGTGAATACGACATAAGTGAGCCGCATGACCCTCATTCAGGTGCTGCCTACAGAAAGATGACGCGCCATCTGGTGTCGGACAAGCGGTTTTCAGGCATCGAGGATGTGCTGCGGCTCCCGGTCGGGAAGCGGACTGCTTACCTTGACGAGTTGGTCACCGTCTGCGGTGTCAGTCTCAATCACGCCAGAAAGTTTCTGCGTATGGAGGAGAATCGTCCTGTAAAATGCAAATCATTGAAACACAAAGAATAAAGCCATTGCCTTTAGAGTGATTCGACTAAAGATAGAACGCTAAATTGCAGTTAGCCAAAGTGTTACGTACCACTCTTTGATACTCAATCGGTGGTTGTTAATCCACGGATATTGAATATGTTAGCACTTTCCCTTTGCTGGAAATGAACTAAAGGCAAATGACCTTTTGCTTGATTGTGAGAGGTTTAGCTGTTACGCTTATGCAATTATCCTTCCGTCGGTGTGGGCGGAAGGATAACGCGTCGATATTCATAATTAGTTGACTTTCGGTCGAGATTTTGGATACTTTGCGTGTGCGGTCTGACCTGCGCCCCTGCTGGCTTGCCGGTCCATACCTTGGCTGACCCGGCGGTCCGCGTCTCGGCTGGCTTGCCGGTTCATACCTTGGCAGACTCGGCGGTTCGCACTTCGGCAGGCTCAACGGCTCATACCACGCCAGACTCGGTATCCCATACCTCGCCAGACCCGCTGGCCGTGTTCCCTGAGGGTCGTCACGCTTCTAACCAGGAGTGTGGACGGCGAGGCGCAAGTGTGGAAGCAGTAAGATGCCCACGAATGAAGTCGTTACGCTTCTAATCGAGGGTGTGGATGGCGAGGCCGGAACGGAGCTTAGGCTCGAACCACGTGGTCTTCGGAGGCATGATGTTGCCTGTGTCGGCGATGTCGATGAGCTGCTGCATTGAGACTGGGTAGAGGGCGAAGGCAACTTTCATCTCACCGCTGTCAACCCTGCGCTCAAGTTCGCCAAGGCCTCTGATGCCGCCCACGAAATCGATTCTCTTGTCTGTACGCAGATCCTTGATTTCGAGCACTTTGTCAAGCACGAGGTTCGAGAGGATGGTAACGTCCAGAACACCGATCGGATCCTTGTCGTCGTACCTGCCTGGAAGCGCCTTCAGAGAGTACCACTTGCCGTCCAGGTACATCGAGAAGTTGTGCAGATGGTCAGGGCTGTAAATCTCATCACCCATCTCGCGGACCGTGAAGTTTTCCTCAAGGGCGGCGATGAACTGTTCCTTTGAAAGTCCGTTCAGATCCTTAACGACACGGTTGTAGTCCAGAATCTTGAGCTGGCTCTCAGGGAAGCATACGGCCATGAAGAAGTTGTACTCCTCGTCGCCGGTGTGGTTCGGGTTCTGCGCTCTCTTCTCGGCTCCGACGCGCGCTGCCGCAGCGGTACGATGATGGCCGTCAGCCACATAGAAAGCGTCCACGTCATTGTTGAACAGTCTTGTGATCTGGTCGATGGTCTTGTCGTCATCGATCACCCAGAACTTGTGGCCGAACTTGTTCTCGTCGATGAAATCGTACTCCGGAGCCTTCTTGACAGTCTGGGCGACAATCTCGTTCAGGACGCGGTTGTCCTTGTAGGCGAAGAACACCGGCTCGATGTTGGCGTTCTGGATGCGCACGTGAACCATTCTGTCATCCTCCTTGTCCTTGCGGGTGAGTTCGTGCTTCTTGATCTTCCCGTAAGCATAGTCGTCCGTGTGGGCGCAGAGTACGAGACCGTACTGTGTGCGGCCCTCCATAGTCTGTGCATAGACGTAGTAGCACTCCTTAGGGTCGCGCCGTAGCCAGCCCTTCTTTTGCCATTCCTTGAAATTCATCACGGCCTCGTCATAGACCTTCGGGTCGTGATCCTCGAGGATAGGGTTGAAGTCGATTTCCGGCTTGGTGATGTGGAGGAGGGATTTCTCTCCGGCCATCTCCTTGGCCTCTTCGGAATTGAGTACGTCATAAGGTGGGGCTGCCACCTCTGTCACGATATCTTTTGGCGGTCTGATCGCCGCGAACGGTTTTACTCTTACCATAGCTATTCTTGAAAACATATTTGCAGATGGCGCCGGTGCGAAAGGCAGGGGTGCCATCTGGATAGTCATAAAATTACTTGTTGACCTGGAAACGTGTGTTGCCGGTGGCGAAGAAATCGACAATCTGGCGTGCGGCGGCGAGGCCGGCGTTCATGTTGGCCTCCGCTGTCTGCGCTCCCATCTTCTTAGGGGTGGCGAAGACGCGCGCGCCGAACTTCTCCTTCAGGGCCGCATAGTTGTCCGGAGCCACGTCGGTGACGTACTTCAAGTCGGTTCTCTCCTCAAGGGCTTTCTCAAGCCCGGCCTCGTCGATGACCTCCTTACGGGCGGTATTTACCAGACAGGCTCCCTTAGGCATCTTGGTTATCAGGTTGTAGCCGATCGAACCGATGGTCTCGGGAGTGGCTGGAATATGCACGGAGATGAAGTCGCAGGAGGCGTACATGTGTTCCAGCGAGTCGGCAGGCTCGGCTCCGGCCTCACGGATCTTCTCGGCAGGGATGAACGGATCGATGGCCATGACACTCATTCCTAGAGCCTCGGCTTTCTTTCCGACCAGACGGCCTACGTTTCCGAAGGCCTGGATGCCGAGCCTCTTGCCCTGGATCTCAGTACCCGTGGCAGGAGTGAACTGGTTGCGGCACATGTAGATCATCATTGCGATGGCAAGCTCTGCGACAGCGTTGGAGTTCTGCCCCGGTGTGTTCATCACAACCACCTTGTGGGCTGTGGCCGCGGCCAGATCCACATTGTCGTAACCGGCTCCGGCGCGGACAACCACCTTCAGGTTCTTGGCTGCGTCAAGCACATCGGCTGTGACTTTGTCCGAACGGATGATGAGTGCGTCCACGTCAGAGACTGCGGCGATGAGCTCCGAAGCGTCAGCGTATTTCTCAAGGGCGGCGAATTCGTGCCCGGCTGCCGTGACAATCTCCTTGATCCCTGCGACAGCTGCCGCCGAGAAAGGTTTCTGTGTTGCGACTAATATCTTCATGATGTGTTATTTCTTAAGTTCCTCGAATTCCTTCATGCAGTCGACAAGAGCCTGAACGTCCTCGACCGTGCAGGCGTTGTAGAGGGATGCTCTGAAGCCTCCGACGGAGCGGTGGCCCTTGATGCCGATCATTCCGCGCTCCTTGGCGAACGTAAGGAACTCGTCCTGAAGAGCCTCGTGGCCTGGAGCCATCACGAAGCAGACGTTCATCAGCGAGCGGTCTTCCTTGGCTGCCGTGCCGACGAACAGAGGGTTGCGGTCGATCTCTGAATACAGCAGGTCGGCCTTCCGCTGGTTGATCTTCTGGATGGCAGGCACGCCGCCGATGCTCTTGAGCCACTTCAAGGTCTCGTTCATCATGAAGATCGAGAACACTGGAGGAGTGTTGTACATGGACAGCTTCTCGATGTGGTTACGGTAGTCGAGCATGGCGGGGAGATACCTTGTAACCTTTCCGAGGGAGTCCTTCCTGATGATGGCGAAGATCACACCGGCAGGACCTACATTCTTCTGCGCTCCACCGTAGATGAGATCGTACTTGCTCACGTCCACAGGGCGGCTCATGATGTCCGAAGACATGTCGGCGATGAGTGGAACTGGGCAGTCGATGTCTTCCTTGATCTCGGTGCCGTAGATGGTGTTGTTCGTGGTGATGTGGAAGTAGTCGATGTCGGTGGGAATCTCGTATCCTTTAGGAATATAAGAGTAGTTCTTGTCCGCCGAGCTTGCGAGAGCGTAGGCCTCACCGATTCCCTTGGCCTCCTTGAGGGCTTTCTTCGCCCAGACACCTGTCTCAAGATAGGCTGCCTTCTTCTCAAGGTAGTTCATGGCCACGTAAAGGAACTGTAAGGATGCTCCGCCGCCGAGGAACACGACCTCGTGGGTGTCAGGAATATTCAGAAGTTCTCTCCAGAGTGCGCGGCACTCGTCCATTGTGGCGTCCCACTCCTTTGTGCGGTGTGAGATGCTGAGAACCGAGACTCCTGTGCCTTTGAAATCCTTGAGAGCTTCAATGGCATTGTCGATGGCCACCTGCGGAAGCAGGCAAGGGCCGGCGTTGAAAACGTGTACTTTCTTCATTTCTATTTTTAGTTTCAAATCTTAATGTATGTTCCAAAATAAACATAACGAATGTTCGGGAGGCTTTTTCAGATTTTCACCGGCTCATTCCCTATGTCTATGAAATCAAAACTGATTTTGCGGTAAATATAGGTAATTAAAAGGATTTACCCAACATTTACCGAAAAATTATAATAAGAAGCTGTTTAAAAATGGTTCCCGCATAAGAAAAAAGAGGAATTATTTCTAAACAGCTTCTAAGTTTCGCATGTGCGTAACAGTCATTTCGTCGCTTGCGGGAGTTGAATTACCGGTAGCCGAGAAGGTAAGAGATGATCGCCATCCTGACGTACATCCCGCCTCCGGCCTGCTGGAAGTAATAGGCGTAAGGAGTGCTGTCTATGTCCGTGGAGATCTCGTTGACCCTTGGGAGCGGGTGCATGATCTTCATGTTCGGCTTGACCTGACCGAGCATCGAGGCGGTGAGCCTGTAAACATCCTTGACCTTATTATATTCATCCATGTCAGGGAATCTTTCCTGCTGGACTCTGGTCATGTAGAGGATGTCGCACTCGTTCAGCCCGTCCTCTATCCTGGATTCCTCCCTGTAGCTGACCCCTTCGCTGTCAAGCAGCTCAAGATATTTCTTTGGCATATTCAACTCTTCCGGGGATGTGAATATGAAATGAGGGTCGAACCAGCGCAGCGCCTCCACGAGAGAGTGGACGGCACGGCCGTACTTCAGGTCTCCGACCATATTCACAGTCAGTCCGTTGAGTCTGCCTTGCGTTTTCCGGATCGCATAGAGGTCGAGCAGAGTCTGCGTCGGGTGCTGGTTCGCTCCGTCGCCGGCGTTGATGACAGGCACCGAGGCCACTGACGCGGCGATGTCCGCCGCTCCGGCCTGAGGATGTCTCATCACGATCATGTCCACATAGTTGGACACGATCTTTATGGTGTCCTCCAGGGTCTCACCTTTGGTCTGGCTGGTGTTGCGGTTGTCCGGGAAGCCGATGACTCTGGCTCCCAGCCTGTTTACCGCGGCCTCGAAGGAAAGGCGGGTTCTTGTCGATGGCTCGAAGAACAGGCAGGCCACAACTTTTCCGGCGAGAAAGCTCTGCTCCCTGTTGGCTTCGAATTCCTTAGCTGTCTCAAGAATGTGAAGAATCTCGTCCTTAGAGAAATCCTGGATTGAAATTAGACTTTTAGGCATAACATTTATGATTTAAAGTTCGTTTATCTCGCAGTTGTCAACTTTCCCGATTCTGGTTCTGAAGTCATCCTCGGCGGAGAGCCGCACCCAGACCTGAAGTGAGCAGTCAGCTCCGAAATCCTGCCCTCGCTGCCGGAGTTCCATGTCCTTGAGGATTTTCATCACGCTGTTCATCGCCTTGTAGCCGAAGCGGACACCGAACCATTTTCCGGCGATCTTCTCGACACATCCGGCTTTGTCAAGGGCTTCAGCCGTCGATGTCCTGTAGGCCCGGATCAATCCCGGAATCCCGAGCTTTATCCCGCCGAAATAGCGCACGACCACAACCAGCACGTCACTGAGTCCTCTGGAGTCGATCTGCCCCAGGATCGGTCTGCCGGCCGAAGAGGAAGGCTCTCCGTCATCATTGGCTCTGAACTTGTCCCCAAGGTAGCCGATGCGATAGGCGTAGCAGTGGTGCCGGGCGTCATGGTATTTTTTCTTCAAGTCGCCGACGATGCTTTTGACCTCATCTTCGGTCTCGACGGGAAACGCGAATGAGATGAAGCGGCTGCCGTTGTCTTTGAACAGCCCTTCAGCCTGTCCCGGAACACTCTTGTAGGAGTCTTGGATGATGTTTTCTGGTGTCTCCATTCCTAAGACACGAAAATAGCGTTTTTCACATAATTTTGCAACGGAACGGGAAATTTTGTAATTTTGAAATGGTTTTGAGAAGCTGTTAAAAAATGATTCCCGAATTTGACTATGCGGATTTTTCGAGACAGTTTCTGCTTTGGAAGAGGGAGCGTCGCCGTAGCTACGTGACCGATGAGAAAGATGAAAATGGCCGGAAAGGCCGCAAAAAAGATAAATTATTTTAAACAGTTTCTGAGTCAAAAATATTTATGGTTTATAAATTCAGGGTTACACTCGCCGGGATCAAAGGATTCTACCGGGTTTATGAGATGGGGGGCGAAACGACCCTTTACGAATTTCACAAACAGATGCGCGCGGACATGGAATTTCCGCAGGATCAGTTGATTATGTTCAAGGCGATGGATGCCGGCGGCGGAGTCCTCGCCCGCTACGGTCTGTTCGACCTTGGAAGCGGCACAGTGGACAATGTAACCGTGGCGCAGACTGTCAAGAAGGGGGTGGCCTCGTTCCTGTACTTCTACGATGTTCCAAACCGCAAAAGCGTGATCGTCACGTTTGATGGTACTGAGGAGAAGCCTGAATGCCCTCCTGCGATCGTGGAGGTGAAGGGACCTAATCCCATAGAGTTCGAGAACGGTTATGTCGCTTTTGAGGATCTTCCCGATTCCCAGAGACATCTGCCTGGCCAGAAGCCTGACTGGGGCTCTGATGACGACGATGACAAGGACGGAGTGTCTCTCTCTGTCGATGACGACCCGGACGATGACGACGAGGAGGAGGAAGATGATGACGAGGATGGAAAGATCGTCTTTGACGGCACCGAGGATCTTGACATCTAAAGCATTAATCTTCAAGTTGTTACCTTAATTCTGAATATGTCCCGGCTGCTTCTCGTAATCCTTGGGCCTACAGCTGTCGGCAAGACTGATTTCAGCGTTTCGAAGGCTTTGGAATATGGCTCGCCGGTGATCTCCTGCGATTCCCGCCAGATTTTCAAGAATATGTCGATCGGGACCGCTGTCCCGAGTGCTTCGCAGATGGCCGCCGTGAAGCATTATTTCATTCAATCCGTTCCGGTCACGCAGCCTTACACGGCAGGGGATTACGAGTCGGATGCGATTGCGCTGGTCGAAAAGTTGTTCGATGAAGGGCATGAGACTTTGGTGATGACCGGTGGCTCGATGTTCTATATAGATGCCGTATGCAATGGGTTGGACAATCTGCCTGACGGGGATCCGGCTCTTCGTGCCGAACTGTGGGACAGGCTTGGAAAAGAGGGTGTCGGGACTCTTGCGGAGGAGCTTCGTCAGAAGGATCCGCTGACATATTCCCGGATCGACACTCGCAACAGCCAGAGGGTCATACGCGCGCTGGAGGTGTGTCTGGTTTCGGGGAGGCCGCTCTCTTCGTTCAAGACAGGTCAGAGGCGGAAGCGTTCCTTTGAGATCGAGAAGGTCGGACTGACGCGGCCGCGCGAGGAATTGTATTCACGGATCGACCGGAGGGTGTTGAATATGATTGACGCGGGTCTGGTTAAGGAGGTGCGTTCGCTGTTGCCGTACCGGGACTGTCAGGCGCTGCAGACCGTCGGCTACAAAGAGATTTTTGAATATCTTGACGGAAAAATTCCTCTGGAGGAGGCCATCCGCCTCGTCCAGAGGAACACTCGTCATTATGCCAAAAAGCAGCTCACCTGGTGGCGCCGCGATAGGTCTATCCGTTGGATAGAGGTTTAGAAGCTGTTTAAAACAGCTTCTTAGAACGGAAGATCGTTGTCCTGGTTGTCCGCCGGAATGTCGTCGATGGTCGGAGCCGGAGCCTGCTGAGGCTGTGCGCCGTAGTTTGGTTGAGGAGCCTGTGAGGCTTGCTGTCGAGCTGGGGCGGACTGCCCGTCCGGAGTGATTCTCCAGACGCGTACATCGTTGTACCAACGACCGTTATATTCTCGCGCCCTGAGATTGAAAGCCACTTTCACTGCGTCTCCGACCTGATACTTGTCAAGATCCGCGACCTTGTCGTTTCCGAACGCCGTGAGACACACGTCCGCCGGATAGTTGCCGTCCTGATATTCAAGAACGAAATCCTGCTTTGTCCAGGAGCCTTTCGCTCCCTGTCCGCTTTGTTTGGCAAGTTTCTGTCTGATCCTGCCTTCTATTTCCAATGCCATGATATTTCTTGTCAAAAATTAAAACCTGCTCGGCGCGCGGGCGCGAAGCAGGTTTGTTCACGCTGCCTGGGCGGAGATTATTTCTTGTCCTCGACCACAGGCTCAACGAAGCGCTTTACAGAATCGAGCTGGATGTCGAACACGAGAGTCGTGTTAGGATCGATGCCGTTGGAGCCGCGCTCGCCATAGCCGAGCTTTGAAGGAACGTAAAGAGTGGCCTTTCCGCCTTCACCGAGAAGCTGGAGACCTTCGGTCCATGCAGGGATGACCCTGTTGAGGGTCAGCATGACGGCGTCCTGCTCCTCCTTGACTTCCTCTATGACTGTGCCGTCGGTGAGGGAGAGCTTGTAATGAACATAGACGGTGTCCTTGTTGGAGGTAGGCTTGACCTCGCTTCCGGCCTCGGTGATGATGTACTGAAGTCCGGACTCGGTCTCCTGGACACCGGCTTTCTTGAGGTTGGCCTCAAGGAACTTCTCCTCTTTCTCCTTGTTGATGGCGCCAACATATTCAGCCCTCTTCTGGATGAACTCGTTCATGATGCGGTTCATCTCCTCGGGGTTTACCTTGAACTGCTTTGTGAACTCTTCGTCACGAGGGGTGCCCTTGGCGGCGACGAAATCAGCCGCTCCCTTCTTGATCATGTTGAAGTTGAGATCCCCCATGTTGTAGTTCTTGATCATGGAGCCGAGCTGGATGCCAAGAAGATAACTTACAGAGTCAACCATGGCCTTTGAAGGAACAAGATCCTTCGCGTTGAGAGGCTTTTGAGGAACGGCGGCGACCGCTGTGCTGTCGGCTCCGCCAGCCTTGCCGTCCACCTTGTTCGAGTTGCAGGCCGCGACTGAAAGAACCATCGCTGTCACCGCAAGCATTTTGATTGTTTTCATACTATTGAATATTTTATAAGTTGTCTGTTTTGACTTCAGGGCATAACGCCCAAAAGTTCCGCAAATATCGCAAAAAAATATTGACTTTATTCCTTATAAGGGAACAAAATACTTGTTTATCCCGAAAACATTCACTATTTTTAAAAATAATTAGGAAATTCTATGGAAATTGACTCGTCGTTGCTGAATTCCAAACTGAAAGAATTCTTCGGTTTTGATTCCTTCAAAGGGGATCAGGAGAAAATCATCAGGAATCTTCTGGAGGGGAAGGACACGTTTGTCCTCATGCCGACAGGTGGTGGCAAGTCTCTGTGCTTCCAACTGCCCGCACTGGTGATGCCCGGAACGGCCATCGTGATCTCTCCGCTGATCGCTTTGATGAAGAATCAGGTGGATGTGATCAGGGGATTCGTGGAGGAGCAGAACGGAGTCGCGCATTTCCTGAACTCCTCGTTGAACCGGGCGCAGATCCAGGAGGTACGCGCGGATGTGCTCTCCGGCGTGACCAAACTGCTTTATGTGGCTCCGGAATCCCTGACAAAGGAGGAGAATGTGGAGCTCCTGCGCGAGGTGAACATCTCTTTCTATGCTGTTGACGAGGCTCATTGCATTTCCGAATGGGGACATGACTTCAGGCCCGAGTACCGCAGGATCAGGGACATGGTTCAGATGATAGGCCGGGCTCCGATCATCGCCCTCACGGCCACGGCCACCCCCAAGGTGCAGAACGACATCCAGAAGAATCTCGGGATCATGGATGCGTCCGTCTTCAAGTCTTCGTTCAACAGGCCGAACCTTTTCTATGAGGTACGCGACAAGGTCAATCCGGACAAAGACATCATACGCTACATCAAGCAGCACGCGGGCAAATCCGGAATCATCTACTGTCTGAGCCGCAAAAAGGTTGAGGAGATCGCCAATCTCCTTGAGATAAACGGAATCCGCGCGCTTCCGTACCATGCCGGCCTTGACGCGAAGACCAGGGCCGAGAATCAGGACAGGTTCCTGATGGAGGATGTGGATGTGATAGTGGCGACGATCGCTTTCGGAATGGGAATCGACAAGCCGGATGTGCGTTTCGTCATCCATTACGACATCCCGAAGAGCATAGAGGGGTACTATCAGGAGACCGGACGCGCCGGCAGAGACGGGGAAAACGCCGAGTGCATCACCTACTACAGCTACAAGGACATCCGTAAGCTGGAGAAGTTCATGCAGGGGAAGCCGGTCTCGGAGCAGGAAATCGGCCGGCAGCTGCTCTTGGACACCGTGGCTTACGCCGAGTCGAGCATGTGCCGCAGGAGGATGCTGCTGAACTATTTCGGAGAGGATTATCCTAAGGACAACTGTGGCCTTTGCGACAACTGTGTCAATCCGAAGGCCACCTTTGACGGCCGCAAGGAGATGTGTCTGGTGATAAGACTCATAAAGTCGCTCCCCGAACATTTCAAGATCGAGCATCTGGCTTCGGTGTTGGCAGGACAGGATAACGCGTTGATCAAATCCTACCGTCACGACACGTTTCCGCTGTTCGGCTCGGGAAGCGATCGCAGCGTGAATTTCTGGTGCGCGGTCATTCATCAAGGACTCATCATGCACCTTCTGGAAAAGGAGATAGAGTCCTACGGGCTGATCTATGTCACGGCGAAAGGCGAGGATTTTTTCAGCAGCCCTTACGAGGTGCTCCTTGTGGAGGACCGGATGCTCAAAGGGAAAGAAGGCGGCGACGGGGATGAGGAGGACTCTCCGTCACCGGCCATGAAAGGTGGCGGAGGTGACGCGACCCTTCTTTCCATGCTTAAGAACCTCAGGAAGGACATGTCGAGGAGACTTAATCTCCAACCGTGGATAATCTTCGGGGATCCGGCTTTGGAAGACATGTCGATTCTTTACCCGATCACCTACGATGAGCTTCACAACTGTCAAGGGGTCGGCGAGGGTAAGGCAAGAAAATACGGAAAGGAGTTCATAGAGCTGATCCGCCGGTACGTTGACGAGAACGACATCGCCAGGCCTGAGGACTTTGTCGTCAAGTCGGCTCCGACCAAGAGCGCCGACAAGATATTCATCATTCAGAGTGTGGACAAACGGATGTCTCTGGAGGACATCGCGGACGCCAAAGGGATGGACTTTGATGAACTGGTTGCGGAGATTGAAGTGATCGTGTCCTCCGGAACCAAGTTGGATCTGAACTACTACATCGGCCAGACGATTGACGATGATGTTGTTGAGGATGTCTATGACTATTTCAAAAACGAGGCGACGTCTGATTCCATTGAGGAAGCGGTCAAGGCGCTCGGACCGGATTACGAGGAGATGGAGATCCGTCTTGTCAGGATAAAGTTCCTCTGCGAGATAGCCTCTTAGATGGTCACCATCTTCAGTCTGCGCCCCTCAAAGTGGCCGAGCTGCCTGAATCCGAACATCTTGACATACTGTGCGAAATAGTCGAACCGGTCACCGACCTGCTCCGGCGTGTGTGAGTCTGAACCCATGCAGATGATTTCTCCGCCCATCTCCATGTACCTTATCAGGATGTCTCTGTCAAGCTGCGGAGTTCGGAGTCCGTGCTTCTTGTAGCTTTTTGTGTTTATTTCCAACCCTTTACCGTTCTCTATCAGGTACTTGAACATCTCGTCGAACAGCCCGGGGAAATCCCTGTACAGCACGCTTTCCTTAGGATAAGGAGCGTAGCGGGCCACATAGTCGAAATGCCCTATGATGTCGAAGTTTCCGAGCCATTTCATCTCCTTCAGGATGGTCTCAAGATAACGGCCGTAGGCTTCCTTCCAGTTCTTGCCTTTGAAGTACGGCCCGAAATACGGATCGGTGTCCTCAAGGTAATGGACCGAGACGGTGATCTGGTCGAACTTGTGTTTCGAGAGAAGTTCTCTGGTCTGGTCGTGAACCTTGTCTCCGAGTCCCAATTCAATGCCTTTGAATATCTTGAATTTCCTTGAGACCGCTTTCCCGAAAGCCCCGTCCGTGATAAGTCCGTTCACCCTGTCGATCTCGGACTGCTGAGCCTCCACGTCGAAAACCTCGCTGACAACGGGTCCGAACTCTTCCTTCATCTTCGGGACATAAAAATCACAATGGTCTGTGAAGCATATTCCTCCGAACCCTTTCCCCGCTGCTGCCAAGGCGCTTTTTTCAACCGTCGTGTTCTCCACGTCGAATGAGAATTGACTATGATTGTGTGTATCGAAAAACATGGACACGAATATAGCATTTTTTACTTAAATTTGTAATTTGTATTATACTAAGGAATATGAATATGTTCACATTTGGCTACAAAACTTCGTTCAGCAGCATCCTCAGGGCGCTGGCTTCCATCGGCATAGGTCTGGTGATGATTTTTGACAACGAGGCATCGGTGACGGTGGTGAAGGTCATAGCCGCTTTCCTGTTGGCCTCCGGACTGGTGTCCTTGGCTTATGGCTTCATTCGCAACAAGAGGGACGGAGTGCTTCCGCTGATGGCCGTCAACTCAGTCGTGGATTTGATTCTGGGACTGTTGCTTTTCCTGAATCCCGTCTGGGTGGCCGGTTTCATCGTCACGTTGATCGGAATCGTACTGATTCTTTTCGGCGGCATTCAGCTGATCGCTTTGGCCGGGACGCTGTCCTTGCTCGGAGCCGGTTTCTCCGCGCTGATCCTTTCTGTCTGCGCTGTGCTCGGCGGTGCGTTTCTGCTCTTCAACCCGTTTGGAGAGAGGGTGATGGGCATCTGCGCCGGAAGCTTTCTGCTTATGTACGGAGTCTCCGAACTGATCTCCTCATGGCGGATCCGCAAGGCCAAGGAGGCTTATGAGATCCGTTTCAACTCAACGGAGGAGCCTCAGACCGATCCTGATGTGATCGAGACTTCCGGTCTGGACGATGCCAAGGAAGTGAACTACACAAAGGTGAACGAGTAGGATGATCCCTCGGGAAACGGTACAGAAGATTCTTGACACCGCCCGTGTCGAGGAGGTGATAGGCGACTTCGTGACTTTGAGAAAACGCGGAGCCGACCTGTGGGCCTGCTGTCCGTTCCATGGCGAGAAGACACCGTCTTTCCATGTCATTCCTTCCAAGGGACAATATTACTGTTTCGGCTGTCACAAGGGCGGCTCCGCTGTCGGGTTCATCATGGACTACGAACACTTGTCCTATGTGGAGGCGCTGCGTTATCTCGCAAGGAAATACAACATCGAGATAGTCGAAAAGGAGGAGACTGCGGAGGACATAGCGAACCGTCAGAGGAACGAGAGTCTCCTGCTGGTCTCTGAATATGCCGGCGATTTCTTCAAGGAGCAGCTGCGTACCGGCGAGGGACGGACTGTGGGCCTTGAATATTTCCATTCCAGAGGATTGGAGGATGCGACGATTGATAAATACGGCCTCGGCTGGGCTCCGTCAAGCCGGCATGCCCTGACGGATGCGGCGAAGGCCGCCGGGTACAAGGATGAATATCTCCTTGAGACGGGCTTGTGCGCCGCGTACGATTCTGACAACAGCCTGCATGACAGGTTTTACGACCGGGTGGTTTTCCCGATCCATTCGGTGAGCGGACGGGTCATCGCTTTCGGAGCCAGGACATTGAAGTCAAAGGAGGCTGGAAAGCCTTATGCAAAATACGTAAACTCCAGGGAGTCCGACATCTACGTCAAGAACAAGTCTCTTTACGGCATCTGGTTCGCGAAGAACGAGATGGCCCGCAAGGACAAATGCTATCTGGTCGAAGGTTATCTGGATGTGCTGTCGATGCACCAGCTCGGAATCGCCAACGTGGTTGCGTCAAGCGGCACAGCCTTGACTGAAGGGCAGATAGGTCTCATCAAGAGATTCACGCAGAATGTGACAATCATGTACGACGGGGATTCCGCCGGGATTCATGCCGCTCTCCGTGGAATAGACATGTTCCTGCGTGAGGGGATGAACGTGAAGGTCGTGCTGATTCCGGACGGCGATGACCCGGACTCGTATTCCAGAAAGCATACTCTCGCCGAGGTCGAGGAGTTCCTTGCCGGGGCGGAGATGGACTTCGTGGACTTCAAGTCCTCGCTGCTGCTGAAGGACACTGCCAGGGATCCGCTGAAGCGCGCCGAGGTGATCAACGACATCGCCGACACGATCGCCGACATTCCGGATGCCGTGAAGCGCTCTGTCTATGTGGATTTTCTGAGCGACAAGTTCGAGATCCGCCGGGACATTCTGGACGAAAGGATCGGCGCCACACGCTCCAGAAGGTTGTTGGAGGAGAAGAAAGCGGCTGATCGTGAGAGGGAAAGACATCCGGTGGCTGGGTCTGTCGAAGCCACCGGAGCGGCATTGGCGCCGGAGCCTGTCGATGGCCCGGAAGAATCTGGCCGGCGTACCGGTCTGGATGCTTTGATAGACAACCGTATCATGGCCACCGCGGAGCGTGACCTTCTGAACTTCATCCTCACCTATGGCACCACGAAACTGGAGTTCCAAAGCGATTCGGAATTCTATTCCGGATCGGATGAGGATGCGCTGACCGTGTTTGATTTCATAAGCCAGACTTTGGAGGGGGACAATTCGCGGTTCGCCAACACTGCCTTCAGAAAGGCTTACGAAACCTATTCAAAAGACTACTATGAGGGCTATTCGCAGGAGGAGATCGTGAAGCATCTGATGGACGGGGAGGACAGGGATGTCGCCTATCTGGCCGCGCAATTGTCCACGGACGAGAGATATGATCTGTCGGTGAAGCATCTGCGGCAGTCCATGATGTCGAAGGGGTCGTGGCTTACGCTTTATGTCCCGAAGGCGATCCTGGTCTTCCAGCAGAGTCGCATGGAGAACAGGGACAGCGAATTGAAGGAAGAACTCAGAAAGGCTCAGTCGGCATCAGACAACGACCGTGTGATGGAGATCATGCGGGAGATGCTCAAAGTGCAGAAGACTCTTAAAATGGTGAAAGTCAGATTGGGAAGAGAAAAATAATATTCATGAATATGGAAAAGAAATTCAAGAGAACACTTGTGACCTGTGCGTTGCCTTACGCCAACGGGCCGGTTCACATCGGGCATCTGGCCGGGGTTTATGTGCCTGCGGACATCTATGTCAGGTACCTCAGGATGAGAGGGGAGGATGTGCTTTATGTCTGCGGAAGCGATGAGCACGGCGTGCCGATCACAATCAAGGCCCGCAAGGAGGGCTGCACACCTCAGGACATCGTGGACCGCTACCATAAGGTCATCAAAGACTCGTTCACGGGGCTGGGAATCAACTTCGACATCTATGGCTGCACGTCTTCGGAGGTGCATGAGAAGAACGCCTCGGAGTTTTTCCGCAAGCTGTACGATGAGGGTAAGTTCATCACAAAAGAGTCCGAGCAGTACTATGATCCGGAGGCCAAACAGTTCCTCGCTGACCGTTACATAGTCGGTACCTGCCCTAGATGCGGGGCCGAGGGAGCCTATGGCGACCAGTGCGAGAAGTGCGGAAGCACGCTGAGTCCGGAGGAACTCATCAACCCGAAGTCGAAGCTCAGCGGAGCGGAGCCGGTGAAGAAGAAGACCACACACTGGTATCTTCCTTTGGATCAGTACGAACCGTGGCTCCGTGAATGGATTTTGGAGCAGCACAAGGAGTGGAGGAGCAATGTCTATGGCCAGTGCAAGAGCTGGATCGACGGCGGTCTGCAGCCCCGGGCCGTGAGCCGTGACCTTGACTGGGGCGTGCCTGTCCCTGTGGAGGGAGCCGAGGGCAAGGTTCTCTATGTCTGGTTCGACGCTCCGATCGGGTACATCTCCAACACTCAGGAGCTTCTTCCGCAGTCTTGGGAGAAGTGGTGGAAGAGTGAGGACACACGCCTCGTGCATTTCATCGGCAAGGATAACATTGTGTTCCATTGCATCGTGTTCCCTTCCATGCTCAAGGCCTACGGTGACGGCTACATCCTGCCTGACAACGTGCCGGCCAACGAGTTCCTCAATCTTGAGGGGGACAAGATCTCCACGTCCCGCAACTGGGCGGTCTGGGCTCACGAGTATCTGGAGCAGTTTCCCGGCAAGCAGGATGTCATGAGATACGTTCTCACTGCCAACGCTCCGGAGACCAAGGACAATGATTTCAGCTGGAAGGATTTCCAGACGCGTAACAACAGTGAGTTGGTAGCCATATTCGGAAATTTCGTGAACCGCGCCGTTGTGCTTACCCACAAATATTTCGAAGGAAAAGTTCCTGCCTGCGGCGAACTTCAGGAAGTTGACAAGTCTGCGCTTGCGGAGATTCCGGCGCTTAAGGCTTCGCTTGAGAAGAACCTTGACGGATTCCATTTCCGCGAGGCTCTGAAAGACGCCATGTCGATCGCCCGTGTGGGGAACAAGTACATTTCCGACACGGAGCCTTGGAAGGTCGCGAAGACGGACATGGAGCGTTGCGCCACCATTCTGAACGTCAGCCTCCAGATCTGCGCTGACCTTGCGATCGCTTTCGAGCCTTTCACCCCGTTCGCTGCCGAGAAACTCCGCAAGATGCTCGGGGTCTGCCTTTGCGCTGGAATCGACCACAGAAAGGGGGAACAGGAGACTGTCAACACCTACAAGGAAAGCGAGTGCGCCGCTCTTCACACCGTGTCAGCCGCCGGTGTTGATACGCGGCCCGACTGCCCGGACTCCGGCAAATGCGTATGCCTCGGCTGGGATGTCCTTGGCAAGGAGAACATCCTTCCGGCCGGACACGAGATCGGAGCCGCGGAGTTGCTGTTCGCCAAGATCGAGGATGACGCGATCAACGCCCAGTTGGCGCGTCTTGATGCCATCCGTGCAGAAAGAGAGGCCGCCGAGAAGGCCGAGGCCGCGAAGCAGGTCGCTCCCCAGAAACCTGAATGCTGTTTCGAGGACTTTGAGAAGATGGACATCCGCACAGCCACCGTGCTTGCCGCCGAACGTGTGCCAAAGACGGACAAGCTGCTGAAACTCAGTATCGACACCGGCATCGACAAGAGGACGATTGTGTCCGGAATCGCTGAATATTATTCCCCGGAGGAAATTGTGGGCAAGCAGATCTGCATCCTTGCGAACCTTCAGCCGAGGACGATCCGTGGTATCGAGTCCCGCGGGATGATCTTGATGGCGAAGCAGGGCGACGGCAAGATGAGGATCGTCACTCCCGCCGAGGCACTAAGCAACGGGGCTGTTGTCGGTTAGCAAGCGTTGGAAACAATTGAATATAGTCACATAATATCATGAGGAGAATCATTGCTTCAATGGCTGTGGCTGCTTTAGTCATCAGCTGCACCCAGAGTCCGACTCTCACAAAGTCCGGACTTGATCCAAAGGATTTCGAGGCTGAACGCGGCGGAGCCAAGACCGCTCTCTACACTCTTGCCAACAAGTCGGGAATGGAGGTCTGCGTCACCAATTTCGGAGGCAGAATCGTTTCCGTGATGGTGCCGGACAAGAACGGAGACTACAAGGATGTCGTCCTTGGCTTCGACAAGATTTCGGACTATTTTCCGGAGAACAACCAGACAGACTTCGGTGCCACGATCGGACGCTACGCCAACCGCATCAATGGAGGCCGGTTCACTCTGGACGGTGTTGATTATCAGCTTCCTCAGAACAACTACGGGCATTGTCTGCACGGCGGCCCTGACGGATGGCAGTACAAGGTCTTCAATGTTCTGGAGGCTGACGCTACGCACGTTAAGTTGGAACTGGTCTCTCCTGACGGGGACGCGAACTTCCCTGGCAATGTGACCGCTGACGTGACTTTCACCCTCACCGAGGACAACGCCATCGACATCAGGTACTCCGCCACTACGGACGCTCCGACGATCATCAACATGACCAACCACTCGTACTTCAACCTGTCAGGGAATCCCGCCGATTATCAGATCACGGCTGACTCGCTGTACATCAACGCTTCGAACTTCACCCCTGTGGATTCGACCTTCATGACGACCGGAGAAGTCGTTCCGGTCGAAGGCACTCCGTTTGATTTCCGGAAGGCCGGATTGATCGGTGAAGACATCGACTCTGACAATGAGCAGGTCCGCAACGGTCACGGCTTCGACCACAACTGGGTTCTCGACACAAATGGCGATGACACTGTTCTCGCCGCCGAGGTTTATTGCCCGGAGACTGGAATCGTGCTTAAGGAATATACCGGCGAGCCTGGCGTGCAGGTTTATGCCGGCAACTTCCTTGACGGTACCGTCATCGGTAAGAAAGGCGTTGCCTATGGCCACCGCACCGCCATCTGCCTTGAGTCACAGAAGTACCCTGACACCCCGAACAAGCCGGACTGGCCGTCAGCCGTCCTCCGTCCCGGCGAGACCTACACCAGCCGCTGCGTCTTCGCCTTCGGCGTGAGGTAGTCTTATAATTTCCGGATGACATTGAGCCCGTCGCGGATGGGGAGGAGTGCGGATTCGACACGCGGGTCGTTGACTACCAAGTCATTGAATGCGATGATGCCTTGAGTCTGCTTGTCTTTCGGGACGGGATCCTGCCAAAGTTTGCCGTCCCAAAGGACATCGTCGGCGAGAATGAGGCCGCCGGATTTCACCAGATCGAAGACCAGATTGTAATAGGTGACATATTCGCGTTTGTTGGCATCCATATAGACTATGTCGTAGGGGCCTTCAAGGGTTGAGAGGGTCTCACAAGCGTCCCCGATGTGCAGGGTGATCTTGTCCGCCACCCCGGCTCTTGACCAGCCTTCACGCATCAGATCCTCCAGCTCGTCGTTGATCTCAAGGGTGTCGATGTGTCCGTCCCCCGGAAGCCCGTAGGCCATGCAAGTGGCTGAATAGCCGGTGAATGCACCTATCTCCAGAATGCGCTTCGCCTTGGAGATCTCCACAAGCATTGTCAGAAGGCGACCTTGAACCGCCCCCGAAAGCATCCGAGGGTAGTTCGTGTGGATGTTCGTCTGTTTCTCGATCCAGTCCAAAGCCTCGCTCTGACGCGAGGAATGCTCTCTAAGATATTTGTCTGCCGGAGATTCCATATTCTCATAAAATTTGTGGCGCCACCCAGCCTACAGGAAAATCAGAGAGCAGGTGCTTTCAGGGTTGAATATTTTTCTGGCAGCCTCTCTTACGCTTTCGGATGTCACCGCCTCGATCGCCTCGCGATTCTGCTTGTCTGTGAATATGGTTCCAAGCGACATGAGGCTTTTCCCCATTGAGAGGCACTGCGACTCGCCGTTGTCGGAACTGATGGCGAGCTGTCCGAGAATCTGCTTTTTCGCGGCCTTGAGCCTGACGGAGGAATATTCCTCGTCCTGCATCTTCCGGATCACTTTCCAGGTCGCGTCCAGACACTTTTCCAAATTGCTTCGCTCGCACCCGAGACTGATGGTCATGATGCCGGATTCGGTGTACTGTGAGTAGGATGACTCGACTCCGTAAACCCACCCGTTTTTCTCCCTCAAAAGGCTGTTCAGCAGGGAATTGGATGCCGGGCCGCCGATGATGTTGCTCATCAGGATGGCCGCGAAACGTTCCTCGGTGTTGTCAAGCGACGGCGCGAAATTTCCGATGACGGCGTTGACCTCATGGTTCCTCTTCTCGACCTGCTTGTTGAAAGCGGGCTTGATCGGGAGCGGGGTGACAATGCGTTCGCCACCAGTTACGGGGTCATTTGTGAATATTTTTCCGACCAGCTTGAGCACATTCTCTTCCAGTTTCTTCTCATCGATGTCGGCCACTATCGCAAGCGCCATGTTCGTTGGCACAAAGTGCTCTTTTGTGAACTGCCTAAGCTCTTTGCCTGTGATCTTTTTTACACTGGCGGCCGTCCCGAGGATCGAACGCCCCAGAGGATGTCCCGCGAACAGGGCTTCCTCGAATTTGTCATAGACATCATCGGCGGGGGAGTCTTTATAGGAATTGATCTCGTCAATCACCACGCCTTTTTCCACGGCCACCTCATCTTCCGGGAATGTCGGGCAGGTCGCCAGTTCAAGTAGCAGCGCCGCCGCCTTGCCGAGATCCTCTTTGAGCACGGTTGAATGGATGACGATCTCCTCTTTGGTTGTGAATGCGTTGAGTTCACCGCCAAGTTTGTCAAGGTAACCGCTGATTACCCGGGCGCTTTTAAGCTCGGTTCCCTTGAACAGTGTGTGTTCTGTGAAATGGGCGATCCCGCTGTGGAAGTCTCCCTCGTCCCTTGTGCCGCATTTGATTGTCAGTGAGCAGTATCCCACCGAATTGCCGCTTCTCTTGACCGCATACCTCAGTCCGCAGTCGGCCGTCCCTACGATCATTATTTCCTTAGAAGTTTGATTGCCTTGATGTCGCTGGTGAGAAATCCCTTGCCGTTTCTGGCCGTGATCTTGTGCTTTTTGAAATAATAAAGCTCGTGATTGTCGGAGCCGATGAGCATCTTGTAACAGATGGATCCGTTGACCGGCTCCGATGGAGCCACCACATAGCTTACAACCGTGTTGAATGTGCCCTCTGTAAAGATCTCATCCACCTCATCCTCGTCCTCCTTGATGAGGAAATCCTCGTCCACCGAGCGTTTGGTCTGCTCGTCAACTTGAGGGGCGAAATCCTCTGACCAGAAGAATATTCTTTTGATCCTCAGTTTCTTGGTGTCTTTGGCTCCGAGATTGGCGTAGGCTTTCATCTCGGTGTCGGTGAGTTCTGTCGTGTGATCCTGGATGATTTTCAGGAATGCCGGCAGCAGCACGAACTCTCGTCCGGACGGGTCTTCTGTCGGGCGCAAGGGAAAGTTCACCACCTCGTACATGTCACTGATGGACTTTTCGGCTCCCTCGCCGCCTTTGACAAGGGTGAGCATGTCGATGCCGGGTTCTGATTCCCTGCGGAACTGGCCTTTGACAACCATCAGAAAATAGAAGTTGTCGCTTGTCTTGATGCTCTGGAATTCCTCGTTCGTGCAGAACTCGTAAGGGGAGACCGTCCATGTGGAGGCGACACTCTCTTTCAGTGCCTCGTCAAGGAATTCGTCGCCTGTCAGGACGACCTTTGTGGTCTTGGAAGTAAAGTCTTTGAGTTTTTCCCTTCTTGTCGTGATTTGTGCCTGGCCGAATGCGTCAGTGGCCAAAAGCAGCCCGGCGATTGCCCAGGCCAGTATTTGAAAGAATCTTTTCATGTTCAGTACTTGTTTGTTCTTCAAATTCCTTGTCCGGGAATATTCTTGCGGCCCCGGACGCGTAAACCGTTTGCGCCGACAAAAAACTCCATACTTCATGCCGTGCGGCGCAAATGTACGAAATATTACGTAAATTTGCCTTACAAAACTTGGTGCGGACAACCACTCCCTAAGATTTGAACGTTGTTATGTCTGAATACATCGTATCGGCAAGAAAATATCGTCCGGACTCATTCGAGTCCCTTATCGGTCAGGACAACATCGCCAAAACCCTGAAGAATTCCATCGTCAGGGGAAAACTGGCGCATGCCTATCTGTTCTGCGGCCCGCGTGGAGTGGGGAAGACGACCACGGCCAGAATATTCGCTAAAGCGATCAATTGCTCCAATCCTTCACCGGACATGGAACCTTGCGGTGAGTGCGAGTCGTGCCGGTCTTTCCAGGAGGGACGGTCCTATTGTATTCATGAACTGGACGCCGCGTCCAACAACGGAGTGGATGACATAAAGAACCTGATGGATCAGGTGCAGATTCCGCCTCAGGTTGGAAAGTACAGCGTGTATATCATCGATGAGGTGCACATGCTTTCCACCGCCGCGTTCAATGCTTTCCTCAAGACACTTGAAGAGCCGCCGGCACATGCCATATTCATCCTTGCCACCACCGAGAAGCATAAGATTCTGCCGACGATCCTTTCGCGGTGCCAGACTTACGACTTCAACAGGATCTCGGTTCCGGACATCGTCAGCAACCTTCGGATGATAGCGGGAAAGGAGGGAGTGAATATCGACGATGAGTCCTTGCATGTGATAGCGCGGAAGGCTGACGGGGCGATGCGTGACGCGCTCACGATCTTTGACCAGACGGTGGCGTTCTGCGGGACTGACGTGAAGTACGAGGAGGTCTTGAAGAACCTCAACGTGCTTGACTATGACTATAGTTTCAATTTGGTTGACGCTTTTTTGGAGGGTGATTATGGCTCCGCATTGCTGAAATTTGACGAGATCCTGTCCAAAGGGTTCAACGCGCTCCATTTCTGTGCGGCGCTCAGCTCGCACTTCAGGGATCTGATGGTGACGAAGAACGGCGGGCTTGACGCTTTGCTTGAACTCCCTGACTCGTTGAAAGCCAGATACGTGGAGCAGGCTTCACGCTGTTCTTTGAAGTTCCTTTACGATGCTTTGACAATCACAACCGCCTGTGAGGCTGGTTACAAGCAGGCTGTAAATCCGAGGCTTCACATTGAATTCGCCTTGATGAAGTTGAGCTTTCTGATGAAGGCTTCCGAGGCTTCACGGTCGGTGGTTGAGGCCGCGAAGGTTTCAGCGGGGATGTCATCCTCCGGCAGCGGTTCGCCAGACTTCCGCGCTTCGCGCTCCATCCCGTCACCTGCGCCGCAGTTGACACCCGTTCACGAGGCCACAGGCGGCCACGGTACGGCTGAACCGCTGCCGGAGGATGACGTGCGGAAAGCTGAAACGGCAGGTAGCGGTGGCTCGGCTGCGGAGAATGTTGGCTCGCGGACAGCCGCGGAGGAGGACCATGCTCCGAGAGCGAGAAGGAAACCGGTCAAGACGGGAGCATCACTGTCGCTTAATTCGATGATCGAGGAGGAAGAGAATAAGAAGGAGGTCAGGGAATCCGTGCAGATTGCCGATGAGGTTCCTGATGATGATGCCTTGCTTGCGGCTTGGAAGGCGATTCCGGCCGAGAACGCCTCCAGTCCAAGGCTTGCCAACACCCTCCAGAATGCCGAGGTTGGCATTGAATCTAAGGACGGCTGCAAAATGCTGACGTTTAAGGTGAGCAATGCGGCTCAGGAAAAATGGATTCGCGAGAATCGCCTCATGGATTTGGAAGGAAATTTGCGGAAGAGACTCGGCTCTTCAAGAATCCGTCTTGAAGTGGCTGTGCTTCCGGTTAAGGATAAAGGTGTGCAGCCTTACACCGATCAGGAAAAGGCCACTGCCCTGATGGGACGGAACGGAGAGGTTCAGAATCTGGTCAAGGATTTCGGACTTGAGACAAAATAGTGATTGACAATTAGATTTGAGATAAGATGAAACTTCATTGCGAAAACCTTGTCAAGAAATATGGTATCAGAACCGTCGTCAAAGGCGTTTCTATGGAGATTAACCAAGGAGAGATTGTAGGTTTTCTCGGGCCTAACGGAGCTGGAAAGACCACCAGTTTCTACATGATCACCGGACAGATTGTCCCGAACGGAGGACGGGTGTTCCTTGATGACGAGGACATCACAGATCTTCCAATGTACAAAAGGGCGCAGAAAGGAGTAGGCTATCTGCCGCAGGAGGCCTCCGTATTCCGTAAGATGTCCGTGGAAGACAACATCATGTCCGTGATGGAGATGTCAGACATGTCCAAGGCCGAGAGACGGGAAAGGTTGGAGGATCTGATCGACGAGTTCAATCTCTCGAAGGTTCGCAAGAGCCTTGGAATCCAGCTTTCCGGAGGTGAGCGCCGTCGTTGCGAGATTGCCCGCGCTCTTGCCATCGACCCGAAGTTCATCCTGCTGGACGAGCCGTTTGCCGGAGTCGATCCGATTGCTGTGGAGGACATCCAGTTCATCATCGCCAAACTCAAGTATAAGGATATCGGGGTCATCATTACTGACCACAATGTGGGTGAGACACTCGCAATCACCGACCGCGCTTACCTGCTTTACGAAGGAACGATCCTCCAGCAGGGCACTCCGGAGTCCCTTGCCGCCGACGAGGATGTCCGCACCAAATACCTCGGCTCCGGCTTCGTCCTGAAGAAGTCCGTCTCCGTCGAACGAGCCAAAGCCGAACACGTCGCCCTTGAAGCCGCCCGGGCCGCCAAGGAAGCTGCTCAGGTGGATGCTGGCGGCGCATAATCTATTGTAAGAATATGCCGAACCTTACTATGGATAAGGTGTTTATTGGATAGTCCACTCGGTGCCGTCCTTTGTGTCCTTGACGGTGATGCCGAGAGCTTTGAGATGGTCGCGGATGGCGTCGCTGGCCGCCCAGTCCTTGGCCGCCTTGGCCTTGGAGCGCTCCTCGAGAACCATGTCCATCAGACCGGAGACAATCTCCTGACCTTTGCCTGATTCGGCGGCCGTCTCGTCCTTGAGTCCGAGAACCCCGAACACGATGTCATCGAAAATTTGAGTCAGAGTCTCCAGATCACCCTTGCTGAGTTTCAACTCTCCCGCCTTTGCCGAGTTGACAAGCCTTACCGCGTCAAAGATGTGCGACAGCGCGACAGGCGTGTTGAGGTCATCGCAAAGCGCCTCATAGACAGCATTGAATATTCCTTTGACTTCCTCGGAAGTGGCCGGGCAGGTGTCCGGTGCCGTGGCCGTGATGAACTCTCCGTACTGCATTGTCTCCACAGGATCACCTTCAGTACCCTTTGTCGTGTCGGTGATTCCCGCCGCTGAGGCCAGCGCGCGCAGATCCTTCGACGCCTGCATCACCCTCTTGAGCCCCTTTTCGGCCGCCTGCAACGCCTCGTTGCTGAAATCCAGTGTGCTGCGGTAGTGCGCTTGAAGGATGAAGAAGCGGATCGTCATCGGGGAATATGCCTGGGCGAGTTTCTCGTGCTGTCCGCTGAAAAGCTGAGGCAGTGTGATGAAGTTACCCAAAGACTTGCCCATCTTCTGGCCGTTGATCGTGATCATGTTGTTGTGGACCCAGTAGTGCACGCCTTGGGTGTGGCGGCTTGCCACATTCTGGGCTATTTCGCACTCGTGGTGAGGGAACATCAGATCCATTCCGCCACCGTGAATGTCGAACTCGTTGCCGAGGTATTTTTCTCCCATCACCGAGCACTCCAGATGCCATCCGGGGAAACCCTCGCTCCAAGGACTCGGCCAGTGCATGATGTGTTCCGGCTCGGCCTTTTTCCATAGGGCGAAATCGTAAGGAGCCTTCTTGTCGCTCTGGCCGTCCAGAGTTCTGGTACCCTCGCGGGTGTCGTCCAGAGTGCGTCCCGACAGGATTCCGTAATGATGGTCCTTGTTGTATTTCTCCACGTCAAAATAGACGGAACCGTTGGAGATGTAGGCGTAGCCAGCGTCCAGAATCTTCTTGACGGTCTCGATCTGCTCTATGATGTGTCCCGATGCCCTCGGCTCGATTGAAGGCGGGGCGACGTTCAGCTGGCGCATTGCCTCGTGGTAGCGGAACGTGTAGGTCTGCACAACCTCCATCGGCTCAAGCTGTTCCAGCCTGGCCTTCTTGGAGATCTTGTCCTCGCCCTCGTCGGCGTCGTGCTCAAGGTGTCCCACATCCGTGATGTTGCGCACGTAGCGGACCTTGTAGCCAAGATGCCTTAGCAGCTTGAAAAGCACATCGTATGTGACTCCGGGGCGTGCATGTCCCAGATGAGCCTCTCCATAGACAGTCGGCCCGCAGACGTACATGCCCACGTGTCCCGGCTGGATCGGCTTGAAAAGTTCCTTCGTGTGTGTAAGGGTATTTGTCAGAAATAAAGGTCTCATATTCAAGAATATTTTCAGTCAAACTTTTTGCCGGTCAACCTTTCGAACACCGTCTTGTAGGCGTCCCCCACGTGTCCGTTGTCTTTGCGGAAGCGATCCTTGTCGAGACGCTCGCCGGTTGCGATGTCCCAGAAGCGGGCGCTGTCCGGAGTGATGTCGTCGCTCATCACGAGCCTTCCGTCGGACAGGTGCCCGAATTCTATCTTGAAGTCAACCAGCGTGATGCCGATTTCCTTGAACACCGGCGTCAGGATGCCGTTGACCTGCTTCGTCAATGAATATATCCGCTCAAGCTCTTCCTTGGTGACAAGGCCGAGAGCCACGGCGTGGTAATCGTTGATGATCGGGTCGCAGAGGATGTCCGATTTGTAGCAGAGGTCATAGACCGGCTCCTTCGGCACGATGCCTTCCTTCAGTCCCAACCTCTGGGCCATCGATCCCGCGATCACATTTCGCACGATCACTTCCATCGGAATCACCTCGGATTTCCAGCAAAGCTGCTCAGTGTCAGAGATCTGCTCGATGAAATGCGTCGGCACTCCACCTTTCTGTAGCAGTCTGGAGATCTCGCACGACACCCCGTTGCAGTAGATACCCTTGTCCTTGATCACCGCCTTCTTGATCTTGTTGTACGCCGTGATCTCATCCGTGAAGTGAATGATCACCTTCTGCGGATCATCCGTCTCGAAGATCTTGATGGACACCCCATCGTGTATTATATTCCTCTTTTCCATTGTCCTTATACCGTTCGTTTGTCGTTTCTTGCCGCGGTCGCTGAACAGGACTCCGGCGGCCTACGCTTCGCTCCCTGTCCGGGTAAAGGGCCGACGAAGTCCTATTCAGCAACCGCTCTTCGTGCACTCATGGCTTAGTGACCGGAGGTTGTCCCTGCCGTGGCGGTCAAGCACCACCGCCGCGACCATTCACCCGGACAGGGAGCGAAGCGTAGGGAACAGCGGTGGTGCTTGACCGCCACGGCCTTAACCATATCCTTTACAACAGTCACTTCCACAAACTCCGCAACCGAATTATCCGATAAAATACCTGACAGCATTCTCGAACAGCGGCTGCTCAAGATCCGCCTCGATGTTTTTCAGCAGGTTGTTCTCGTACCTTTCGCTGTGTCCCATCTTGCCCAGAATCTGACCGTTGCGGCTGATGATCCCCTCGATGGCGTAGTAAGACCCGTTCGGATTGTAAGGCGATTCCATCGTTGGCTCGTCCGTCAACGGATCGACGTACTGGAACGCCACCTGCCCGTTGGCGAACAGCTCGCGGGCCAGCTCCTCGCTCACCACAAACTTGCCCTCACCGTGGCTGACCGGGATGGCATATTCATCACCGATTGTCATTCCCTTGAGCCAAGGAGAGTTGGTGGAAGCCACACGGGTCGTCACCATCTGAGAGATGTGTCTGTTGATGTCGTTGCGGAACAGGGTAGGGGAGTCCTTGGTCACCTTGCCGAGCTCCCCGTAAGGAAGCAGACCGGACTTCACGAGCGCCTGGAACCCGTTGCATATTCCCAGAATCAAACCTCCACGGGAAAGCAGACCTTCGATGGCCGCAGCGATGTCCTTGTTGTTCAGCACGTTCGCAATGAACTTGCCGCTTCCGTCCGGCTCGTCGCCGGCAGAGAAACCACCGCTGAGCATCAGAATCTGGCACTCCTCGATGTTCTTCTTCATCTCGGCGATGGACTCGAACACATCCTTGTCCGAGAGGTTGCGGAACACGGAAGTGCGGATCTCCGCACCGGCCTTGCGGAACGCCTTGGCCGAATCGTAGTCGCAGTTCGTGCCTGGGAAAACCGGAAGGTATGCGGTCACCTTGTCAACCTTCGGACCCTTATATTCAAGATCCGCCTTCTTCGCCTTGAACGGCTTCACACCTTCCATCCCTTCAGGCAGCAGCCTCTTGAAGTCAGGCTTGCTGACAGCCGGGTAAACTTTCTCGAAAAGCGACGCATTGAAGTCCATCATCTCGAAGATGGACAGTTTCGTCCCGTTCACACGCACGTTGCCGTCCTCGCCGGAAGTTACGGTACCAATCTCGATGGCGTTCTCGAAATCGAGCGCGCTTCCATCGGTCTCCACCACGATCGAACCGTAGCTCAGGTTGAACAGATCGTCCTCCGGAAGGTTCACATCGAAGCCGAAAGCGTTGCCGAAACTCATCTTGCAGAGAGCCTCCGCCACTCCACCGAATCCAACGGCCCAACCGGCCACGACCGTGCCGTCCTCTATCTTTTCCCGAACATGATCCCAGTTTCTCTTAAGCTGCTCTGTGTCAGGCATTTTGTTTGCTAGCGGAGTGTGCTTCACAAGGTAGAGGCGGTCTCCTTCCCATTTGAACTCTGGAGAGATCACCTTGTCGGCCCTCACAGGAGTGATACCGAATGCGATAAGGGTCGGCGGAACGTGGATTGTCCCGTTCTCTGTCTCGAATGATCCGCTCATCGAATCCTTGCCTCCGATGGAAGCCAGACCGAGTTCCTTCTGCATCTTCAGCGCACCGAGCAGGGCTGCCGTCGGCTTGCCCCACACTTTCGGATCCGCGGTCATTCTCTCGAAATATTCCTGGCAGGAGAACCTCATTGTCTCCCAGTGGCCGCCGGCTGCCACAACCTTGGCGCAAGCCTCGACGAATGAATATGCCGCACCGTGGTAAGGACTCCATTCGCAGAGATCCGGGTTAAAGCCGAACGCCATCATGCTGGCGGTGTCGGTGTAGCCATTCACCGGTAGTTTCTGGACGGAGACCTGCGTCTCGGTCGTCTGGAGCTCTCCTCCGAACGGCATCAGCACGGTCGAGCGGCCGATGGTCGAGTCGAACATCTCCACAAGACCTTTCTGGCAGGTCACGTTCGGATCCTGAAGGTTGGCGAACATCCTCTCTTTCAGATTTTTGCCCGGCACGTCACGGAAGAACGGATCCCTGTCCTCGACCGCTCCGATCGTGGCCTTTGAATAATGCTTGGCTCCGGCGCTGTCTATGAAAGCCCTGCTGAGATCCACGACCACCTTGTCCCCGTAGAACATCCTCATCCTGGCGGTGTCGGTCACCTCGGCGACGTGTGTCACCTCTATGTTCTCGGAATGGCAGAGTCTCTTGAACTCTTCCTCGTCCCTGGCCTCCACAACGACCGCCATGCGTTCCTGTGACTCGCTGATGGCCAGCTCGGTGGAGTTCATTCCGCTGTATTTGACAGGAACACGGTCGAGGTAAATGTCCAGCCCGTCGGCAAGCTCGCCGATGGCGACACTCACTCCGCCCGCCCCGAAGTCATTTGATTTCTTGATCAGTTTTGTCACTTCCGGCCTTCTGAAAAGTCTCTCCAGCTTCCTCTCTTCCGGAGCGTTACCTTTCTGAACCTCGCTTCCGCAAGTCTCCAGAGACTCCTCCGTGTGCTCCTTTGAGGAACCTGTGGCTCCTCCGATTCCGTCACGTCCCGTACGTCCGCCGATCATCAGCACGACATCTCCGGCCTCGGGGCTTTCCCTTCTTACATCCTCGGCCTTCACGGCTCCCACCACGGCTCCCACCTCCATTCTCTTGGCGGTGTAGCCTTCGTGGTAGATCTCGCGGACGTGGGTCGTAGCCAGACCGATCTGGTTGCCGTAGGAGGAATATCCATGGGCGGCTTTCTTGGTGATGACCTTCTGCGGAAGTTTGCCCGGAAGCGTCTCTCCGACAGGCTTGTAGATGTCTCCCGCTCCGGTGACGCGCATCGCCTGGTAGACGTAGGAGCGTCCGGAAAGCGGGTCTCTGATGGCTCCGCCAAGGCAGGTGGCGGCGCCTCCGAACGGCTCGATCTCCGTCGGGTGGTTGTGGGTCTCGTTCTTGAACATCAGCAGCCACCGTTCTGTCTTCCCGTCAACATCGACATCAATGAATATGCTGCATGCGTTGTTTTCCTCGCTGACCTCCATGTCATCAAGCAAACCGTTATTCCTGAGATATTTCGCCCCGATCGTTGCCATGTCCATGAGATTCAGCCCTTTCTTCTCCCGACCGGTCTCCGAGCGCATCTTCATGTACAGGCCCAAGGTGCCGTCGATGTCCTCCTTGAGGAAGGAGTCCTCCACCTCGATGCTTTCCAGCTCCGTCGTGAAGGTCGTGTGGCGGCAATGGTCGCTCCAGTACGTGTCCAGGATCCGGAGCTCGGTCTCGTTCGGATCCCTGCCTTCCCCGGTGAAGTACCTGACAACTTCGGCGAGGTCATCGGCGTTCATCGCCAGTCCCATCTTCTTGCAATATGCTTTCAGTTCGTCCCCGCCCAGATTCCGGAATCCTTCAAGGACCGGAACAGGCTTGACCGCCGCATGCTCTGTGTCAGCGAGTTTGCTCAGGTCTTTCGTGCGGGACTCCACCGGATTGATGTAGTAGTGGCGGATCTTCTCAAGGGTCTCCTCAGAAGCGTCAGCGTCAACGATCAGAAGTTTTGAGCTCTTGATGCTGATCTGTGCCGACGGCTCGATCAGGTGTACGCAGTCCACAGCCGAGGCCGCCCTCTGGTCGAATTGCCCCGGCAGGTACTCAACCGCGATGAATTTCGCTCCCACAAGGTCAATCGAGTCGGTGACGGAATCTGTCACGATCTCTCCGAAGACACTGTAGCGGCTCTTCTCCAGCAGCTCCGGAGTGAATCCGAAAAGATCATAAACATTAAGCAGCCGAAGCGTTTTCAGCTCCAGCTGCAAGTTCTCGTTGAGTTCCCCAAGAAGGCTCTTTGCCTCCACCTGGAACTCCGGGTGTTTCTCCACGAAAATGCGGTAATCGGACATCTTTGCAAATTCTTTTTAAGACTGTCGCAAAGTTAGCCTTTTTGACCCACATTCACAAAAATTAGTCAAGCCCCTGGTTCTTCATCGTGTAGCGTTCGCACCGTTCCTTCACTCCGTTTTCTTGGCGGGACTTTCATTCAGAGCGGATGCTTCGACAGGCTCGGCATTAAGCCTATTGCTCTCCACGCACTATTTGCCCTCGGCGGCCTCGACGGCCTTGAAATAGCGGTAGGAGTTGACCTTGAGCTCACCGGCGGCCGGTTCGTCAAGCACGACGATTCCGTCCTCGTGAAGCTGAAGGGCGGAAAGGGTGACATAGTGGCTTACAGGACCCTCGATGGCTTCTCTCACGACTCTTGCCTTCTTGCTTCCGAATGCGAGGATGAGAACCTCCTTGGCTCCGCAGACAGTTGCGACACCGACTGACATGGCTCGCTTCGGAACCTGATTGACATCACCGCCGAAGAAACGGGAGTTGACCTCGATTGTGTCTTGGGTCAAAGTCACGACCCTTGTCCTGGAGTTGATGGAAGAGAACGGCTCGTTGAACGCAAGGTGTCCGTCTTCACCGACTCCGCCGAGGAACAGGTCGATTCCGCCGGCCTCGACGATGGCCTTCTCGTAATCCTCGCACTCTTTTGCCAGATCAGGAGCGTTGCCGTTGAGGATATGGATGTTGTCGGCCGGAATGTCGATCTTGTCGAAAAGATTCTTATGCATGAAGCTGTGGTAGCTTTCGGGATGGCTTTCGGCGATTCCGACATATTCATCCATGTTGAAGGTGATCACGTTCTTGAACGAAATCTCACCGGCGGCGCACATTCTTGCGAGTTCGGCATAGGTGTCAAGAGGTGTTGAGCCGGTAGGCAGTCCGAGGACGAACGGCTTGTCGGTCTTCTCAGCCTTTGCCTTGATGGCTGCGGCGATGTGGCGGGCGGCCCAGAGAGAGCCGTCCTTCTTTGTGTCTCTGATGATTACTTTCATTGTGTTATTTTTCAAATTGTTGTCGATAATCGTACATGTGGCTGCGTTCATTTCAGCCTGAGGAAAACCTCGATGGCCTGATACTCGGCCATTCCGAGTTCGTCGTAAAGTCTGGCTGTGTTCTGTGTGCGCTCCTCGGCCCTCTGCCAGAACTCTCTCGGGTCATCTCCCGGGAACGGAACGATGTCTTTCTGGGAAAGGTGGCGGAAGATGGCATGGCGCTTCTCGATGAGCTCGTCCGGGCTGAGAGGGACGGCCATGTCAACCCTCCAGAGCTCCCACTCCATCCAGGCACCTCTGTAGAGCCAGATCGTGGTGTCGTCAAGCCAGTCGTTGCCTTCCTCCTTGAGCTGTTCGATGGCCTCAAGCGCGGCCTCTGTGCAGACCCTGTGTGTCCCATGAGGATCGGCAAGGTCTCCGGCCATGTGGATCTGGTCGGGATGGATCTTCACGATCAGAGCCTTGATGATGTCAAGATCTTTCTGTGTGCGAGGAAGTTTTGTCACTCCGCCGGACTCGTAGAACGGCAGGTTGAGAAAGTGTACGTTGGTGTTGTCGTTGAGGCCGAAGCTTCTGTCGGCACCGCGCGCCTCGCTGCGGCGGATGGCCGCCTTGAAGGCCAGAAGTTCCTTAGGCTCAGGCTCTCCCGGCTTCTTGGAGTCGATGATCTTTTTGACCTCATCGAACTTGTCGGCGAATCCAAGCTGGTAGGCCGCGTCCATGTGCTGAAGCACGACATCATCATGCACGGCAAGGTCTCCGGAAGTCTCGTAGGCGACGTGCACGTCGTGTCCCTGATGCACAAGGCGGATGAATGTACCTCCCATCGAGATCACATCATCGTCCGGGTGAGGTGAGAAGATAAGCACCTTTTTAGGGAACGGAGTTGACTTGACCGGTCTGGTCGTGTCGTCGGCGTTCGGCTTTCCGCCCGGCCATCCGGAGATGGTGTGCTGGAAGTCATTGAACACATCTATGTTGATCTTGTCGAACGGCCCGTAGAGTTCGATCAGGTCGCCGAGGGAGTTCTCGAGGTAGTCCTGTTGGGTGAGTTTGAGTATTGGCTTGCCAACCCTTTGGCAGAGCCACACGACAGCCTTGCGGATGAGTTTTTGAGTCCAATCGCATGGACCTACCATCCAAGGCGCTGTTGATCTTGTCAGGAGTGACGCGGCCATCTCGTCTGTGTAGAATGAGATGTTGTCATGCTTCTGAAGCAGAGAGGCCGGGCAGGACGAGTCGATGTCACCCTCCACGATCCTCTTTACGACCTCGGCTTTGTTCTCGCCCCATGCCATGAGGACAATCCTGCGCGCGCTCATCATGGTGCCTATGCCCATGGTTATGGCGGTCTTTGGAGTGACTGTGATGTTTCCGTTGAAGTTGTCAGTCTGTCTCTTTCTTGACTGATAGGAAAGCGGGACGGTGCGGGTCTGGCTTCTTTCTGAGGAACCGGCCTCGTTGAATCCGACCTGTCCGCCTTCTCCGACACCTATCACCAAAAGGTCAAGACCTCTCGCAAGCTTTTCGAATTCGGCGCAGTAGTCTGAAATCCGCTCTTTCGGGATTGATCCGTCAGGAATATGAATGTTCTCCTTCCTGACATCAACCTGATCCAGAAACTCGGCGTGGAGTCTGTGGTTGCGGCTTTGGGTGGAATTCCTGTCGCAAGGGTAGTACTCGTCAATGGAGAACACCTCGACGTTGTCGAAAGAGATGTTGCCTTCCTTGAACTGCCTTGTGAGGTTGGTGTAGAGGGACACAGGGGTTTTGCCTGTGGTGAGACCAAGTTTGAACGGGCGGGGAAGCGATGCTTTCTCGTGGTCTTTGATGGCTTTGATGATGATGTCGGCCACCCTGTCGCTGCCGATGGCGGCGTCATCGAAAATCTCGGTGGTGATCTTCTCGTAGGAATGGAGAATGCTCTTCGGCAGGTTCTCCTCAATCAGTCCACCGTCCTTTGGTAAAGAAAAGTGTTTCATTTTGTTGAGCTTAAAATTTCGTTAAATGTGATATGTTTCGCAGTCCGTTAGGACCAAAAGCTCTATGTCATTCCGCATGTTGACCGGTCGCGGAGACCGTGCCTGAAGTCGCGGCAGGCTGCGGCTGTGGGCTTAAGTCATGCAAATATAATCAGTTTTGAGCGAAAGTTGTTCTTCCGCGGCGACAAATTCGATAAAAAAAGTGACATCCCCCTCATTATGTTTTTTTGGAATATCGGAGGAAAATCAATAACTTTGCATTCCTTGCGGAAACGGAAGTGCGATGTTTCCCGAGGGAAAGTCTGCTTGAATATGCCCGAATGGCGGAATTGGTAGACGCGTTGGACTCAAAATCCAATGTCCTTTAAAGACGTGCCGGTTCGAGCCCGGCTTTGGGCACAGAAAGGGAAAGTGACATTACTTTCCCTTTTTTTATTAAGATGCTGTTTGTATCTTTGTCAGTAAGATGGCTTCGGGTGGCGGTGATGCCGAAGGAAGGCAGTCTTGATTAACCATGATTGATTCTGTAAAAAGTTATGTACAAGAGAGTTTTGCTTAAATTGAGCGGCGAGAGCCTGGGCGGGTCCGTGGGGAAAGGGCTTGATCCGGAAAGTCTGCGGAGATATTCAAAGGAGATCGCTCATGCCGCGAAGGCCGGATTGCAGATTGCCATTGTCAATGGAGGAGGCAACATATTCAGAGGCCTTCAGGGGCTTGACAAGGGGTTTGACCGCGTCGAGGGTGACAGGATGGGAATGCTGGCGACCGTGATAAACTCTTTGGCTCTCAGTCAGTTCATCAAGGACGAGGGAGTGAAGGCGGAGGTGTTTTCCGCCACTCCGATGGAGCCGCTTGTACGTTACTATAACCGTGACAACGCCGTCAGGGTGCTGGAAGAAGGGGGAGTGGCGCTCATCGCCGGAGGAACCGGCAGCCCGTTCTTCACGACCGATTCGGGTGCGGCGCTCAGGGCCCTTGAGATCAAGGCTGATGTCGTGCTGAAAGGAACCCGCGTGGACGGGGTCTATACCGCTGATCCGGAGAAGGATCCGACCGCTGTCCGGTACGATGAGCTGACGTTTGACGAGGCTATGGCCAGGCATCTCAAGGTTCTCGACCAGACGGCCTACGCCCTTTGCAACGACGGGAACATGCCGATCATCGTCTTCGATGTAAACGGCGAAGGCAACCTGCTGAAACTTGTGAACGGAGAAAAGGTCGGGACACTTGTCCATAAGTAAGTCGCCCGGGAATGAAGTACGATCTTTGAGATCCATTGACGGAATATCCTGATAAATAACAATTAAAACAATACGCTATGCTAACAGACAAAGCCAAAGAAATCATCAGCGGAGTAAAATCCAAAATGGAGGACTCTGTGCTGTTCCTTGAGGAAGATCTCAAGACCTACCGTGTCGGAAAGGCCAATCCGTCCATCCTCAACAATGTGATGGTTGACTATTACGGCTCACAGACCCCTGTCTCGCAGGTGGCATCCGTCACCGTGCCGGACGCGAGGACAATCGCCATCCAGCCATGGGAGAAGAGCATGATTCCTGTGGTTGAGAAGGCTATCATCAACGCTAACCTTGGATTCACCCCTTCAAACAACGGAGAGGTCATCCGCTGCCCCATCCCCGCTCTTACCGAGGAAAGGCGTAAGGAACTCATAAAGAAAGCCAAAGCCACCGGCGAGAACATCAAGGTAGCCGTGCGCAACGCCCGTCGCGACGGGGTGGACGCTCTGAAGAAGGCAGAGAAGGCCGGCGACTTCTCCGAGGACGTGCGTAAGGAGGGCGAGGACGAGATTCAGAAGGCCACTGACGCCAAAGTGAAGGCCATCGATGAACTGGTGTCCGCAAAAGAGAAAGAAATAATGACTGTATAAGGTACATTTTCTTCCGATTTTACTATCTTTGCACCATTATGATGATGAACACACGATTTTACTCTTTCGGTTTTTATTTCTTTTACCGCGGCAGGTAGAGGACCGGACGAGCGTGTGCAGGAATATTCAGAAACAAGATGATGAATATACGGCTGTCCGGTACTTTTCCGGGCAGCTTTTTTTTACGCTTACTAAAAATGTAGAGAATCCGCATAGGATTTTATGTAACGAACTTTACGAATATGACAAAAGTCGCGATACAAGGCTACAGAGGCTGCTTCCACGAGCAGGCTGCGAGGGCGTTCTATTCCGCGGAAGGGGAGGAGATCTCCATTGTGGAATGTCCGACCTTCGAGGGCGTGTTCAAGGCGGTGACATCCGGGGAGGCTCAGGCCGCCGCGATGGCCATCGAGAACACTATCTCAGGTGGACTTATCCCCAATTTCGAGTTGCTCAGGTCTAACCCCTACAAGATCAAAGGCGAGGTGTACATCCCCATACATCAGAATCTTATGGCACTTCCCGGCCAGGACGTCCACGACATCAAGGAGGTGCGGACGCATTACATGGCCATCAACCAGACCCGTCAGTTCTTCGAACGTAACTGCCCGTGGATCACGATGGTGGAGTCCGAGGACACGGCCAAGAGCGCCATTGACATCACCGCCGGAGGGCTGAGGGGAGTCGGGGCGGTCGCCTCGGAGCTTGCGGCTGAACAGAACGGTCTGGAGATACTCGCCCGCAGCATCGAGACATACAAGCAGAACTTCACACGTTTCCTGATTCTGGACGATGCGATTACGGTCCTTCGCCGTGAAATCGACAAGGCCTCTCTCTGTTTCACCCTGCCGCACAAACCGGGTTCTCTGGCTCAAGTGCTTACGATCCTCTCGTTCTATGACATGAACCTCACCAGAATTCAGTCCTTGCCCATCCCAGGGCAGGAGTGGCAGTACTTCTTCTATGCGGACATCAAGTTCGCGGCTTACGAACGCTACCGCCAGGCCTTGAAGGCGGTCAGACCCCTTATGGAGGGACTTGACATTTTAGGCGAATATAAATCTTCGATGTGACCATGATCATTGAACCAGCAAAAAGAACATCATCTGTTCAGGAATATTATTTCTCCCGCAAGCAGAAAGAGCTTGACGCGCTGAATGCCGGGCGCATTGCGCGTGGAGATGGCAAGATAATAAATTTAGGGATTGGAGCTCCGGATGGGATGCCTCCGTCGGCGGCGATTGACACTTTGGTTGAGGCGGCCCGGAAACCGGGTAATCACGCCTATCAGAACTACAAGGGTCTGCCGGAACTCAGACAGGCGTTCGCCGATTGGTATTCCCGGTATTATGGAGTGAACTTGAATCCGAACGGCGGCATCCAGCCGCTTGTGGGCTCAAAGGAGGGCATCTTGCTGATTTCGATGGCGTTTGTCAATCCGGGGGACAAGATCCTTGTTCCGGATCCGGGCTATCCGACTTACACTTCGGCCTCGAAACTGGTCGGGGCGGAAATCTTGACTTACGATCTAAAGGAGGAGAACCATTGGTGGCCGGATTTCGATGCCTTGGAGGGGATGGACTTGGAGGGCGTAAAGATAATGTGGACCAATTATCCGAATATGCCGACCGGAGCCAAGGCTACTCCCGAGCTTTATCAGCGGTTGGTGGATTTCGGACGGAGACACAAAATATTGATAGTGAATGATAATCCGTATTCGTTCATCCTTTGCGGAAAGCCGTTGTCGATTCTGGCCGCGGAAGGGGCTCAGGAGTGCTGTCTGGAACTGAACTCGCTGAGCAAGGCGCACAACATGAGCGGCTGGCGGATCGGAATGGTCGGCGGCGCCCCGGATATGATCTCCGAGATTTTGAAGGTCAAAAGTCAGATGGACTCGGGCATGTTCAAACCACTCCAGCTGGCGGCGATCGAGGCGTTGGGACAGGAGCCGGATTGGTTCGAGGAGCTTAATGCTGAATATGTCCGCAGACGTGTGGCGGCCGGTCGGATCTTTGACACCCTCGGGGCGGTCTATGACCGCGACACGGCGGGGCTGTTCCTTTGGGGAAAGGTGCCGTCAGAGTATGCGGAGAACGGGATGACGGCCGGTGAAGTGATCTCGGAACGCATTCTGCGCCAGGCCGGTGTGTTCATCACTCCGGGCTTCATATTCGGAAAGAACGGTGACAGTTACATCCGTATTTCCCTTTGCGCCAAGCCGGAGACGCTTGACCGCGCTAATAAAGAAATAGAAAAAGTTATAAAAAATATTTTATGATTGTAGGAATCATAGGCCTTGGCTTGATCGGAGGCTCGATGGCCATAGACCTGAAGAGAAGGGGCTTCGCCCGGACAGTCCTCGGGGTGGAGGCCGACCCTGTGAACGCAGCCGCTGCCGGGAAGATGGAACTTGCGGACGAGATTGTCCCGTTCGAGGAGTGCGTCCGCCGGAGCGACATCACTGTGATCGCCATCCCGGCAGGCGCGGCGGTGAAGATGCTCCCGCAGGTTCTTGACATATTCAAGGAAGAAGGGAACGGGAAGAAGGTCGTGATTGACACATGCTCCACGAAGAGCGACATTGTACGCGCGGCGCGCTACCATCCTCTGCGCGGCCGCTTCGTGGCGACGCACCCGATGGCCGGTACTGAATATTCAGGACCTTGGGCGGCCATGCCTAACCTTTTCGACGGCCGCGCATGCATATTCGCAAACACTGAGGATTCTGATCCGCAGGCGGTGAAAGTGGTTGAGGGATTGTATGACGCGTTGAACATGCGTCCGCTTTTCATGAACGCCGACAGCCATGATGTGCACACCGCCTACGTCTCGCACATCTCGCATGTCACCTCATTCGCGCTGGCTCTGACAGTCCTTGAGAAGGAAAAGGACGAGAAGCACATTTTCGACCTTGCCTCCGGAGGCTTCTCGTCAACCGTGCGGCTGGCGAAGAGCTCCGCAGAGATGTGGACCCCGATTCTGGCGCAGAACAGGGACAATGTGCTGCACGTCATCGACACATATTTAGAGAAAATGAGGCTTTTCCGTGACGCGATCGCTGACTATGACGGTGAACGCATCACCGAACTCATCCATGAGGCAAACAGAATTAAAAAGATTTTGAGATAGTTATGGAACGTACACTTGACATCATCCCCGTCTCCGAATGGGGATTCTTTGACGAGAGCATCCCCCCTCTTGTCATCGCCGGCCCTTGCAGCGCCGAGTCCGAACTGCAGGTGATGATGACCGCCAAAGGCTTGAAAGAATTCGGAATCCACGTGTTCCGGGCGGGAATATGGAAACCTCGCACCCATCCGGGATCCTTCGAGGGGGTCGGCTCGCCTGGTCTGAAATGGCTCCAGAAAGTGAAGAATGAGTATGGAATGAAGGTCTGCACTGAAGTCGCCAATGAGAAGCATGTCTATGAGTGTCTGAAATATGGCATTGACATGGTCTGGATCGGAGCCCGCACTACGGCCAATCCTTTTCTCGTGCAGGAGGTCGCCGAGGCGTTGAGGGACACGGACATTCCGGTTCTTGTCAAGAATCCTGTCAATCCGGACATCGACTTGTGGGTCGGTGCGCTTGAGAGACTGAACCAGGCTGGAATCAAGAAGTTAGGCGTGATTCACCGGGGCTTCTCCACTTCCGAGAAGATCCCGTACAGAAATCTTCCCGGCTGGCAGATGGCGGTTGAGTTGCGCACCCGCTACCCTAAACTGCCGTTCTTTGCGGATCCGAGCCACATGGGAGGTTCACGTCAGTATCTGAAGGAACTGTCTCAGCGTGCGATGGATCTTGGTCTTGACGGCCTTATGGTCGAGTCCCACTGCGATCCGTCCTGTGCCTTGAGCGACGCCAAGCAGCAACTCGTCCCGTCTGAATTGAAGACTTTGCTTGAGAGCCTGACCGTCCGTCAGAAAGTCACCAATGACAAGGATTATAACGATGGCATAGAGCAGCTTCGCACCCAGATAGATGTCATTGATGAGAACCTGCTTCTGGCTCTCGGCTCCAGAATGGAGATCTCCCGCAAGATCGGTGAGTTCAAGAAGGCTCACAACATCGCCATCGTCCAGACTGCCCGTTGGGACAGCATCCTCTCATCGATGATAGAGAAAGGCAAGTCCTACGGCCTCTCCGAAGAGTTCATAACCGCCTTCTTTACAGCCATCCACGAAGCCTCCGTCATCGAGCAGAACAAGATTCTGGAGAGGTAGGTTTAGAATCTGTGGATGTTGAAGGTTGGCTCTTGATCTTCAGCTTTTTTTGCTGCCCGGAACCGCCTCGTTCTCTCAATTCACCGGAATGGCGTCGTCGACTACGCCTGTCGGGATTGCGGTCTTCTGATAGGTGTCCACCTCGCCCGCGGCGGAGGTCAATGTCATCCGGGTGTCGGAGGATGACAGTTCGACCTCATAGGAAGTCCCCCATTGCTTCCCGTCGGAGTATTGCCCGGCAAGGGTCGCTCCGGTAAGGTTCCAGGTTCCTGAATACTTGCGGTACCGTCCGGTCCCTATCATCTGATACATCGTGAAAGTCTTGTCACCGGAGAACGAAAGGTACACATCCACGGTTTGGTCGCCAAGCGTGGCGGACTTGGTCTGCACATCCACAAGATTCCACTCTCCGGTGATGTCAAGTGGTTTTTCATCCTTGTCCCCGCCGCAGGCCGTAAAGGCCACCAACACGGCAATGGCGACCATCATATTCTTGAATCCGATCATAACCAACCTCCATTGCTTGATTTGAAATCCCTTGAAATGATTGAAATGTCCTGCGAGACTTCCATTCCTCCGATTTTGTCGTCGCCTCCGAGTTCTGTTCCGCCACCGACAGCGGTGACTCTCACCTTGCAGGCTCCCGGCTTGGTCGGATGGATGTAGAGCTTGCCGTACTTCATGTAAGGGTCTTCTGCAAGTCCCGTTGACTCTTTCCCGTCGCCGAGAACCTCGACACCAAGGTAGGTCAGGTTGACGGAAGCCGAGCCGAAATACGATGAGACATCCACAAACTGTCCTTCACCGCTCTTCACGATTATGCTTGGAACCCCCTCAACCTTCATCATAAGTTTCCAGGCATCAATCGAACCCTCGCCCATCTGATTACGGTACTTGTACAGCTCCAATGTCTGGCCGTTCGTCAAAGACTTTGTACCCACGGAATTAAGCCTGGTCTCGAAATCATTGGTGGAAGTGACGATCATCTTCTTGAATTCGTCCACACTGAATGTCTTGCCAAGTTTCTTGGCGTAGGAAATCGCCAGAGCGACCACTCCCGCGACATGCGGGCACGCCATCGACGTCCCCTGCATGTAGCCATAGTCCGTTCCGTAAAGTTCACTTGGAACGGTTGAGAGTATCTCACTTGTCTGGGATAGGCCTCCCGAAGAATTCTTATGATAGTACTCTCCTCCCGGAGCCACCACGTTGCATCCGGGGCCATAGTTGGTGTAATATGTCGGAAGATAATCCGGGCCGAACGCCGAGACGCTTATGACATCGGCGAGAGCCCCTGGATAGGTCGCATAAGGCAGAGCATCGTTGCCTGAAGCGAAAACCGCCACGCCTCCGTCCACAGCCGGATTGTTCTTCTTCGACTCGAAATACTTCAAAGCCTGATATTCAACCCCGGCATAGTCCTTATATTTCCGGTCGGACGTAAAGACCCCTCCCTTGTAACCGAAAGAGCAGGAGATGACGGACGCTCCGTTGTCAGCCGCGTATTTGAACGCCTTCGCAACTATTGAGGCTAAACCGCCTTTGTCTCCGCTGAAAATCTGGCAGGACATGATCTTGATACCATCCCCGTTCCCGGAGCCGCCGGCTACACCGCAGACCCCGAGTCCGTTGTTGTTCACCGCCGCTATTGTGCCGGCACAATGCGTTCCGTGACCTTTATCGTCGGTCTCGGCCCAACTGATTTCTCCGCTGGAATCAACAAAGTTGTAGCCGTGCTTCCCTTCCGCGTCCGTCCACATGTTAGCTGCAAGATCGGGATGAGTGTACTTCACTCCCTCGTCCACCACCGCCACAATCACGGAATTGTCCCCTGCCGTCAAAGATGACCAGACATCATAGACATTGATGTCGGCCCCGGCATAACAGTCCTGTGAAATGCTCTTCTTTCCGCTATTCTTGTAGTTCCACTGCTCGCCAAGCGAGGGATCGTTGAACAGGGCGGCCGCCCTTGTCTGCGGGGCATCGGTGGAAAGGGTGTAAGGATGGACGACTCCGTCCGAAGCCTTTGAGAAGATCACGTCATACTCTACCGAGCGGACTGTGGAAAGACCGGCCGCGGCCTTGGCGGCAGCCTCTACATCAGTCGAAACTGTCAGGATTGCGTCATACCACATATCGAGTCCGAATTCCCTCTCGGCCGCCTCGTTTCCTTTTACCGGTTCGAACAACTTTTTCAGGCTCTCTATCCCTATTGCTTTCAGAGAGTCCAGTACGGCCTCATCCGGTTCTTTGACGAAAGAAAGCAGGAGGGATGTCGGCTTCGCATCGACAGGAGAGTGGATGATTTTATACGCGCTATCCTGCGTTGGAAGCGGAGTGGCTTCCTTCTCAGAGCATCCGCTTAAGAGCAGGAAAATGCCGACGCAAGACAATAGCACAGTCTTTTTTATCATATATTACTGTTTTAAAAAGAACTTCTAAAACCGACACAGAGGCCTGGCATACTTCTGCCAAGCCTCCGCATCGATTAATGTGTGAAATTATTTCAGATTCAGCGTACTCGCTTTGGACAGCGGCTGGTCTTTCGCAGATTTTGAAGCGAATCCGTTAGAGACTGTGGCAGTCTTGACAGGCACACTCACACCCTCCCATTCGGCCTGAACGCCGGCAGGGTTGTAGAGATTTACAGGAGAGCAGCTACTAAGAGCGTTCCGGATGGCCTCCTTTCCGCCCAGACCCTGTGCGGTTGCGGTAGCAAGAGTCTTCTTGATCTGTGCAAGTCTGGCTTCCGCAGCTTTAGGGGCGAGTCCGTTATTGTCCTTGGCAGGATCGACGAGCAAGTAGTCGTAGTAAACCGCGAAGATAGAATTCTCATCTACCTCGGAATTATAGAAGGCGTAGCCGCTGAAATTATAGCTGGAGGCGTAGCTTGCGAGAGAGACGATGGCATAATAACCGTCGAGAACAGGGATGCCGTATGTGACGCTGCCTGAGTAGAACTTACCGTTTCCAAGAGCAAAGACATAGGTGTCTGTCTTTCCGTCAACGGTTGTCTTTCCAACATTGTAGAAGCATCCTCCATAGAGATCGAACTCCATCGTGTCATCCACCTTGGCCTTTGCACAAGCAGGACCGCCGAGTCCCTTGATGGTGATGTACTCGTCATTGTAGCCATCTTTGTCCGGTCCCTCGTTCGGAGTGTCGGAGTCGGCGATGACCGCTTTTCCGAGGTACTCTCTCACCCCGAGCGTGCCGGTGGCATCTATGCCGTAAAGGTTGTAGGTGCCATAAAGTACGGACTCACTCTTCGGCTCGAACTCATCTGCATAGCTTGCGTAGGTGTACTTCATGTAAACCGGAAGCGGATCGCCGTTAGTGGTGGCGGTGGCGCTGATGACATCGCTCTGGTACCCGTTGCTTGCCCAGACAAGCAGATAGTAGGTGGTGCCCGGACTCAAACCGGCGGCGATGTCAACCGCACCCTTGCCGTTGATCACCGTCAGCACGGAGTCAGAGACACTCTTGCTGGCTTTTAATGACTCGACACAAGCCAAAGAGTCACTCATGTCAACCTTTGAGAAGATGCCGACCTTGACATCCTTGAGATCCTTTCCGTAGATGTAGTATTCAAGGCTGTTCTCGGAAGTGTAGCCTTCCGGTGTGTACTTGTCGGTGGCGGCGAGACCGCAGCTTACGGACACTGGAACATCATCACCCTTCGCAACGTAGTCAAACTCAATGCTTGCCGACTCGTGGGCCTCACCAGTGGCGTCAAAAGTCACCGCAACAAGAGTGTAAACTCCAGTCTTCTCGAGAGTCACACCGATGACATTCTCATCTTCCACAGGGACATATTCAGAGACATTGGTTTCTGAACCGTCAGTTATGCCCGCGACCTTGTTGGAGATCTGTGTGGCGCTGAGTGTGCCTTCATAGGCGGCGTATTTGACCTTGGCCACATCCGCTCCGAGTTCAAGAGCCACCGGAAGCACTCCGTCTGATGTCTCATCGGAGGTAAGTTCGATGGAATAGTCAACCCTTGTGTAACCGGATGCTATGCCGACCACATCGAATGTGTCAGGAGTCCATCCGCCCAAGCCCGGAACATAATATCTCAAGTTGAAATAAAATCCTCCGTTGCCGTCATAGTAGGACTGAGGATAGGCCGATCCGTTCTTCGCATAGAAGTCATCGGAGCCGTTCCATTGACTTGCGGAATAGCCGCCGTCAGAGATAAGGAACTCATACCAGCCGTAAACGTAAGCGTAAACACCTTCGGAGTAGAGGAACATCACCTGCTTAGGGACGTTAATCTTATTGGTATTCGTGTCCCAGGTGAACTCGAAATCAGCACCGTTGCCCCAGATTCCGCCTTCGCATTTACCGCCCGAGTACACGTAGTCACAGGTTTCCGTGCCGTCAATCTTGCAGTGGCGCAGCCCGTCGACCTCGTAATACTTGATGTGGACGTCATGTTCTTCTCCCCACCATCCTTCGGTGAAGGTAACAACAGAAGTCTCCCCCTGAGGGTCAACGGAATCATTCCATGCCACACGTATCACTGAATAGTCGATAGCGACAGGATTGCTGTTGTACTTGGAGACGTACTGCGGATCCTGAATCTCGATGCTGGCGCTGTAGGTGGTTCCCTCCTTGGCATTCGGGAATGAGAGGGTGAAAGTCGTCTCGGACTGTCCGTTCTCAAAAGAGATCGGGCTTACCTCGAACACACCATCCTCGGAGAATGTGGTGACAACAGGCACCGTGATGGCTCCGTCAGTGTTGGTGCGCTTCGCCGTGATGGTGGCGCTTGGCTCCTGGGTCGGGTCGAGAGTGTGCGATCCGGAAGCCTCCTGAACAGGGAAATATACCCCGTAGCACCCGGTGATGTCGCCTTCTCCCCACTCGTACTCATTTGTCTCCTTGCAGGACACCGCCGCGGCGGAAACTGCTGCAAGCACTATAAGTGATTTGAAAATATTCTTCATAAAGCAATTATACTTTTAGTAATGAGGAATTACTTAATTAGTCTGTGACTCCGTCTTTGAGAGAGCCGTTCTGACCCTTTACAGGAAGAGTACCGTCCGTGTTGTCAACCACGGCGAAGTTGGTGTCCATCTCTGTCTGAGGGAACCTCATGAGAAGCCATCCGTCATCAGCGGCCATGTTGAAGCAGAAGTTGTCAGGCTGATTGGTCTCCTCTCCCTCGTGGAAACGTACCATAGGCTTGTTCAGACGCTTCACGTCGTAGATTCCGAAGCCTTCTCCCCAAAGTTCGACACGGCGCTGGAACCAGATCTCATCCGCAAGCGAGAGACCTCTCTCATCCGCCGAGTACGACGGCTCGCGGTATTTGCTGACAAAGTCCGTGAGAATCTGTCTGGCCTTGGACTCGTTGCCGCTCTTGGCGTAACCTTCGGCCTGGATGAGAATCATCTCCTCAACTCTCATGAAAGGGAAATCCTCGTCATTGGTTTGGGTTCCGATGGTGTTGCAGCCGAATTTGACGTTGGTGTAAGGAAGGAACGCCATCTTCACGTCATCAATCTCCAGATTTGGAATGTCTCCCATCTGCTTACCGTTCACAAGCCATGTCAGACCGTCCAGAAGAGGAGACTGAAGGTCGGCGTCAACCCACCATCCCTTGCGGACATCGTCATTGGTGATCTTGTTCCAGAGCAGGACATTGATGCAGGTGTAGCACTGGCAGGCGGCGGAATAACTGTTCCCTGAGAAAGAACGAAGCCAGCTTGAGGAGGTGGCGTACAGTCCAGTCTGGGCCAAGTCAGTCGTCATGTCAAATCCCCAGATCCAGTTCTTTTCGCTGATGTCCTTGAAACTTGGCTTGGAAACATCCTCGATGGATGCCGGAGTATAACCCTCGGCAGCCTTCTCGGCGTCGGCGGCGGCAGCCGCATAATTACCCAAGTTCAGATTGGCGCGGGCGCGGAGACCGTAGGCCACATTCTGGTCGATGTTCATCTTTGTGCTTCTGGTGTAGCCCTCAAGATGCTCGACGGCGTAGTTGAGGTCTTCCATTATCACGTCATAGACTTCTTTCACCGTAGCGCGTGGGTTGTTTGTGAAGTCGGTGGTCTGTTCGGTCACGATCGGAACGCAAGGCTTGTCAGCGGAAGTGGCATAACTGAACTGAAACGCCGGAGCGAGCATCAGGTACGCATAGGCGCGGAGAGCCCTGGCCTGCGCGATCATGTGAATCGCATTCTCGTCCGTAACATCCTCAGGATAGGAGGACACGAAGGTGTTCACGTCAGCGATCAGCTTGTAAGGAACGCGGTAACGGATGTACGGATTACGGTAGTTCGCGTTTCTTGAGGAGTACTCTCCACAGACGGAGAACCAGTTGTAGCCCGAGTCTGCGATGAGGGCGTCAGCGCTCTCCAGGTCGTTGCAGAAGCACATCATGATGAACGCCCAGTCATCAGGCTTATTGTAGCCCATTGTGTATGGCTTTCCGAGCTGGGTGAAGAGTCCCGTGAAGGAAGCTTCGGCGCGCGTAGGGGCGATCAGATTGGTCTCCTTGACCTGGGAAGCGAGCATCGTGCCGCTTTCAGGCAATATTTCATCGATGTCGGAGCAAGCGGCTAAAGCCAGTCCGACTGCGGTCAGATAGAATATTTTACTATATTTCATATTCCTTTCCTTTTAAATTAGAATGTAAGAGTAATACCGCCGGTTATGTTACGCATCGCACCATAGCCGCCACTGTTAAGACCGGATCCGGATGTGTAGCTTCCCAGACCGATGGAATAACGAGGGTCGATACCCTGACGCTTTGAGAAGACAGCGAGATTCTCACCCGCTACATAGACCCTGAGACCTGCGAGGCTTAACTTGCTCACAATCTTTGCAGGGAAAGTATATCCCAGAGTGGCATTGTTGATGCTCAAGTAGTTGGAGCTTATCATAAAGCGATCGACCGCAGTTTGGGCAACTTGCACGTCACCATCCAGACGAGGCACGTCGGTGTTTGTGTTCTCCGGAGTCCAAGCCTTGAGGGCATCCCTGTGCCATGCCTGTCCGGCGGAACTTTGGGTGTGCATCAAAGCCTGATAGGTACCGTCATAGTATTTGCCGCCCAACTGGTAGGAGAACTGGACAGAGAAGTCGAAACCATAGGCGCTGACATTCGTGCCGAAACCTCCGTAGAGTTTAGGAAGAACACTTCCGCACTCATATTGGGTGGCTTTGCTGAAGACATCGGTTGTTCCGGTGACGGTGTTACCGTCATCGTCTGTGTAGTCGTAGTAATAAAGCGCCTTGCCGGTTTCCTTGTCCACGCCGGCATATTTGCGCATGTAAGCCTCATAAAGCGAACCGCCTACCTTATAGATGTAGTTGCCGCCCTTGATGCCTTCCTCGGAGACGCTCTCGTCGAGGGAAAGAATCTCGTTCTTGTAGTGGCTGAAGTTGGCGTTCCATGTCCAGTTCAGGTTCTTCGTCCTTATGATGGATCCGTCGAGCGTAAGCTCATATCCCTTGTTCATGATCGAACCCACATTGACAGGAACGTAGCCGGTAGGGTTTCCTGCTGAAAGCGGGACATCCTTGGAATAAAGCAGGTTCTCCGTCTTGCGGGCGAACACCTCGAACGAACCGTTCAGCCTGCCGTCGAAGAGTTCGAAGTCAGTACCGACGTTGAAAGACTTGGAGGTCTCCCAGGTAAGTTCCTCATTGCCCTTGTAGGCAAGAGTGATGGAATATGCTCCCGTCTCCTCGTTATAGGAGTGCGTGTACTGGTCCGCATAAGGATAGAGACTTCCGAGGTTGTCGTTACCCTGCATACCATAGCTGACCTTGAGTTTGAGGAGGTCAACCCAGTCCACACCTTTGAGGAAATTCTCCTTGCTCAGAAGCCATGCTCCACCGACAGACCAGAAGTCTCCCCAGCGGTGTCCCTTCGCAAAGCGTGAGGAAGCGTCGCGGCGATAAGACGCGCTGACGAAATACTTCCCGTCGTAGTCATACTGCGCGCGTCCGAGAAAACCCTCTGTCATGTACCTGTTCGTGTAGGAGGACAGGGTCCTGTTCTTGGTTCCGTCGGCATTGCTGAGCTCACCCACGAGAGGGTTGAACAAGTGGTCGTTGTAGCCGGTGAGGCTCTGTGAGGTTCTCTTGTACTGCTCGTAACCGGCCAGCACGTCCACATTGTGTATTCCGTCGAATGACTTTTTGTACTCGGCGAGATATTGCTGGTTTACGGTGAACATTCTGCTTTGCGCTACATAGGCGGCTCCGTCCGTTCCGCTGCTGGAGCCGAACTGGCTGTAGAGATAGGTGCCTCTGGTGTTGTCGGAAGTGAGTCCGATATTGGCGGAAAGGGTGAGCCCCTTCACAGGTGTGAGGACGGCTCCCCATTTTCCTGTCAACACGTCCGCAAGAGAGTTGTAGTCGTCATATTCATTGTCCCTCACCGCGTTTCCGACGAAGCTCGGGCGGGTGAAATTGGTCTGGTTGGCGTCATAAACCGTCCTTCCGTTCTCCTTCAGGATGTTGCCTTCTGCGTCGCGGACATAGAGAGGGTAGATAGGCGCTATGTTGTTGGTGATGTAGAAGATGTTGCCGGAGGATCCGAACGAGCTCGAGTACGAGGCGGACTGGGAATCAGAATGGGAGAAGCCCATGTTCGTGATAACCTTGAACCAAGGCTTCACCTGATACTCGGCGTTGAGTCTTCCGGTGTAGCGCTTGTACTCGGAATTGCTCACCATACCTCCGTCATCGAGGAAACCGGCGCTCGCATAGTAGTTGAACCTGTCGGTGGCTCCGCTCACGGAAAGATTGTACTCCTGGCGCAGCGAGTTGTGATAAACCTCGTCATACCAGTCGTCAGGGGTGTAGTAGTACTCGCCGTCGGAGTAGCCGAGAGTGGCGTTAGGATTGAGCTTGAAATTCGTGCCCACGAGCTTCTGTCCTTCCGGTACAGTGTACACCAGGTAGCCGAGACCGCCGTTGTTCTGATCAAGGAGGTTCTTGTCGGCGTAGGCATAGCTTTCCGCTACCGTGTGGCCAGCGTAATAGTAAGAGTTGTACATCATCTTGTACCAAGTCTCATAATACTCGGCAGGGTCGGTGATGACATCGTACTGAGGAATGAGCCGTGAGTTCACACCCCATTTGGCGTCAAGCTTTACTGTGGCCTCGCCTGATTTTCCTTTCTTGGTGGTAAGCAGGACGACACCGTTCGCTCCGCGGTGACCGTAGATGGCCGATGCCGCGGCGTCCTTCAGGACTGAAATGGACTCTACGTCACCCGGGTTGATGTCCGAGATGGCACCCTCATAAGGCACTCCGTCCACCACGATGAGCGGACTGTTGCTTGCGCTCATGGAACCGATACCGCGGATTCTCAAGGTTGAGGAATTGCTTGTAGGGTCACCGCTTGAAGAGATGAGCTGAACGCCAGGAGTCGTGCCCGCGAGGGCGCTCGTCACGTTCGTGGCGATTTTCTTCTCGATGGTCTCACTTTTCACCATCGCCGCGGAACCGGTGAATGATTCCTTGGTCGCGGTACCGTAGGCCACCACGATGACATCGTCAAGGACATTGTCCACCTTCAAGGAGACATCAATTCTCGTCCTTCCGTTAACAGGCACATCTGTGGAGACATAGCCGACAGAACTGAAGACAAGAACGGCCGAACTCGTGTTTGAGACGGAAATCGAGTAGGCTCCGTCCTCTCCCGAGGAGATACCGTTCATGGTGCCTTTCTCCATGATGGAGGCAAAAGGAATCGCCTCACCCGTCGCTGCGTCGCGCACGACTCCGGTGACCGTTCCTTTCTGGGCCAGCGCCGCGCCTATGCTGATGAACAGGCACAGCGTGATTGTAAATAACTTTTTACCCA